>CAUJFC010000250.1 GCA_963169755.1 Actinomycetota bacterium | reverse complement strand
TGGATCGGTGTGTTGGGGTTGCCGAAGTACTCGCGCAGGGCATCGGACAGGGTGGTGGTGGGGTTCCACTGGGCGATGACCCGTAGCGGGCCGGGCATGGAACTGACCGGGACAAAGGTGCTGGCCACGAAGGTCACCGGGAACAGAGCGGCGAAGGCGATGCCGGTCACCCCCTCTGGGGTGGCCACCAGGCTGCCCAGCAGCACTCCCACCCAGACCATGGCGAAGGAGAAGGCGATCATCAGCAGGTAACCGAGCACGGCGTCGACCGGACCGTTGTTGATCCGCCAGCCCACCAGTAGGCCGCACAGAGACATCAAGACGATGGGGAGCATGGCCTTGAACAGGTTGGCCACCGCGTGACCCCCCAGTACCGCGCCCCGCCAGATGGGCAGCGACCGGAACCGGTCCACCGCTCCGTTCTTGCGGTCGTTGGCGATACCGATGGCCACGCCGAACGCCGAGAACACGATGGTCTGAGCGAAGATGCCGCCCATCAGGAACTCTCGGTAGCTGCCGCCGCCCGGAACGTCGATGGCCCCACCGAACACGTAGGCGAACAGCAACACGAACATCACGGGCTGGATGGTGGCGTCGCTCAACGCCTCGGGCTGGCGGCGCATGTGGATGAGGCCGCGCTTGGCGATCACCCATATGTCGTTGATGACGCTGCCGTGGCGCTCCCCGGCGGCCGGGGCCTCGACGGCGGTCGAGGGCGAAGCGAGGGTGGCTGTGTCCATGGAGGTGGTGGTCATCGGGCGACCTTCCGGTGGTTGGAGGAGGAGGACGGGTCGTCAGCCGGGTCGTCGTCGGCCGGGCTGCCAGTGAGGGTGAGGAACACCTCGTCGAGGGTCGGTTGACGCAGACCGAGGTCGTCGACGGCGATGCCGGCGTCTCGCAGGGTGGCGGCCACCGTGGCCAGAGCCGCAACACCGTCGACGGTGGTAGCGGTTGCGCTGCGGGCGGTGAGGTCGGTGGTGGGCTGGGCTCCAGTGGCGTTGGCCAGAATGGCCACCGCCGCCTCGAACTGCTCGGCTCGGGTGGTGATGAGCTGGATCTGTTCACCGCCGACCTGACGCTTGAGCGAACGAGCGTCGCCCTGGGCGATGATCCGGCCGTGGTCGACCACCACGATGTCGTCGGCCAGCCGGTCGGCCTCTTCCAGGTACTGGGTGGTGAGCAAGATGGTGGTGCCCCGGTCGACCAGGGTGTCGAGCACGTCCCACAACTCGTTGCGGGCCCGAGGGTCCAGGCCGGTGGTGGGCTCGTCGAGGAACAGCACCTCGGGGTCGGCCACCAGGGTGGCGGCGATGTCGAGGCGTCGTCTCATGCCGCCCGAATAGCCGCTGACCAGACGGTCGGCGGCGTCGGTGAGCGAGAACTCTTCGAGGAGCTGGTCGGCCCGGCGCTGGGCCACGGACCGACCCAGGTGGTGCAGTTCACCGATCATCACCAGGTTCTGACGGCCGGTGAGCAGCCCGTCGACGGTGGTGTCCTGGGCGGTGAGTCCGATGCGACGTCGCACCTCGGTGGGGTGGGTGGTCACATCGAAGCCCGCCACCGTGGCAGCGCCCTCGTCGGGTACCGAGAGCGTGGTCAGGATGCGGACCGCGGTGGTCTTACCGGCCCCGTTGGGGCCGAGAACGCTGGTGACCGTACCGGTGGGGACGGCCAGGTCGATTCCGGTCAAAGCGGTCTTGGCGCCGTAGCGCTTCACCAGTCCAGTGGCGGAGATGGCGTGGTCAGTCGACATTGGGTCCCTGGCGGGTCGTTGGGCGGACAGAAAGCAACCCCCCGGACATCGGGGAGTCGCTTGACTCTGGGGGATGGTCCCGACGGCAGCTCCGAAGTCGGGAGATGGGGTGCCAGGTCGCCCCTCAACGACCGGGCTCGCAGTATGTCAGCGGGTGGGTCGATTTCCACCCTGAATTTCCCGACCAGCGGTATCTCGGTGTCGACCTGGGCCATCTCGACCAGTCGTCGGCGGTCGATGGTTGCCAGTCGCCGGCCCACGGTTGGCAGGGCAGTCGGTGGGCGGTCGGTGGGCGGTCAGTGGGCGGTCAGTGGGTAAGAGGTCGGTAGGCTCGACTGCCACCATGACCCGGATCTCCGACCTTCTAGCCGCCGGCCCGACCTGGTCGTTCGAGTTCTTCCCGCCCAAGACCCCCGAGGGGGCGACCTCGCTGCGAGCGGCGGTCGACGAGCTGGCGACCCTGGCGCCCGATTTCGTGTCGGTCACCTACGGGGCGGGCGGGTCCACCCGTTCCACCACCCGCGACGTGGTGGTGGAGATCAACACCAACCGGGCATTCCCCGCCATGCCCCACCTCACCTGTGTGGGCCACACCCGAGCCGAGCTGGTGGACCTGCTCGAGGACTACCGCGCCCATGGCATTCACAACGTTCTGGCTCTGGCCGGCGACCCGCCCGCCGACGGTTCGGATCCCGGCGGCGACTACACCTACGCCTCCGAGCTGGTCGAGTTGGTGCACGAGGTCGACCACTTCACGGTGGCGGTGGCCGCCTTCCCCGAGGTCCACCCCCGCTCACCCGATCGGGCCAGTGACCGTCGGTATCTCGCCGCCAAGCTCGCCGGGGCCGACTTCGCCATGACCCAGTTCTTCTGGGAGGTCGATCACTACCGTCGGCTGGTCGAGGAGCTGGGCGAGCTGGGCTGTGACACCCCGATACTGCCAGGGGTAATGCCGTTCGTGAACGTGGCCGGGGCCCGGCGCATGTCGGCCATGAACAACACCCACATTCCCGACTCTCTCCAGGAGCGGATGGACGAGGTGGCCGACGACCCCGAAGCCACCCGCAAGCTGGGAGTGACGGTGGCCACCGAGCTGGTGGCCGAACTGCTGGAGGACGACGTCTGTGGGATCCACCTCTACGCCTTGAACCGGGCCAACTCGATCCTGGAGATCTACGACAACCTGGGTATCAACCCCGCGTAGCACCGGGCCGGTCGCCCCATGTGGCCTCGGTCACGGCCCGGGGTGTGGTGTTGTCGATCGATGAACAGCCACTCACAGCCAACGGGTGTCGTTGGTGAGGGGACGCACAAGGTTCAGCCCCCGAGCCGGGGTCGCTGTTAGTCGGGGCGTCACGGTGGCGTCGTTCGGCTGTGACAGCGGTTGTGTTGGCTGACCTCATGGCTACCGACCTGATCACCGACCCCCGTCCCGGCGCCGACGGCCCCCTGCACCTGGTGGTGGTGGGCAACGGCATGGTCGGCCAGAAGCTGCTCCAGGCCCTGGCCGACAGCGGAGCGCTGGAACACATGGCCGTGACCGTGCTGGGCGAGGAGATCCGTCCCGCCTACGACCGGGTCGGGCTCACCTCGTGGTTCGAGACCCGTGACGCTGCGGACCTGGCCCTCACCTCTGAGGCATGGTTCGCCGACCAGGGCATCACCCTCCACCTGGGCGATGCCGTGGTCACCATCGACCGCGATGCCCGCACGGTGATCACCGAGAGTGGTGCCACCTTCACCTACGACCACCTGGTGCTGGCCACCGGCTCGGCCCCGTTCGTGCCGCCGATCCCCGGCGCCACCGGCCCTGACCGATTCGTCTACCGGACCATCGAGGACCTGGAGGCCATCACCGCGGCGGCCGAACGACCCGAGGTGACCCGGGGCGTGGTGGTGGGTGGAGGCCTACTGGGCCTGGAGGCGGCCAACGCCCTGCTGGGGCTGGGTCTCGAGACCCACGTTCTGGAGATGGCCCCGGGGCTGATGCCCGTGCAGCTCGACCCCCGGGGCAGCGACGTCCTGCGCCACCACATCGAAGGGCTCGGAGTCCACGTCCACGCCGGTGTGGCCACCGCCACCGTCGAGGGCGACAGCGGGGTCACCGCCGTCACCTTCGCCGAGGGCGACCCGCTGCCCACCGACCTGGTTGTGTTCTCAGCCGGAATCCGACCTCGCGATCAGCTCGCCCGGGACTGCGGCCTCGAGGTGGGCGAACGTGGCGGAATCGTGGTCGACGACCAGATGACCACCTCGGACCCGGCGGTCTCGGCCATCGGAGAGTGCGCCCTGGTGGGTGGCCGTATGTACGGGCTGGTCGCCCCCGGCTACACCATGGCCCGCCTGCTGGCCGCCCGGCTCGCCGCGGTGGCCACCGGTGAGCCCCTGCCCGAGGACCGCTTCGTACCGGCCGACATGTCCACCAAGCTCAAGCTGCTGGGCGTCGATGTGGGCAGCCTGGGTGACCCCCACGCCGACCGCAACGACCCTGATACCCGAGCCCTGGTGTGGGATGACCCGGTCGCCGGTACCTACGAGAAGCTGGTGGTCTCGGCCGATGGAACCCGGGCCCTGGGTGCGGTGCTGGTGGGTGACACCACCGCCTACTCCTCGCTGCTCCAGGTCATCACCGGAACCACCCCGGTGCCCGACGAGCCCGCCCGGCTACTGGCCCGTGGCCCCCAGGCCGACGGCGACGACACCAGCGGTGCCACCGGCCTGGCTGCGCTGCCGGCCGAAGCCTGCATCTGCACCTGTGAGAACGTCACCAAAGGTGACATCGAGCGTGCAGTGGCTGGTGGATGCTCGGACCTGGCGGCCATCAAGTGCACCACCCGGGCCGCCACCGGCTGCGGAGGGTGCGTGCCCCAGGTGACCGCCATCATGAACGACGCCCTGCGCCGGGCCGGCGTCGAGGTCAGCACCGACCTGTGCCCCCACTTCGCCATGACCCGAGCTGACCTGTTCGACGTGGTCCGCATCCACCGCCACACCACCTTCGCCGAGGTGCTGACCGCCCACGGCAGCGGGCACGGATGTGACATCTGCAAGCCCACGGTGGCGTCGATCCTGGCCACCATCGTCAACGAGCACATACTCGACGACGATCGGGCCGCCATCCAGGACACCAACGACCGGTTCCTGGCCAACATGCAAAAGGACGGCACCTACTCGGTGGTACCTCGGGTACCCGGTGGTGAGATCACTCCCGACAAGCTCATCGTGATCGGCGAGGTGGCCCGGGACTTCGATCTGTACACCAAGATCACCGGCGGGCAGCGCATAGACCTGTTCGGCGCCACCCTCGACCAGCTTCCGGTGATCTGGAAGCGACTGGTGGATGCCGGATTCGAGTCCGGCCACGCCTACGGCAAGTCGCTGCGCACCGTGAAGTCGTGTGTGGGGGAGACCTGGTGTCGCTACGGCGTCCAGGACTCGACCTCCATGGCCATCTTCCTCGAGAACCGCTACAAGGGTCTGCGCTCGCCTCACAAGATCAAGATGGCGGTCTCGGGCTGCGCCCGGGAGTGCGCCGAAGCCCAGAGCAAGGACGTGGGCGTGATCGCCACCGAACGAGGCTGGAACCTCTACGTCGGCGGCAACGGTGGCAAGCAGCCCCGCCACGCCGATCTTCTGGCCGAGAACCTGTCTGACGACGACCTGGTCACCGCCATCGACCGGTTCCTCATGTACTACGTGCGCACCGCTGATCGGCTCCAGCGCACCAGCACCTGGGTGGAAGGTCTCGAGGGCGGACTGGAGCGCCTGCGGGCGGTGATCTTCGACGACGTGCTGGGCGTGGCCGACGAACTCGATGCCGCCATGGTCCACCACCTCGACAGCTACGAGTGCGAGTGGACGGCCACCCTCGAGCGACCCGAACGTCTCGCCCGGTTCACCACCTTCGTGAACGCCCCCGGCCGCCCCGACCCCACCGTGGCCTTCACCCGGGAGCGGGGACAGATCCGCCCAGCCGCCGGAGCCCCGGCCGGCTCGGTGGTGGTACGGGGAGCCGAAGGGGCCCCGGTGACAATCCGCAGCGCCCGCCGGCGCGATGACCTGATGGAGGTTCCGGTATGAGATCGAGATGGGTTCGGGTGATTCCCACCGACAGCCTGGTCGTCGGCCACGGAGTCGGCGCTCTGGTGGGAGACGAGTGTGTGGCGGTGTTCCGTCTCCCCAACGACAAGTACGCCGTGATCGGCGGTGTCGACCCTCACAGCGGAGCCAACGTGATGGCCCACGGTCTCACCGGCTCGGTCGAGATCAACGGCGAGCAGGTTGCCTTCGTGGCTTCGCCCCTGGACAAGCGTCGCTACCGACTCGATACCGGAGATGCCCTGGAGGAAGGTCAACCCGGCCTGGGGTGCTCTCCCTATCGGATCATCGACGACATCGTCGAAGTGGCACCGCTGATCCGGGAGCCGGTGTGAACGCGGGCTCACCGGTCGGTGGGTTCGGCCGGTTCTAGTTCTCCGCCCGAGAATCACGACCGGGACACTCCGTCGAAACCGTGCCGTAACAGCAATGGGTGATCCTGGCTCCATGAACCTGGGACCGCTGGCCGGCTTCACGGTGGGCGTGACCGCCGACCGGCGAGCCGATGAACAAAAGACCCTGCTCACCCGGCTGGGGGCGACGGTGGTCCACGGTCCGGTGATCCGCACCCGCCCGCTGGCCGGAGCACAAGGTGTCCGGGTGGCCACCGAGGCACTGATCGCCGACCCACCAGATGTGGTCATCCTGGTCACCGCCCTCGGCATCCGTGGGTGGTTCAGTGTCGCCGACAGTCTGGGCTTGGGCGAGGACCTGCTCACCGCACTGACCGGAACCGACCCGGCCGGTGCCGATGCGCCGGTGGTGGTGGCCCGGGGCCCCAAGGCAGCCGGTGCTGCCCTGACCCTCGGCGTCGACGTCACCTGGCAGGCCAGAGAGGCATCCACCGAGTCAGTGATCGCCAAGCTGGCCAGCGGGGACCTGGGTCCGATCGCCCCGGGGTCGCGAGTCGCGGTACAGCTCGACGGTTCCCTCAGCAGGGATCTGCTGGACCAGTTGGCCACGTTGGCCCCAGACCTCGATGTGGTGGGTGTCCCGGTCTACTGCTGGGACGTTCCCGAGGATCCCGGGCCCGCCCAGCGTCTGCTCAGTGGCGTGGTGGAGGGAGTGATCGACGCCGTCACCTTCACTTCGGCCCCCGCGGTGGACAACTTCGTCGAACTGGCTGAGTCCGCCGGGTTGCTGGCCGAGGTCCGGTCTGCCCTCACCGCAGGTGCCGCGCTTGGGGTGGGCGGAACTGTGCCCGTTGCGGTCGGTCCGATCACCGCCGCTCGTCTGGCGGATGTTGGCCTGGGTGAGGCCCGCGTTCCCCGTACCTACCGGCTGGGCGCCATGGTCCAGGCCCTGGCCCAGACGCTGCGCGACCAGGTGGTCGACCTTCGACTGACCGGCACCGGGGTGCGGGTACAGGGACGGTTGGTGATGGTCGAGGGAGCCGAACCGGTTCAGCTCACCGACCGGGAGCGAGCCGTGCTGGCCGTTCTCAGCCGTCGCCCGGGAGCCGTGGTATCCAAGGGGGAGCTTCGCCAGCAGGTGTGGGCCAACGGGGCCGACGACCACGCGGTCGAGGTGACCGTGGGTCGGTTGCGCCGCCGACTCGGCCCCGCATCCTCTGGAATAG
>CAUJFC010000249.1 GCA_963169755.1 Actinomycetota bacterium | reverse complement strand
TCGAGGGCGCTCTGCACCCGACTGTCACGGCGGCTCTCGTTCGTGGTGATGGTGGTCATGTCGACCTCGAAAGAACCGGCGGTGACGGTGGTGCCCTCGATGGTGATGCTCCCGGTGATGTCGCCGGTGCGACCAACAGCTTCGGTGGCACCCACCCCGGCCAGTTCCTCGTCGATACGGAAACCCGCGAACGAGCCGGTGGCGCTCTCGTAGTCGAACTCACCGGTCTCGGTGTCGACGGTCCACTGGCCTTCGATCCCCTCTCCGGCGGCGGAGCCACCCGGAGTCGACTGGTCGGTCGACCCTGGCTCGGAGCCGTCGGACCTGTCGGGGTCGTCGGCGGTGGTCGAAGTCACCTGGGCGGCGGCGTCATCGAGGTTCACCTCATCGGGAGCGTCGTCACGCATGAACCAGAACACCGCGGCCGCCAGGACCACCACAACCACAGCAACTCCAGCGAACAGCGGAGCCTTGGAACGAGCTGGGCGGTCGGCCTGGGGGCTGTGAGCGTCGGTCATGAGCCAGTGTCTACTTGACCCCTACCGAAAACTGTCAGAAATCCGGGGGATGGCACCCCATCAGCCAGCCAAGGCCGCCTCGAGTACCCGGGACCACTGCGCCACGATCCGCTGACGACGGGCCGAGTCATCGCTCAACAGATTGGCCAGCCCCAACCCTCGGGCCAGGTCCAGGGTGGCCTGCACCGTTTCACGAACCCCGGGCACCGACTCGTCCACTCCCAGAAGCTCCACCGCCAGACGGTGGACCTGACGCCCCACCCGGATCTCCACCGGCACCACCTGCGCGGCGAGTTCAGGCTCGGCCGCGGACGCCACCCACAAGGCCAGAGCGGCCCGGAAACTGTTGCCGGTGTAGAACTCGACCACCAGCTCCACCACCTGGCGGGTGGTGAGCGGAACCCCCCGCTCACTGGCCTCGGCCATCTGTCGACGTACCTCGGCCGAGCGCTGCTCGGTGACGTGCTCAACTGCCGCGATGAACAGGGCTTCCCGGGTGGGGAAGTGATGCTGCGCGGCCCCTCGCGACACGCCGGCACGTTCGGCTACCACCGCCACCGTGCTGCCCGACCAGCCCAGCTCGGCCAGACAGCTCACCGCCGCCTCCAACAGGGCCGACCGGGTGGCCCGACTGCGGTCCTGACGGGGCAGCCGGTCCGGACGGGACGACCGGTCCAGACGAGGCGACCGGTCCGGACGAGGCGACCGGTCCGGACGAGGCGATCGAGCCTCGGCCCCAGTGGCCATCAGGACCCGACGGACCAGAGGGGAGGCCGCTTCTCGAGGAAGGCGGTGATCCCCTCCCGGGCCTCCTCGCTGGCGAACAGGCGGGCCGACAGGTGGGCCAAGTCCTCGGCCCGGTCATCCAAATCGGCCAGCATCTCGGCGGTGAGCAGAGGTTTGGTCTCGGCCAGTCCCTGAGGGGAGCAGGCCCCGAAGGCCTCCACCAAAGGATCGAGGGCGTCGGCCACCTCGTCGGCCACCGCGGTGACCAGGCCGATACGGGCCGCCTCCTCGGCATCGAAGCGTTCACCGGTGAGGAAATAACGCGACGCCGCCCGGTTGGTCAGGCGAGGCAACACGGTGAGCGAGATGATGGCCGGGGTGACCCCCAGCCGGACCTCGGTGAAGGCGAAGCTGGACCGACGACTGGCCACCACCAGGTCACAGGCCCCCAACAGACCCAGTCCACCAGCCCGTACGTTGCCGTCGACGGCTGCCACCACCGGCTTGGGCAGCTCCACCATCTGACGCAACAGACCCACCAGTCGTTCGGTGCCCCGCATGGGGCCTCCCTCGCGGGCGCTCTCGGCCAGGTCGGCACCGGCACAGAAAGTGGACCCGGTGTGGCCGATCACCACCGCCCGTATCTCGGGGTCGATGGCGGCAACCCCCAGGTGGGCAGTGAGCTCACCCACCAGACGGGCCGACAGAGCGTTGCGGTTGGCGGGTGAGTCGAGGGTGAGGGTGGCGATCCCATCCTCGATCACACCGTGGACCAGTTCGGTCTCTTCGTCGGGTTCGCTCACCGTGACCTCTCAGTAGCTCTTGGGCAGACCCAGGCTGTGCTGGGCCACGAAGTTCAGGATCATCTCGCGACTCACCGGGGCGATCCGCATGAGCCGGGAGGCGGCGATCAGGGTGCCCAGGCCGTACTCGCTGGCCAGCCCGTTGCCGCCGTGGGTCTGGACGGCGGCGTCCACCGCTGCCACCCCGGCCTCTCCAGCGGCGTACTTGGCCATGTTGGCGGCCTCGCCGGCCTCCACGTCGAGCCCGGCGTCGTAGAGGGTGGCGGCCTTCTGCATCATGAGCCGGGCCAGTTCCAACTCGATGTGGGTGCGGGCCAGGGGGTGGGCGATTCCCTGGTGGGTACCGATGGGTTTGCCCCACACCACCCGTTCCCGGGCGTAGCCGGCCGCCTTGTCCAAGGCGTAACGCCCCATGCCCACGGCGTAGGCCGAGGCCATGATCCGTTCGGGGTTGAGACCGGCGAACAGCTGGGCGATGGCGGCGTCCTCCTCGCCCACCAGGGCGTCGGCTGGCAGACGCACGTCGTCCATGAACAGTTGGTACTGGTTGTCG
>CAUJFC010000248.1 GCA_963169755.1 Actinomycetota bacterium | reverse complement strand
GCCAGATCCGTTACCTCAACCCGGTGGGTCGGGTGATGCTGGGCCACGATGGTCGACCTCCGGCCCGGGCGTTCGACTTTCTGCCCGACGAGATGGCCGCAGATCTGATGCGCGAGGGAATGCGCGCCGCCGAGCGTGACGGAACATGGACGGGAGAGAACCGGCTGAAAGGTGTGGATGGCCGGGTCATTCCGGTGTCACAGGTTCTGATCGCTCACCGTTCCCCCCACCGTGACGTTCCGACCTACTCCATCGTGTGCCGTGACATGTCGGATCAGCGTCGGCTGGAGGACCAACTCCGACGGGCCGCCCTCTATGACGATGTGACCGGGCTACCCAACCGGGCCCTGCTCGAGGTCGAACTGCTCCGCACCCTGGGCGGGGCACATCCGACCGCCACCACCGCGGTCATGTTCGCCGACGTCGATCGACTCCAACGGGTCAACGAGACGTTCGGCTCCGATGTGGGCGATCAGGTCGTGAACACCGTGTCGGAACGGATCTCTCAGCTGATCCGAGGAGCCGACATCCTGGCCCGCTACGGAGGCGCCCAGTTCGCGGTGGTCCTGTCTGAGGTCTCTGACGAGTTCGAGCCGATCGGGTTCGCCAGGAGGCTGCTTCGCTGCTTCGCAGACCCCATGGAGATCGATGGCCACCTGGTCCGGGTGACCGGCAGCGTGGGAATCGCCCTGACATCGGGGACCGCCGACCCTCGGGAGGCGCTGCGCAGCGCCGAGATCGCCTTGCACCGGGCCAAGGAGGCCGGAGGCGGAAGGTTCGCCCTGTTCGATCTCGACCTTCAGGACCGGGCCCAACAGCGAGTCGAAAGGGAAGCCGACCTGCGTGAAGCTCTGGAATCGGGCTCGTGGTGGTTGGCCTATCAGCCCGTGGTGGACGCCCGATCAGGATCGGTGACAGGAGCCGAGGCCCTGTTGCGCTTCACTCACCCCGAGAAGGGTCCGGTCTCGCCCTTCGATCTGGTACGGCTGGCCGAACAGTCCGGGGCGATCATCGACCTGGGCCGCGAGATTCTCAACCGGGCCTGTGCCGAAGCGACCCGATGGCGGGAGCGAGGCCACGCCATGAGTGTGGCGGTCAACGTGAGCGCGATTCAGCTCCGTGACGCAACGTTCGTAGACGACGTGAGTGATGCCCTTCACCGGTCGGGCCTTCCGGCTCGCAACCTGGTGATCGAGTTGACCGAGACCACCTTGGCCACCGATGAGCACGGGGAGGTGAGATCGCTGGCAGCGATCCGCTCGCTGGGTTGTCGGGTGGCCCTCGACGATTTCGGCACCGGCTTCTCATCACTGTCAGGGTTGCGCGACCTGCCGATCGATGTGGTCAAGCTCGACCGCTCGTTCATCACCGACCTGACCGGCTCTCCCCGGGCCTCGGCCCTGGTGGAGGCCGTGGTGACCCTGGCCGGAGCACTGGACCTCACCGTGGTGGCCGAAGGAGTTGAGACCACCGAACAGCACGAGCTGCTGGCACGCCTCGGCTGCGATCGGATCCAGGGATATCTGATCAGCCAGCCGCTCTCGCCCGACGAGATGGATGACTTCCTGACCGCTCACTCGGTCGCCGACCGCTGAGCACTCGGCCAAGGCGAGTCCGCCAACAGGCGGCGCCGCCTTGCCGGCCGTCAGCCCAGAGGCTCCACGGCCGCGGCCAGGCCGCGCATTACCTCGTCAGCCGAAGCGGTCGTGGCGGCTGCCAGCCGATCTGCGGCGGTGACCTCCAGCGCTTTCACCTCGAAGTCACCGAAGCTGGCCCGATCACCGGGGCCGAGATGGCCTACGTACCAACCAGCCCGTCCGGCGTAGACCCATCGGGCGGGCAAGGCGAAGGATCCGCCGTATCCCGGGTCACCCCAGTCCGGCTCCGTTGGGTCGATGGCCAGCGACCAGGCCTTGAACTGGACGGTGGCACCGATCGCACGTGCGCACAGCCTCCACGGCAGCAGTGGCTGCTGACCGGGAATCGACCCGAACGAGTGGCTCAGTACCACCTGCCCTACCACCTGCCCGACCCCTCCGGACCACACGTGGACGTTCCACCCGTTGCGGGCTCCCCACAGAATGTTGTTGGTGACGGTGATGGCCTCGGGTCCCCCCGGAGCGCTGCGGACCCTCAGGGCCACTCCTGCTTGAGCGATCGAACCGGTGCCCTCCGTCCAGGTCACACAGCTAGACGCATCGGTGGCCAGCACCCCTTCGCCCAGCCAACCCACCGCCCGAAGGTTGACACCCTGATTGACCTCGGGTGCCACCACCTCGACGGCAGCCGGGGCTGATGGGTCGCTATCGAGACCGGGGATCGAGTACTGGTAGCTGTCCCAGCCATCGTTGGTCAGAACGACGGCATGGGGCACGGTCGCTCGAGGATCTGTCTCGGTGGTCGTCGGAGCAGATCCGAGGCTCGCGACCGCCGGGGGCCGTGGTCTCGATGTACCCGGAGCGGGTTGCGGCTCGGATGCGGCCACCGAACAGCCGCCCATCAGTCCCACGAGCGCGACAGAAAGCACGCACCTCCGGGCAAGCCCCCATCGGCATCCTGTCGGTCGTACCACCTACGCAACGCTATCGACCGCTGCCCGTGGGCGCCCCAAGACTGTCCGTGCTGTGCCTCGTCCACCCTCGGTCATCGAGGTTCCACCAGTCGGGACCGTGGGCCGAGCGCGGGTTTGGCCGGAACGTTCTGGAGCCCGAGAGGAGAATCGAACTCCTGACCTGCTCATTACGAGTGAGCTGCTCTGCCGACTGAGCTACCCGGGCGGGACCGACCACCGTAGTGGAAAGCGCGCTCAGCTCAGACCCGGGAGATCCAACATCAGACCGGTCAGCCACAACTCCTCATTGGGGTTGAACCGCAGCGAGTCGAGCGCGGCCGTGATCGCCTCGACTGCGGCCATCGCCGATGAGGGGTCGGCGGCCACCACCATCTCGTCGCGATAGCTACCTGCCAGTGCCGTCAGTCCGAGCCTCAGTTCGTCGGTGCGAAGGCGACGCAGTTCTCGCTTGTGGCGAGCCTCCAGTTCACGGGCCCCCGAGCCCCGCTGGCCGTAACGTTCGATCCGCTCGTTCAACTCGGCCACCTCCTGGTCTTGACGAACCCGCAGCGGTGCCTCGACGTCATCGATGGCGGCCCGCAGGTCGGCCACCACGGCGGTTGCAGCCGCCCCTGTGCCGTTGAGACGGCGGGGCAGATCTCGCCAGGCCGCGATGCGCAGAGCCAGGCGGTCATCTGTGGCCAGGAGACGGGCGCGGGCCAGGTCACCGCCCGAGAATCCGGCGGCCTCGGTCGCCCGATCGACAGGCACACCGTCGGCCACCAGCCGGGTGACGATGGCGTCAGCCGACACCGGTACGAAGTCAACCCGCACACAACGCGAAGCGATGGTGATCAGAGCCGGCGGAAGCTCGTCGGCCAACACCACGAAGAACGTGCCCGCCGGCGGTTCCTCGATGGTCTTGAGCAGCTTGGGGGCCACTCCCTCGGCCATCAGGTGGAACTCGTCGAGCACCATCACCTTTCGGGCCCCCTCCACCGCTGACCGGCTGGCCCGGGTGACGATCTCATCGGCCTGATCGGCAGAGATCGCGGCCCCCACCCGCTCGACCACGATCAGGTCGGGGTGCTGCTCGGCAGCCGACAGCGAGCGGACTCGTTCAGCGGCTTGGGAATCGCCGGCACCGACGCTCTCGGCCGCCAACAGTTCTCCCGCGAACGCCCGGGCCGCGGCCCGCTTACCCGACCCCGACGGCCCCACGAACAGCCAGGCGTGCACCGGGTCTCCGGCCAACGCCGACCTCAACAGGGACACGGCGCGCTCCTGACCGACCACCTCGTCCCAGGGGTCGGTGGGGAAAAGCCCGCTCACCGGAGCCTCGCCTCCACCACCGCTCGCACCCGCTCGGCCACCTCGTCGATCGGACCCTCGCCATCCAGCGCCACCCACCGATCCAGGTCGTGGGCCGCCAACATCCGGTATCCGTCCCGTACCCGCTGATGAAAGTCACGCCCGGCAGCCTCCATCCGGTCGGGTGCCACCGCCGCCATCCGGCGGGTCGCCTCATCGTCGGACACCTCCAACAGCACCACCAGGTCAGGCTGAAGGTTCTCGGTGGCGAACCGCGACAGTTCGGCGACCTCCGCCACCCCCAGCCCCCGGGCGTGGCCCTGATAGGCGAGGGATGACCCGATGTAGCGGTCACACACCACGTCCCGGCCCCGCAGCAGGGCGGGCCGGATGGTCTCGGCCACGTGCTGAGCCCGGTCGGCCGCCATGAGCAGGGCTTCGGCCCGCGGCTCCAGGTCGGCATTGGCGGGGTCCAGCAGGATCTGACGGAGTTGAGCCCCTATGGCGGTTGCACCGGGCTGAAAGGTGAGCACTGCCCCCCAACGTTCGGCCAGCAAGCGGGCCTGGGTGGATTTGCCCGACCCTTCACCGCCCTCGAACACCACGAACCGTCCCACGAACTGACCGTACCCGGTGGACAAAGTGCAGCCCGTCGCCCTATCCGACGCGGTCTAGCGGTTGTCGCCGTCTCCGGCCGTGTCGGCGGACTCGACAGCCCCAGCCTTCTTGGCGGCCGTCTTCTTGGCCGCCGTCTTCTTGGCCGCTGGTTTCTTGGCGGCAGTCTTCTTGGCAGCCGTCTTCTTGGCAGCCGTCTTCTTCTTGGCGGCCTTCTTCTTGGTGGGGGCGGTCTCGCGGCGGATCTGGAGAAGCTCCGATGCCCGCTCGGGGGAGATGGTCTCGACGTCGTCGCCCTTACGCAGCGACGCGTTGGTCTCGCCGTCGGTCACATACGGGCCGAACCGGCCGTCCTTGATGACCATTGGCTTCTCTGAGATCGGGTCGACGCCCAGTTCGCGGAGAGGGGCGGCTGTCGACTGGCCTCGACGGCGCTTGGGTTCGGCCAGGATCTTCAACGCCTGTTCCAAGGTCAGCTCGAAGATCTGTTCCTCGGTCTCCAGCGAACGGGTGTCGTTCTTGGCCGCCCCGTTCTCGTCCAAGAAGTCCTTACGGATGTAGGGCCCGTAGCGGCCGTTCATGGCCACGATGGTCCCGTTGTCGGCTGGGTCCACACCGACCGTCCTCGGCAGCGACAGCAGTTGAAGGGCCTCACCCAGGCTGATGCGATCGACCGTCATGGTCTTGAACAGCGACGCCGTTCTGGGCTTGTCCTCGGCCTTGACCTTGCGACCCTTGGCGGCGGACTCGGGCATCTCGCCCAACTGCACGTAGGGTCCGAATCGTCCCGCCTTGACTGTGACCACCAGCCCGGTTTCGGGATCGTGGCCCAGAACGCGATCTCCGCTGGGAGCGTCGAGCAACTCCAGAGCCTTGGCCACATCGAGCTCGTCGGGGGCCAGGTCGTCGGGGATCGATGCCGTGCGCTCACCCTGCTTGAGGTAAGGACCGAACTTGCCAGGCTTGACCACGATGTCTTCACCGTCGGCGGGGTGCAGGCGAGCCACCACGTTGATCTCAGCCGGGTCGATCCCGGCCAGTCCTCGGTCGACCAGGGCTTTGAGCCCGGGAGAACCGGGCGAGATGTCGGCCAGTTCGGCCACCTGCTCGCCTGCCTCATCACCGAACCAGAACCGGTTCAGCCACGGTTCGCGCTGAACAGTGCCGTTGGCGATGCCGTCGAGCTCGTCTTCCATCCGGGCGGTGAAGGCGTAGTCGACCAGGTTTCCGAAATGCTCCTCGAGCAGCCGAACCACCGCGAATGCGATCCAGGTGGGCACCAGAGCGGTGCCCTTCTTCCACACATACCCGCGGTCCTGGATCACCTGCATGATCGAGGCGTAGGT
>CAUJFC010000247.1 GCA_963169755.1 Actinomycetota bacterium | reverse complement strand
TCTCCTTGTCGTAGGCCCCGAACGTCACCCAGGTGCGGCCGTCCTCCAGCCAGACCGCAGGCTGGCCGGTCCATCCGGTTCCACACCACGACTTGGCCTGACCTCCCACAGCCGACTGACCACACATCCCGCCACTATCGGGGAATCGCCACAGAATCTCCGGGGCGGAGGGCACCGGCCCCAGGCCGTAGTAGGAGCGGGTCGGATTTCCGCGGAAGGTGAGCTGGCCCACCACCTTCGAACTCCAGGGTTGCCCCGACGAGGAAGGATCCACCCATCCTTCGAACGGCACGGTGGTGGGCGGAGCGAGACCGGGCTGGACCGTGGTGGTCGACCGGGGGGTGTCTGACCTCCCGTCTGCCGTGGCCTTCTGGTCACCGCGGTTTCGGCCCCCAATGGCGGCAACGGCAACCACCAACAACACCACAACCCCGATGACCCCACCGATCACCAACGCACGACGGCGCAGGGCTTCCTGATCGCGCTGCCCCTGCCTCTGTCGCTCCTGGCGGCTGACCGCAGCCAGGCCAGCCACCGTGTTGGCGGCATCGGAGGGATCCAGCGACGACCGCGGTCTCAGTTCGTGACCAGATCCTCTCCGTCCACCCGGAGGACCACTCCGGGGCGAACCACCCGGTCGCGCGGCACCGGGTGCGCCTTGACGACGCGCTGCTCCGTCGTTCGACCTGGGTCTCAGGTCAGCACCCAGGGCCGGGGCAACTGGAGAACGGGCCGGCTCGGGGGGACCTGGTGTGGACGTCGATGACGGGGATCCGGTTTCGCTGGGGTCAGCAGGTCCGGAGCCGGGACGAGGTGGTCGCCTGGGCCCGGATCGGGGACGCTGCTCCTGGGTCACCCGCCCAGCGTAGGTAGCCCGCCCGCCGCGAGCGGGTCACCGGAGCCGGTGTTGACCACTGCCTACTGGTGCGTTCGTGGTGAAATGTCTTGGTCCCGCTGCCGTTCGAGCCGAGTCAGCATGTCACCCACTGCCAACCCCGCCGAGAGCCCGCGGCGTCTGAGTCGATCCCGACTCATGCCGGCCATCGTGACGGTCGCGGTGCTCGTGGCGGCTCTGGCCATCGGTCAGTCGCTGTCACTCCTGCCCCGCTTCTCGAACCCGGTCAAAGAAAAGGAGGTCGACCGCTCCACCCCTCCGTTGCTCATTTCGCTGGAGGATCAAGCCGACCTGATCGCCTCTTCGGGAACCGTAGAGGTGCTGGTCGACCGCGAGGTCGACGTGAACTGGATGCCCGGGTTCCTGGCCGGAGAGCGGATCGTGTATCAGGCGGTCGGGTCAGTCGACGGGATCGTCACCATTGCTGACGTGACCTCCCGGGTGACAGTCGACCCCGAGACCGGTGAACGAGTGGTTACCTTCACCGCCCCCAAACCCCATCTCGGAGACGTGCACCTCGACCTGGAGCATTCCAAGGTGGTGAGCAGCGACTCTGGCCTGTTCAACCGGGTCGCGGACTTCTTCAAGGACAACCCCGGAGAACTTCAGGTTCTACAGCGCATGGGTATAGCCAAGATCGAAGCGGCCGCCCTCGAGGCCGGGGTGCTGGAGAAGGCCGAAGAGAGCGCCCGCGAGACCCTCACAGACCTGGCCATGAAAGCGGGCGCCGACGACGTGGTGGTGGTTTTCGTGGAGCCCGACGATCAGGACCAGGACTCAACCCGGCCCCGCTCTTGACCCTCTCGACCCCGCACAATGGCCAGTGACCAACTCGGGGGATCCGTCAGATCCCTCGAGTGGTGAGGTCCCAGTCGACAGGCTCCCGATCGGCTGCTACCAGGGCAGCATTGGCACGGGAGAAGGGTCGGCTCCCGAAGAAGCCGTTGTGAGCTGACAGTGGCGAGGGGTGGGCAGATTCGATGACCGTGTGCATCGTTCCGATGAGCCGACGCTTGCGACGGGCATGGGCTCCCCAGAGGATGAACACCACCGGTCGTCCGGCTCCGCTCACCACTTCGATCACCCGATCGGTGAACGTCTCCCATCCCTGACCCTGATGGGACGCTGCGACCCCGGCCCTCACGGTGAGCGTGGTGTTCAACAACAGGACACCCCGCTTGGCCCACTGTGTCAGATCGCCCGAACGTGGGATCTCGAGACCGAGATCGTCGTGAAGCTCTCGGAAGATGTTGCGAAGCGACGGAGGAAGACTCACTCCCTCGGGAACCGAGAAGCACAGGCCATGAGCCTGACGGGGACCGTGGTAGGGGTCCTGACCCAAAATGACCACCTTCACCTCGGCCAACGGCGTCAGGTGCAGGGCAGCGAAGACCAGATCGGGCGGCGGGTAGACCACGTTGGTCGAGCGCTCAGCGGACAGATAGTCCTGAAGCTGCGTCCAGTAGGGCTTCGAGAACTCGTCGCGCAGTACCGGGTTCCAGTCGGTTCTAGCCACCATCCCTGAACGTAGCGGCACAGCACCAGCAACGCCCCTGGCCACAGACCGTGCGACGGACCCGACCGGACAGGTAACTGGTTTGGTCCGGCGGGAACGCTGGAACCCGCCGGCGTTTCTGGGCGGCGTCAGACATCCATCGGGCCAGGGGAGACACCAGCACCCACTCAAGTGATTCGGGATGACGGACGATCACCTGGGAAGCAGTACCCGTTTGACCCCCCAAGGCGAAGACATGCCAGCATCACCTCTAGTTCGACGCGCTCTTGTTTCGGGCATCCTCAGCGGAGCCCTCCTGTTCCCGGCCGCGACATCGGCCACTGCCGTGGCGGCAACCCCGGCCACCACCCACACGGTGAGCCGGGCGGCAACTCCCGCCCAACGCGACTCGATCTTCCGGCTCTACCGCGCCTACTTCCTTCGCAACCCCGACAACGCCGGCCTCAACTACTGGGCCGAGAAGTACGCCTCGGGCCAATGGACCCTCTCGGCCATCTCGGAGTTCTTCGCCTCCTCACCCGAGTTCAAGACCCGCTACGGCTCACTCACCAACGCCCAGTTCGTCAACCTCATCTACCGCAACGTGCTCGGCCGCAGCCCCGACGCCGGCGGCCAGAGCCACTGGGTCCAACGACTCAGCGGCGGAACCAGCCGCGGCGCCGTCATGATCGGGTTCAGCGAATCACCCGAGTTCATCAAGAAGACCGGCACCCAAACCCCCGG
>CAUJFC010000246.1 GCA_963169755.1 Actinomycetota bacterium | reverse complement strand
ACCACGCGTAGGTCGTGCAACGGCCCGTCAGCGGGACCGGTGGCGCGCGATGGCCGGGCGTCTGCTGGTAACTCGGTCACTGAAGGACGTGGGCGGTGACTGGCAGCGGGCGACCGGACAGGGCCCGGATGGCAATGGTGCGGTAGTCGTCGCCAGCCAGATCGGACAGCACCCGGTGGACCACCGATGCTGAAGCCGGCGGTGGAGCAACCCCCAGCCCCAGAGCATCGGACAGATCCAAGCCGTGGACCACCAATTCCACCACCCGGGTGGCCAGGTACTGCTCGAGCGGCATCTCACCCACCATCAGGTGACAGATGGCGTCACCCGGGGTGTCGGCCACCAGCTTCTCGCAGTGCAGAGCCAATTCGTCGGTTCGGGCCAACCAGTCGGTGTACTCGGCTGCCTCCCGCACCGCCCGGGCGGCAATGTGCACATGAGGGGTCTCCTCGGCCAGCACCACCCGAAAGTACTGGGCGGCGGTGAGGATGGGAGTGGGGTCGACGGTTTCGCCGGTCAGGTAGTCGATGACCGTCCGGTAGGCGCGTGAGGTGTGGGCCACCAGTTGGCGAACCGTCCACTCGCCCAGTCCCGGCTGCTCCCAGGCCGTGACGTCGACCGCTCCCACCATTGATCGCCACCAGTGGCTGGCGAACCGAAAGGCGTCGGATGTCTCCTCGAAGGAGAACGTGGTGTCAGACATGGCAGCTCCCCGGTGGGCAACGACGAACCAGTGGCGCGAAACGAGAACTCAACCGGTACCCGAACCGTTCAACGAACCGGAAAACTGAAGCACCGGTCCGACAACGCCCCGAAGGCGTAGTCCTCGTACAGACCTTCATACATGTGTCGGGTGCGGTCGCTCCAGCTCAGGGCGTCCGGCGACGAGATCCGGTGAAAAATCTGAAGGATTCCTCCCTCGTGCACTCGGTACTCGGCCCAGCCACCGGGGAAGTCCTTGACACAGGCCACCTCGACCCAGGGGACATCACCGGTGGCCTCGAAACGCCGGACCCGGTTGCGATGGGTGTGCCCAGCGAAGTACCCCCGGATGGCGGGACGATGGGCCACCAGCTCCACCAACGCGTCAGAGGCGTCGAGATCGATCCCGAAGGTCTGGTCGGCACGCTCGGGCGAATGGCGGTCGCCAACGTGGTGATGTCCGAACACCAGCACTGGGCGATCGGCCTCGGCCGCCACGGTGTCGAGCTCTTCCAGTTGATCGGCGGTGAGATTCCCCGCGGGCGAGCCGTTGACCGAGGTGTCCAGCAGTACCACGGTCGCGCCGTCGAGATCGATGCGCTGAAAGGGGTCGGCCGCAAAGTCGGCATGGTGGTACGACTCGTGGTTTCCCCGCACCACCATCAGACGGTCACCGAAGGCCGGCTCGTACACCGCCCGGAAGGCGTCGTACTCGGCTCTGGTCCCCTCTGAGGTGAGGTCGCCCTTGACCAGCACCACTCGGGGATCGATGGCGGCCATTTCGGCCACCGCCGCCCGGTTCATGGTTTCGGGGTAGGGGTCCTCGCCCGGTTCCACCCGCACCGTCGGACCGATGTCCGCACCCGTCACCTCGCCGCACACCTCCTCACCGAAGTGGACGTCGTTGACAGCCGCGAAGGTGGCCAAAAGCTCTCCGGGACGGTCGAGCGTGCGGAAGGCGAACCCGTCGAGGTCGTAGTCGGTTCCCGGCTTCAGTTCGTCGAAACGTCGAACCGACCCGGGGGCGTGAACCACCGCCAGGTCTGAGCCGACGGTGGTCAGGCTGGGGGGTGAGGTGGCACGGAGAACCGCGTCACGCCAGTCGTCCTTTGGATCGGAGCCGCCGGGGGGTTCGACATCCACGTTCTCGACGCTAACGCCGATCCCGTGCCGAATGGGTCAGCGAGCCCCCGTTACCACGGGCGGATGCGTCGGGCGGGAATGGGCTTGGACCACCAACGTCCCGACCAGCGCCAGCGGGGGGTTTCCACCGGGCTCACCTCGCAGGCGCGCCCGGTTGTCACCTGGACGGCGGCCACGATGGCGGCCACCTCTTCTTCGGTCGGATCGGGGGTGATACCGGCGATCTGAGTCATGACTGATCCTCTCCGGTGGTCCGGTCAGCTCCGGCTACAGCGGCATGTTGCCGTGCTTGCGGGGCGGGAGATCCTCTTTCTTGGACTCCAGCATGGAGAACCCGTCGATCAGCAGACGGCGAGTCTCGGTGGGGTCGATCACGTCGTCGACGTAGCCGCGTTCTGCTGCCACGTAAGGGTTGAGCCACTTCTCCGAGTAGGCGTCAACCAACTCGGCCTTCTTGGCATCGGCGTCATCGGCGGCCGCGATGTCGGCTCGGTTGAGAATCTCCACCGCGCCCTGGGCGCCCATCACGGCCAGTTCGGCCGAAGGCCAGGCATATGACAGGTCGGCTCCGATGGACTTGGAATCCATGACCACGTAGGCGCCGCCGTAGGCCTTTCGGGTGATGACCTGGATACGGGGCACGGTGGCCTCGCAGTAGGCGTAGAGCAGCTTGGCCCCGTGACGGATGATGCCGTTGTACTCCTGGTCGACACCGGGCAGGAACCCAGGCACATCGACGAAGGTGACCAGCGGAATGTTGAAGGCGTCGCAGGTTCGGACGAAACGGGCCGCCTTTTCGGAGGCCTCTATGTCGAGCACACCGGCGTAGGCGGCGGGCTGGTTACCGACGACGCCAACCGACTGTCCGCCCAGCCGGATGAAGCCACAGATGATGTTGGTGGCCCAACGGGGGAAGTACTCGAAGAACTCGTTGTCGTCGGCGACTGCCTCTACCACCTTGCGCATG
>CAUJFC010000245.1 GCA_963169755.1 Actinomycetota bacterium | reverse complement strand
TGGGTCCTGATCTCCACCGCACTGGTGTTGTTCATGACTCCCGGCCTCGCGTTCTTCTACGGCGGCATGGTCCGCTCGAAGAACTTCCTGGCCATGCTCATGCAGAACTTCTTCGCCATGGGCCTGCTGGCCGTCCTGTGGACGGTGGTGGGCGCCTCGCTGGCGTTCGGCAATCTCGGCGACGGTGGCTGGATCGGCAGCCTGGACCTCTTGGGGTTCAAGGGAGTCGGCGCCACCAACTCCCTGTTCGGTGACTTCACCGGCTCCAGCGTGCCCGACACGCTGTTCCTGACGTTCCAGATGACCTTCGCCATCATCACGCCCGCCCTGATCACCGGCGCCACCGCCGACCGGTTGAAGTTCGCGGGCTATGCCACCCTCATCGGGGTGTGGCTGCTGGCCATCTACGCCCCGGTCGCCCACTGGGCCTTCGCCGGCGGCTGGATCGCCAAGATGGGAGCCTTCGACTTCGCCGGTGGCCTGGTGGTGCACATCAACGCCGGTGCCGCCGCCCTGGCGGTACTGCTGGTGGTCGGAGCCCGTAAGGGTCACGGCAAGGAACCCATGCCGCCCCACGCCCTGCCCTGGACCCTGCTCGGTACCGGCATCTTGTGGTTCGGCTGGTTCGGCTTCAACGCCGGATCGGCGCTGGGAGCCAACGGTGTGGCTGCCCAGGCCCTTCTGAACACCCTGGTCGCCCCGGCCGCTGCCATGTTGGGCTGGCTGATCGTCGAGAAGATCAAGGGTCACCACGTCACCACCCTGGGTGCCGCCTCTGGTGCGGTGGCCGGCATGGTTGCCATCACCCCCTGCGCCGGATTCGTGGGCACCATGCCCGCCGTGATCATCGGTTTCGCGGCCGGTGTCATCTGCTACCTGGCTCTGGCCATCAAGGAGGTGGCCAAGCTCGACGACGCCCTGGACGTGCTGGCGGTGCACCTGGTGGGCGGCATCTTCGGCTCGATCGCTCTCGGTCTGTTCGCCGACCCCAAGATCAACGAGCTGGTTCCGGCCGGACTGTTCATCGACGGCGGCGGCGCCGACCTGCTCATCGACCAGGTCGTGGCTTCGGTGGCGGTGTTCGTGTTCGCCCTGGTGGGCACCTACGTGATCGCCAAGGTGATCGACGCCACCATCGGACTGCGAGTGGACGCCGAAACCGAGGACATCGGCCTCGACCAGGTCCTCCACGCCGAGACCGCTTACAACAACCTGTGACCCGCACCGAAGACCACGAGAGGAACCCGACATGAAGTTGATCACCGCGATCGTCAAGCCCTTCAAGCTCGATGAGGTGAAGGAGGCGCTCAAGGCCGCCGGAGCCAACGGCATCACCGTGGCCGAGGTGCAGGGCTTCGGCCGTCAGGCCGGCCACACCGAGGTGTACCGCGGCACCGAGTACCAGGTGGACTTCGTGCCCAAGGTGCGACTCGACCTGGTGGTCGACGACGGTGAGGTGGACGCCCTGGTGGCCGCCATCAGCGACGCCGCCCGCACCGGCAAGATCGGCGACGGCAAGATCTGGGTCACCGAGGTGGATCGCGTGCAGCGGATCCGAACCGGTGAACAGGGCGCCGACGCCGTCTGACGCCGACCACTACTGCGACGTGAACGATCGGGCTGTGAGCCTCTCTGAAACCAGAACCCGCCTCCTCGGTGACCCGGCCCTCAGCGGGCGGGGGTTCTCCGAGGCCTGGCGGACCGAGGTCGACGAGTGGCTCGCAGCCCGGTTCGCGTCAGCCACCGGCAGTACCCGGAGCGAGGGGACGGCCCTGGTGGCGGTGGGGGGCTACGGGCGGGGAGATCTGGCTCCCGGGTCCGATCTGGACCTGCTGCTGGTCCATCGATCGCGCCAGGCCCCAGCCGAACTGGCCGAACACATCTGGTATCCGATCTGGGATGAGGGGCTGAAACTGGGTCACGCCGTGCGTACGGTGGCCGATGCCCTGGCTCTGGCCGCCGACGATCTCGACACCGCCACCTCGCTGCTGACCATTCGCCACCTGGCTGGCGACGCGGCTCTCACCGCCGAGTTGGCCCGAGACGCCGCCAACCAGTGGGCCAAGCGCTCCAAGAAGTCCCTGGCCCGTCTCCGGGATTCGGTGGTGGCTCGCCAGGCCCGCTTCGGTGAGGTGGCCTACCTGCTCGAACCCGACCTGAAGGAAGGACGTGGCGGGCTGCGGGATGTGCACGCCCTGCGCTGGGCGCAGGCGGCCCGGCCCGTGCTCGACCCCGGTGACCCCGACGCTCTCGAGCGGGCCGAAACGGTGCTGTTCGAAGCCCGCGTGGCCCTGCATCGCATCACCGGCAAAGCCAACGACCGGCTCACCCTCGACCAGCAGGACGCGGTAGGCGAGGCCACCGGCACCGACGCCGACGGGCTCATGGCGGCGGTGGCCGACGCTGCTCGCACCGTGGCCTGGATCGCCGATGAAACCTGGGACCGGGTGGGTAACGCCGTGTCGGGGGGCACCAGCCTGTTGGGTTGGCGCAGCCGTGACCGCGCCCCGGGGCTGGTGGTCCGCGGCGGCCAGGTTCACCTGGAGCCCTCCGCTGATCCCGCGGTTCGTCCCCACCTGGTGTGGGAGACGGCGGTGCTGGCCGCCCGCAAGCAGGCTCGGATCAGCCGTGAGTCGCTGGAGCGCTTGGCGAGTCGAACCCCCGCACCGGTCGCCGGTGAGGTGTGGTCGCCCGAGACCCGCCGCGGGGTGGTGGAACTGCTGTCGTGTGGCCATGCCGCGATCTCGGTGGTCGAGGCTCTCGACCACGTCGGATTGTGGGAGCGGTACCTACCGGAATGGGTCGCGGTACGGAACCGACCCCAACGCAACGCCTACCACCGCTTCACCGTGGACCGACACCTACTGGAGGCCTGCGCCAACGCCGCGGCCCTCACCGAGCGGGTGGCGCGGCCCGACCTGTTGTTGTTCGGGGCGCTGCTCCACGACATCGGCAAGGGACGACCCGGGGACCACACCGAGGTGGGTGTGGAGATGGTGGCCGGCATCGGATCCCGGCTCGGTTACGGCGCCGAGGACACCGCGGTGCTCTGTGACCTGGTGCGACATCACCTGTTGTTGTCGGAGGTGGCCATCCGACGGGACCTGACCGATCCTGCCACCATCTCCTCGGTGGCGGGAGCGGTTCGAGACCGTGACCGTCTGGCGCTGCTGGCGGCGCTCACCGAGGCCGACTCGTTGGCCACCGGACCCGCTGCCTGGGGAACCTGGAAGGCCACCTTGTTGCGTGATCTGGTGCATCGCGTCGATCACCACCTGAGCGGTGGCGATCCGTCGGCCCTGGTGCACGAGGAGTTCCCTGACTCCCGTCAACGGAAGTTGTTGGCGGCCGGCCAGATCGTGGTGGCCGGCGGTGATGATGTCTTGGAGGTGGTGGCACCCGACCAGCCCGGTCTGTTCGTTCGCACTGCCGGGGTCCTGGCTCTGCATGGACTCGATGTGGTCTCGGCCGACGCCACCTCGGTCGAGGGGATGGCTCTGGAGCGCTTCAAGGTGACCTCACGTTTCGGGCCGTTGATCGCCTGGGACCGGGTGACCGTCGATGTCGAGCGGGCGTTGGCTCGACGGCTGGCCATCGAGGCCCGTCTGGCCGAACGGGTGGCCACCTACGATCGAAACACTCATCGGGTGGGTGTGCCGCCGGCATCGGTGCGATTCGACGACGAGGCCTCGGCCACCGCCACTGTGGTGGAACTGACCGCCCCCGATCGGGTGGGCCTGCTCTACCGGGTGCTGCGAGCCTTCGCCGAACTCGACCTCGACGTGAGGGTGGCCAAGGTGCAAACCCTGGGGGACCAGGTGATCGACGCCTTCTATGTCACCCATCGGGGTGGTGCCCTGGTCTCGGACCCCGAGGTCCGTCGCGAACTGGAACGGGCCCTGCGTCACGCCGTCAGTTGACCGGTCAGTCGCCCCTCAGGAAACGTTCGACCTCTTCGACCAGAGCGCCGGGGTCGGCATCCAAGTCGTCGTCGGATGGTTGGTCGTCTGCGGCTGACTCCAGATCGGCCACATAGGCCGCCATGTCTTGGTCTTCGGCCATCAGCTCGTCGAGGTGGCTGAGATACGACGCGGTGGACAGCTCCAGATCCAGGGTGGAGATCGGTAGGCCGGCGAAGCGGATGGCTCGCTCCACCAGGGCCAGGGCGGCGGCGGGCGAAGGCGAGCCCGACACGTAGGCAGGAACCGAGGCCCACATCGACATGGTTGACAGGTCGGCGTCGCGCAGCGCCTGACCGAGAACCCCCACGATGCCGGTGGGGCCCTCATAGGTGGAGTGCATCACGCTGAGGCGGGCAGCCAGCTCGGGATCGTCAGAGGTGCCGGTGACGGTGGTGGGGCGGGTGTGGGGAATGTCCGACGCCAGCGCCCCCATGGTCAACGCCCGTGAGACTCCCAGTTCGGTGGCCAGGTCGACCACGGCTCGGGTCCAGCTACGCCAGCGCAGATGAGGTTCGTGGCCGACCACCACCACGAGGTCGTGGTCTCGGCCGGTGGTGGCGGCCCACACGTCGGTGTCGGGCCAGTCGATCGCTCGCGATCCGTCTTCGCGCTGGCGGATCACCGGTCGGGTGGTTGTGAAGTCGAAGTACTCCTCGGAGTCGATGCTGGCCACCAGTTCGGCCTCGAAGCGAACGATCATCCACTGGGCCGCACTGGAGGCGGCGTCGCCGGCGTCGTTCCATCCCTCGAACGCGGTGACCATCACCGGGTCACGAAGCTGGGGGCGGTGGTGCCAGCGGATCGGACTCACCGGCCCAGGGTACCCACCGCCTACGCTGCGCGCCCGTGACTGTGAGGGTTTCCATCGCTGACCGCCTGACCGACGATCTGGTGGCCGCCTTCGAGCGGCTCACCCCTCAACTCTCGAGCTCGGCCCCGCCGCCGGGGCGCGACGAGCTGAGCGAGATCATCGATTCGCCCGCCACTCACCTGCTGGTGGCAACCGACGACACGGGCTCCATCGTGGGCTCGTTGACCCTGGTGTTGTTCCGCATCCCCACCGGGATGCGGGCCTGGATCGAAGACGTGGTGGTCGACGGTGAGGCGCGGGGTCAGGGAGTGGGCGAGGCCCTCAACCGCTTCGCCATCGATCTGGCTGCTGAGCACGGCGCCCGATCGGTGGACCTGACCTCCCGTCCCAGCCGTGAGGCCGCCAACCGGCTCTACCGCCGACTCGGCTTCGAACCCCGCGAGACCAACGTCTACCGCTACCAGGGTTGACCCACCGGGTCAGCCCAAGCGACGACGGGGACCGGTGCGCTCAGGGCCTCACGCCGGGTCGATCCGCCACACGGTGCCGTCGAGCGACAGCACGTAGACGTTGCCCTTGGCATCGGTACCGAATGACGCGGCCTGGGGAGCTTCCAGCCCTAGGTCGACGTCGCGCACCGTGCCGTCGTCTTGGGCGATGAGGGCGTGCACCCAGCCGGCGCAGAAGTCCGACACCAGGTATGCCCCGTCGAGATCGGCCATGGCCGTTCCTCGATAGACCACTCCACCGGTGATCGAGCACCCACCCGGTTGTCCGTCGTGACGGTAGGAGAACACCGGCATCACCGGGTCGTCGGGGCGGCGATCATCGCCTTCCAGGTAGGGCTCGGGGCCCTCGTAGCCGCTCCAGCCGAAGTTGGCGCCGTCGAGTTCGGCCAGCGGTGTGCGGTTCACCTCCTCGATGGCGTTCTGGCCGACGTCGGCGATCCACATCACCTGGTCCTGGGGGTCGATGGCGAAACGCCACGGGTTGCGCAGCCCCATCGCCACCACCTCGTGGTTCTCTTTGCCACTCAGGTCGATCCTCAACAACTTGCCCAACAAGGTGTCGGGATTCTGGGCGTTGTTGTCGGGGTCATCCCCGGCACCGCCGTCGCCCAGCCCGAACCACAGCCGACCCTGACGGTCGACCAGCAGATGCCCGCCGTTGTGATTGGCGAAGGGCTGTTCTTGGGTGAGCAGAACCGTGGGCTCGTCGGGGTCCACCGTGGGGCCGTCGTCACCTTCGCTCACCTCATAGGCCATCACCTGACTGGTGCCCTCCAGATCGGTGTGGCTCACATAGAGGGTGCCGCCGTCGTTGGAGAACGCCATCCCCAACAGGCCTCGTTCCATGTCGGTGGAGGTTTCGGCGCTGATGTCGAGTACCGGTTCGCCGTCGGGGGTGAGCGTGCCGTTCTCTTCGATGGTGAGGCGACGGATAACGCCGGTCCGTTCGGCGGCCCACAGATCGTCGTCTCCCGGGCGGGCCAGGATCATCAGCGGCTCGGCCAGGGTGGCCACCTCGGTGAGCTTGTAGGCCCCGGTACCGGGCTCGTTCCCGCCGTCGGTACTGGTGCTGGCAGCCGCGGTGGTGGATTCGGCCGGCTTGGTGGTTGTGGTCGCCGAGTCGTCATCTCCCGAGCAACCGGCGGTGCCCAAGGCCAGAACCCCCGCCAGTATCACAGTGCCCCAGCGGAGTCGCGCACCGGGCCGGGCGGGTCCGGTGGTGGTGGTCGGGGTGGCTCGGGGGTTGGACAAGGCGGTCTCCGAAGGTCCGTGTTGTTCGTCGATGGCGGGTCGACGAGGGGACAGTCTGGCTTGAGCGGCCGGCGCGACGCGCCGATGAATGGGGGGTGACGGTCGTCTCAATCTACGATCGGGTCTCCGTGAACCTGAGCCCCTCCGCCCTCTACGCCCACGCCCGCAGCGATGCCGGTCGTCGTGCCATCCGCTATGTGGCCACCTCGGGCATCGGGGTGGTGCTCACGCAGGTGCTGTTGGCCTTGTTCCTCCACGGGTTTCACTGGCGTTCGGGAGTGTCCAACGTGGTGGCGGTGTCGGTGGTGTCGATCCCAGCCTTCTTGTTGAACAAGTACTGGGTGTGGGGCAAACGAGGTAAGGCCCACATGCGCCGAGAGGTGTTGCCGTTCTGGCTGTTCACCATCGCCGGGCTGGCCATCTCCACCCTGCTGGTGGTGATCGTCGCCAACCTCACCAAGGACCCCAACGTTCCCGAGCTGGAGAACGGCAACAAGTACGCCGTGCAGTTCGCCAACATCGCCGGCTTCGGTGTGTTGTGGGTTCTGAAGTACATGTTCCTCGACAAGATCATGTTCGGCGCCCACCACCACACGCCCTACGACGAGGACATCGAAGCCGAGGAAGCGATGGCCGGCCCGTCACCTGCTGCGGTGGACGGCTGACCGACCAACCATGGTCAGGGGGCAGGTCAACTTGGGGGTGAGCTCGACGGTGGAGAGGGTGGTGGCGTCGTGACCCTCGCCCCTCCCGGCTCTGAGCGCCCCCTCGATCCCGACGACCGGTTCGCAGGTGTCGTCGACCACCAGGTGCTGGCAGAGAGCCGAAGCGGTACCGGCCGAGAAATCGGCTACCCATCAACCCGTCGTCGCCGCCAACTGGGACCCCAGATCACGCTGTGGGAGTTGGCGGCTCTGGGGGTGGCGCTGGTGGTCGGGGTGGTCCAGCGCTGGAACCTCATGGCCGGACCGCTCGGCTACACCGATCTCGACGAGGCCGCTGCCGGGATGGCGGCGCGCCGCTTCTTCGACCACCCATCGGTGTTCTTCCCCGGCCAGCCCTACGGGGGCACCCCCGAGACCGCCCTGGTGGGCGTGGTGCACAAACTGTTCGGCTCGGGGACTCTCCAGCTCAAGATCGTCCCCATCGTGTTTCACCTGGTGGCCTGCCTGTTGGTGTGGGGGGCCGCTCGACGGGTTGTGCCGTCGCGCGCCGGACAACTGGCGGCGCCGGTCCTGTTGTGGCTGGGGCCGGCCGCCGGCGTCTGGCAGTCGACCAAGGAGCGGGGTTTCTACGGCGCCGCCATCGTGGTGGCGGCGGTGATCTTGTGGCTGGCCGCCCGGGTGGATCACCACGTCACCCGTTCGGTGGTTCGTTCGGGTGAACGTGACCAGCTCACCCGACGCGAGATGATCGGCCTGGGAGTCGCCCTGGGGGTGGGGTGGTGGATCAGCCCACTTCTGGTGCTGGTGGCGTTGCCCGCCACCGCCTGGGTGCTGTTCCGCGACGCCGGCCGGTTGGATCACTGGCCCCGGGTCCTGGCCGGAGCGATAGTCGGTGCCCTGCCGTGGCTGGGGTGGAACATCCTCCACGGGTTCGCGTCGCTTCGGCAGTCCACTTCGTTCGGAACCAGTGCGCTCGATCGCTTCGGTGAGGGGATCGCCAAGCTGGCGGTGCTCACCGGACTGGAGACCCCGTGGAACCCCGAGCGGGCCCTGGTGCCCATGGCCCGGTTCGTGGCGGTGGGTCTGGTGGTGGCGGCGGTGATGGTGGCTCTGGCCCGCCACCCGTCGACCGGGGCCAGCCTGCCAGCGGTCGTGGTGATCGGCTACCTGATGCTGTACCCGCTGGCCAACAACGCCGGTTCGGTGGGGGCTGATCCCCGCTACCTCTACCCGATGATGCCGGCCTTCGCCCTGTTGCTGGCCGGGCTGGTTCCCTCTCCCCGCTGGCTGCCGTCGCCGGTGGCGGTGCTGGTGGTGACCGGACTGGCGGCGGCGTCGACCTCGTGGGGAATCGTCGGTCTGGATGACGCCCGCAGCAACGACGAACGGTTCCTGGCCGCGCCCGGAACCAGTGAGGTCATCGACCTACTGGAACAACGGGGTGTCGAGTTTGCTGTCACCGACCTGGCCGGTACCCAGATCACCTACGCCACCGAGGGTCGGGTCCGGGCATCGTCGTTCGCGGTGCCCCGTTTCGCCGACCTCGAGTGCGAGATGACCGTCGAACGGCCCACCACCTATGTGCTCGACAACTCGCTGGCCAACAACGTCACCAATCTCGAGTGGTATCTGGCCACCAACCAGATCCCCTACGAGAAGCAGGAGCACGGAGTCTGGACGGTGGTGTTCATCGACCGCTGGGTCCCGCCCTGGGACGCCGGGCTGGTGATGCTGCTGGGAGTGGTGCCCGAACCGTCGTGTGGACCAGGAACCGGTTCCGACCATGGGTCGGGCCGGGCGTCTCGCTAGCGTTCGCCGGTGCCCAACGACCAGGTTCCCGCTGTCCCCGCCGACGTCCGGGCTGCCGCGGTGGCTGCCCGGGGGTTCATGCCCACCGACGAGGGCGACGCCCTCTGGCACGCCGGGGTGGAGGCCACCGCCGCCGTACCCGACGCTCCGCTGCTGGAGATCGGCTCGTACTGCGGCAAGTCTTCGCTGTGGTTGGGGGCAGCGGCTCGGCAGGCTGGGGTCGTTCTGTTCGCGCTCGATCACCACCGAGGCTCCGAAGAGAACCAGGCCGGCTGGGAGTGGCACGAGCCCGACCTGGTCGACCCCGAGGTCGGCCGCATGGACACCCTGCCCCGGTTCCGTCGCACGGTGTGGGACGCCGGTCTGGAGTCGTCGGTGGTGGCGGTGGTGGGTGACTCGCCCACCGTGGGTCGGTTCTGGGCCACGCCGCTGGCGTTGCTGTTCATCGACGGTGGTCACGGTACCGAACCGGCCCATCGCGACTACGAGCTGTGGACACCCCATGTGGCACCGGGCGGGACGCTGTGCATCCACGACGTGTTCTCCGACCCCGCCGATGGCGGCCGCCCGCCCTATGAGATCTATCTCCGGGCATTGGCCGACGGGTTCGTGGAGCGCCGGGCCGTGGGCTCCCTGCGGGTACTCACCCGCACCCACCGCATCCCCTGAACCCGCACTGCCGATCGGGTACCCGCTGCCCCCGGGTCATTCAGCCCAGCCCGATGGCGGCCACCCCGGCGCCGGCCAGCACCAGCCCGGCCACCTGTTGCCGATGCAGACGCTCGCCGAGGAACACCCGAGCCAGGACCACGGTGGCCACCGGGTACAGCGATGACAGCACCGCCACGATCGACAACAGT
>CAUJFC010000244.1 GCA_963169755.1 Actinomycetota bacterium | reverse complement strand
CCGCCAGATCGAGGCCCACTCGTAGCTACGACGAGGTGTCGTGGTCACATGACAAGGTGACGTGTGACCCCTTGTATTAGGGATGCCTAACACATAGGGTCCGATTCGTGGGCCGTGATCGTGGACCGTCAGTGATCTCGTCTTCGGGGCGACGCGCCACCCGATTGGTGGGGGGAGCCCGGTTGGTGTGGGCAGCCGGGACGGCCGGGACCCTGGTGGGGGTGAGCCACCTCGCGTTCGGGGCCGGCTCCGCGGTGTTGCGGATGACGGTGGCCTCGTCGATGGTGGCAGCGTCGGGGGCGGTGGCCGAACTGGCCATGGGGGGTCGAGCCGCCCGGGCCGAGGAACGCCGCCTGCGTGCTGACCTGTTGCGACGACACTTCGCCACCCCGGCACCGATCGAAGGATCCGCCACCCCGGGAGAGGTCATCGGGCTGATGACCGACAACGTCGAGCGGCTCACCGAGTTCCGCCAGATCTATCTGGGCGCCACGCTGGCGGCGCTGGCGATCCCCTTTGGCGTGCTCACCTGGGTGGGTCTGGCCGTCGACTCGGTGATCGGGTTCGGCGTCATGGCACTGGTTCCTCTGATACCGCTGCTGCTGGGTGGGTTCATGAAGCTGTTCCGTCGGGCTTCTGGCGCGTCGCGCCAACAACGGGCGCGGCTCTCGGGTCGCTATCTGGACGCCATCGCCAACCTGGTCACCATCCGCCTGTTGGGAGCGGGCCCCCGCGTCGAGGCCGACCTGCGGGCCCGGGGTGAGGCCAACCGCCAGGCCGTGATGAAGTTGCTGGCCGGCAATCAGATCGTGATCATCGTGATGGACGGACTCTTCGCTCTGATCCTGATCTGTGTCACCGCTGCCCTGACCGTGGCCCGAGTCGACCACCTCAGGCCCGACCAGGTGCTGGCGGTGATCCTGCTCACCGCTCTACTCCTCGAACCCCTGGCCCAGGTGGCCGGGTTCTTCTACATCGGCATGGGAGGCATGGCGGCCCAGAAGGCCATTCGCGCCCACCTGGCCGCCACTGCCACCACTGCTCCTGGGCCAGTCCCTGCCCTCTCCGCCGAAACTGCCGATCAGCGCACCCACCGGGGCGAGGCGGCCCGCGACCTGGTGGGTGACATCGGCGTCGAGCTGCGAGGTGTTCGCTTCGATCACGGTCGAGGAGCGGTGCTCGAGGGTGTGGACCTGGTGGTTCCGGCGGGAGGTCGGGTGGCCATCGTGGGGAGGAGCGGGGCGGGAAAGTCCACGCTGCTGGGCATTCTGGGAGGTGCCCTGGTGCCCGACGAGGGACGGGTGGTGGTGGCCGGGCAGGTCCTCGCACCGGGCCGGGAGGCGGTCTCGGTCCCTGACGCCAGCCTCGCGACCGTCGCGGGCCCGTCGGTTCGCGCCCTGAGCGCCACGGTGTCCCAGACCACCTGGCTGTTCACCGACAGCATCGCCGAGAACCTGCGGATGGCCCGGCCCGACGCCACCGACCGTGAGCTGTGGGACGCCCTCGAAGCCGCCCGTGTGGCCGATGAGATACGGCGCATGCCCCGAGGGCTGCAAACCCAGGTGGGTGAAGGGGCCGGCCTGCTCTCGGGTGGTCAGGCCCAACGGGTCTCGCTGGCCCGGGCCCTGTTGTCGGGGCGGAAGGTGCTGTTGCTCGACGAACCCACCAGCCAGGTCGACATCGAATCCGAAGCCCGGATCATCGCAGCAGTGGCCGCCCTGCCCCGCGACATCACCATCGTGATGGTCACCCACCGACGGTCGTTGCTGGCGGTGGCCGATCACACCTGGGAACTGGTCGACGGGAAACTTCACCCCCGGGAGCTCTCCCATGTCTGAGCAGGTCGCCGCCCCCTCCGATCCGCCCTCCACCTTGGACCTGGTGGGCTGGCTGCTGGGAATCACCCGACCGGTGCACCCGCCCCTGGCGGTGTCGGCCGCCTGTCGGATCGCCAACCTCTCACTGGACATCGCCCTGTTCGCCACCGCGGCGGGCGGGGTGGTTCACCTGGCGGGCGGCGGAGCCGGGGGACCAGGCCTGTGGATCGCACTGGTGGTGCTGGCGGTAGCCAAAGCCACCTTCGCCTACCTAGAGCAGTTCACGGGCCACTACGTGGCGTTCAAGGCACTCGAACTGCTGCGCACCCAGGTGTTCGCTGCCCTGTGGCCCAAGGCTCCGGCGGTGGTGGCCCGATCACGTTCGGGTGACCTGCTGGCCAGCCTCACCCGCGATGTCGACCGGATCGAGGTGGTCTACGCCCACACCTTCGCCCCAGTGGTGGCGGCCTGGGTGGTGGGCCCGGCCGCGGTGGCGGTAGCGGTGACGATGGTGGGATGGCAGCCGGTGGGCCCGGCCGCCTTGTGCCTGGCCCTGTCGTTGACTCTGGTTCCGGCCCTGGGGTTCAGGCGGTCCATGGCGGCCACCGCCGACACCCTCGTGGCTCGACGAGACCTGGCCCACCACGTGACCGACTCGGTACACGGCCGGGCCGAGGTACTGGGCTACGACCTGGTCGACCAGCGTCTGGCCGAGATGGACGCCAAGGGTGCCGCGGTGGCGGCCTCGGCAGTGATTCCCCGCGAGGTGCTGGGCCTACGACGAGGCGCCAACACCGCCCTGGGGCTGGTGGCGGTGACGTCGGTGGCCTGGCTCGGTCGCTCCGACCTGTCGGCGGTGGCGCTGGCGGCCCTGCTGGCGGGAACCCTGCGGGTGTTCGAGGGGCCCCGAGGGGTGGAGGACGCCGTTGGATACCTCGACCACTCCCTGGCGGCCGCCCGGCGTCTGTGGTCGATCAGCCATGCCCCCGAACCGGTGGTCGACGGGCCACGGGTGCTGGCTCCCGCCGGCGCCCCCACCGTCGAGTTCAGAAATGTCAGCTACACCTACCCCGACCGCGACGTGGGAACGGACCTCGAAGCCGCCTCCGTCCCTTCGTCGGGTGGTCCGCCAGATCAGCCGCCCGCCGCCCTCACCGGCGTGTCGTTGAGCGTGCCCGCGGGATCCCATGTGGCGATCGTGGGCCGCTCCGGGTCGGGCAAGTCCACCCTGGTGCAGCTGCTGTCGCGCTACGACGACCCCGACCACGGTCGAATCGAGATCGACGGAGTGGCCACCGACGCCTGCACGCTCGACTCCCTGCGCTCCACGGTGGTGGCGGTGACTCAGCGCAACCAGTTGCTCGACGACACCTTGGCTATGAACCTGCGCCTCGGTGCTCCCGAGGCCACCGAGGCCGAACTGTGGGAGGTGCTGGCGGTGGTGGGGCTCGATGACGAGGTCCGGGCCATGCCCGATGGTCTCGCCACCGTCGTGGGCCCGGGCGGTTCGGCCCTGTCGGGCGGTCAGGTCCAGCGGGCCTGCCTGGCCCGGGCCCTGCTGGTCGAGCCCCGTGTCCTGGTGCTCGACGAGTTCACCGCCAACCTCAACGTGGAGCTCGACCACCAGATCAGGGAGGCGCTGCGCCGCTGGCCCCATGAGATGACGGTGATCGAGGTCACCCATCGGCTCTCGGCGCTGGCCAGCGTCGACCGGGTGGCGTTGATGGATGCCGGCCGCCTGGTGGGGGTGGGCAGTCCCGGCGAGATGGCAGGCCTGATCGATCGCTACTTCGAACTGGTCTGAACCACCACGGGCCGCACCAGCAGCTCAGGACAGGGCGGCGGTGATGGCGCGGTGCAGGCGCTGACGCAGAGCTGGGTCGTCGTTGCCCTCCTCCGCGGCCCGGGCCGCTCCCAGGACCAAACCCGAGAGCAGATGTACGGTGCCGGCCACCTCGTGGGGAGACACCCCCGCCTCTTCCACCACCCGGGCCACCACCTCGAGCATGGACCGGTGCAGGTCGCCCAGCTCGGCCCTGGTGGTGTCGTCGAACGATCTCATGGCTTCGCTCAGCGGCGCCACCAGTTGATGTTGGGGTGAGCGCGCCCACCTCAGATAGGTGTCGGCCCAGCGGTGCAGCCTGACTGGTGGCGGATCCTCCCCGGCCACCGCTGCCTCCCAGTCGGTGATGGTGCGGGGCACCGTCTGGCGAAACCACTCGATGAGCAGATGGGACTTGTCGGGGACGTAGCGGTACAGCGAGTTGCGGGCCAGGCCCACGGCGGCGGCGATGTCAGCCAGGCTCACCTCGTGGTAGCCACGGTCAACGAACAGTTCGACGGCGGCCGCCAACACCGCGGCCCGCTGCTGAGCCACATGATCGGCCACGCTGTCGGCGCTGATGCGGGGGGCCACCTCAGCCTCCCGTTCCGACCCGTGCCCCGACACCGAGGACAGAACCGGCAGCGGCTCGGTCAGTGGCCGGTTCAACCACCTCGTGAAGGGTGCCGCCGGCCAGACGTAGTCGCCGGGTGGCGGCTCGGGCGGGGGCGTCGTCGTGGGCCACCACCAGTGTGGCGATGGACCGCTCTCGAGCCGCGCCCGACAGCAGGTCAACCACCGTCCGGGCCCTTTCGGGGTCGAGCGAGGCTGTGGGCTCATCGGCGATCAGAACGGTGGGCTGAGCCATGAAGGCTCGCCCGATTCCCACCCGCTGGCGTTCGCCACCCGAGAGCTGGCCGGGTAGCTGGTTGCGCCGGCCACCCAGGTCGAGTTCGTCGAGCAGCGCCAGCGCTCGGGCGCGGGCGGTGCCGGAGCGCTCGCCTCGGATGTGGCCCACCAACTCGAGCTGCTCGAGGGCGGTGAGGGTTGGCAGCAGGTTGGCCGACTGGTACACGAAGGCGATGTGGTCGCGACGAAGGGTGGTGCGTTGGCGGTCTGACAGCCCCGAGGTGGAGGTACCGGCCACGGTCACCTCACCCTGATCGGGTCTCCTCAGGAGCCCGGCCACCGTCAACAGTGTGGACTTGCCGGCTCCGGACTCACCCGAGATCACCACCATCTCTCCGGCGGCCACCCTCAGATCGAGGGAATCGAGAACCACCCGCTCGTCGGGACCGTCGGGGTAGGCGACCCGGACGCCGTCAACATCGAGAGCAGTAGTTGTGTGGTTCATGGCTCGACTCCCAGTGCGATGGCGGGCTCCACCTGGGTGATACGCCGGAAGGCGAAGAGGCTCCCCAGGATCCCGGCCCCGATCAGGGCCAGGGTGACGGTGGCGATGGCTCGGGGGGCGAGCTCCACGGGGGCAGGCCCGCGGCTCAGCACCGCCACCAGGGCGGCACCGACTGCTACCCCCACGCCGGTGGCCAGGGTGACCAGCACCGCCATCTGGCCGATGCCGTCGCGCAGGATGTAGGCGTTGCTGGCCCCCATGGCTTTGAGCAGACCGATCTGACGGGTTCGTTGCACGGTGAGCACCGTGAAGAACGCCCCGATGACCAGCGCCGAGATCACCAGCAGAAAGCCTCGGATGAGGGTCATGGTGGTGGTCTCGGCGGTGAAGCCGGGGGAGCCGGCGTAGGCCTGAGTCTTGGTGAGGACCACGGTCGAGGTGTCGGCTGCTGCGGCTGCCAACTCGGGCGAGTCACCTTGCACCGCAATGGCTGAGAACCGGTCGTCGTCGGGGTTGGAGTACTGGATCTGGCGCCAGGTCGACAGCGACACGAAAGCGATGGGGGTGTGGCCGTAGGTACCGGCGAAGGTGAAGCCCAACACCGGGTACTCCTCACTGGATCCCCCCACGGTGTAACGGTCTCCCACCTTCACTCCCTGGTCCTGTAGCTCACTGGCCAGAACCAGACCCGGGGGACCGGCCAGGGCGGCTCGGGCGTCAGCCCGTTCCACCAGGAAGCTGTCGGCGGCCACCCCGAACATCGACAGGTCGAGGCTGGGGCCGCCGTCAACCGGAGCGGCGTTGACGAAGCTGGCTCCCAGCGGGGTGGCCTTCACTCCCTGAACCTGTTGGAAGCGTTTCAGATCGGCGGGGCGAAGGATGGATCGGCTGAAGGTGGCGTCACTTCCCTCCTGGAACACCAGGCGGTCGAGGGGGAGGGCTCTCAAACCCGAGATACCGTCGGTGACCAGGCCGGTGGCCAACCCTGACAGCACGGTCGAGAGCAGTGCCACCAGGGCGATGACCACCCCCAGCAGCATGAATCGCCGGACCCCCCGGCGCAGGTCTCGCAAGGCGAGAAACATGGGCACTCTCCCAAGGGTCGTTTCGGGGCCGCCTGTTTGCGACGCTGTGTCGACATCATAGCGACGGTGTGTCGATATGACAACCAGGATCTCCGCTACCGGTTTGCCTGACGGGTGGGCGAGGTGCCGATATGGTCCCCGATGTGAACGCCGCTGCCACCCCGGACCGAGTGCCGTTCGAGCCGGCCCGGCTGGGTCCACTGACCCTGCGCAACCGCATCATCAAGGCCGCCACCTTCGAGGGGCGGATGAAGCGCGGTGTGGTCAGTGACGACCTCATCGAGTTCCATCGCCGAGTGGCGGCCGGGGGAGCGGCCCTGACCACGCTGGCCTACTGCGCGGTGTCCAAGAACGGGCGGGTCAGTCGCGACTGCCTGGTGTTCACGCCCGAGTTGGTCGGTGATCTGCGCCGCCTCACCGAGGCTGTCCACGACAACGGTGCCGCGGTGGCCGCACAGATCGGCCACGCCGGACTGGTGGCCCAGAACAACTCGCGCCGCTACCCCACCACCGCACCCTCGACTCGGCTCAGCCCACCGGCGTTGGGGGTGGTGTTGGGCGCCTGGGTGGCACAGATCGCCGAGATCGTGGAGCTGTTCGGGGCGGCCGCCGGGGGGGCCGCCGACGCCGGATTCGACGCCATAGAACTGCACCTGGGCCACAACTACCTGTTGAGCTCGTTCCTGTCGCCCAACCTCAACCGGCGGCGCGACGAGTACGGGGGCAGCATCGAGAACCGGCTCCGCTTTCCCCGCCGGGTCATCGCCGCGGTGCGAAACGCCATTCCGCAGTCGATGGCACTGTGGGCCAAGTTCAACATGTCAGACGGGGTGGACACCGGGCTGTGGCTCGACGAGTCGATACCCATGGCCCAGGCCCTGGCGGGCGATGGCCACCTCGACGCCCTGGAACTCACCGGCGGATCGTCGCTGCTCAACGGCATGTACTTCTTCCGCGGCGAGGTGCCCTTGCGCGAGTTCGCGGCCGCCCAGTCCCGCCTGGTAGGTCTGGGCGTGCGGCTGGTGGGGTCGCGCATACTCCCGGAGTATCCGTTCGAGGAGGCGTTTTTCCTCGAGTTCTCCCGGCAGTTCCGGGCCTCGCTGGATCTCCCCCTGATCTATGTGGGGGGCGTGAACACCCTCGACACCATCGAGTCTCTGGTGGGTGTGGAGGGTTTCGAGTTCGTGGCCATGGCCCGGGCCCTCCTACGAGATCCCGACCTGCCCAACAAGCTGGCCGACCGGCGGAGTACGGCGGGGCTGTGCGTGCACTGCAACAAGTGCATGGCCACCATCTACGAAGGGACCCACTGCGTGCTGCCCGAGGTGAACTCGGGTCTGGCCGCTACTGGGTGACTGGCCCCGGGCCCAGACCCGGGGCCGAGTCGGTGAGGTCTCAGTTGGCGCTGACGTCCTTGACGGCGCGCTCGGTGGTGTCGACCAGCTTGAGGGCGAGGTCGTTGCCAGCGTCGACGATCTGGCTGGTGAGGGCGAAGGCGGCGTCGATGATGCGGGCCCGGGGGCCGGGGTCGCCCACGTCGGGGATGGCCGAGTTCACCCGGGAGGTGAAGTCCTTCACCGAGTCCAGAGCGGTGGTCTGAGCTTGGTGCAAGCTGGTCATGACGCCCTGGAGGCCCTCGGGGGCCTTCTTGGTGGTGGTTGCGGTGGTTGCGGTTGCCATGGTGGGCTCCTGTCGTTCGGGGGAACCGGCTCGATGTCCCCGGATGTGAGCAGGCGAACCTGCTCGCGCGAGTATGCGCTTTGCTCGCGAGGGTGTCCACCACTGAGTCGAGAGTCACACCAGCCGCCGACTTCGCTCTGCTGATGAAGCCCACCTTCGATGGTGGGTGTGCGACCCTGGACAGGATCGGCACGCTGCCTTCCGGGAGGTTCGGCCCAGGAGGTCTTGCGGGTCGAGCCGCCGTGATGTGAAGGGGTCAGGATGTTCCAGCAGGCAGCCAGCGTTGATGAGTTTCGACAGAACGTCGAGACCATCGAAGCCCGCATCGAGGCCGCCCGACTGCGTTCGCCCCACGGTCAGTTGGTGCGGCTGTTACCGGTGAGCAAGACCGTGCCCGAGGAGCGCCTGCGGCTGGCGGTACAGGCGGGCTGTCACCGTCTCGGCGAGAACAAGGTGCAGGAAGCTCATCGCAAGTGGCAGGCCATGGCCGACCTCGATGTGGAGTGGGTGGTGATCGGCCACCTCCAGACCAACAAGGCCAAGCTGGTGGCCGAGTTCGCCAGCGAGTTCCAGGCCCTCGACAGCCTCCGGGTGGCCGAGGCGTTGGATCGTCGACTTCAGGCCCTGGGCCGGGGGCTCGATGTGTTGGTGCAGGTGAACACTTCGGGCGAGGAATCGAAGTTCGGGTTGGCGCCCCACGAGGTCGAGGCCTTCCTGGCCGAGATGGGGGCCTTTGGTGCCCTGCGGGTGAGAGGGCTGATGACCCTGGCAGCCTTCACCGACGACACCCAGCGGGTGAGGGACTGCTTCGTGACGCTGCGCACCCTGCGTGACCGACTGCGGCAGTCGGCGCCGACGGGGGTGGTTCTCGACGAGCTCTCCATGGGCATGTCGGGTGACTTCGAGATGGCGGTGGAGGAGGGGGCCACCGTGGTGCGGGTGGGCCAGGCCATCTTCGGAGCCCGCGCCCTGCCCGACAGTCACTACTGGCCGTCCTGAGCCGCGGTGAGTGCCCGTCTGCTCAGGTCCCTCAGCTCGCCGACGGTGGCGGTGAGGCTGGTGGGGGGCGTGGAACCACCCGAGGTGTGACAGGGGACCCTTGACGGGCAGGCGGCCCATTGGATAGAAACAAACCAACAGGTCGGTTTCTTGGAGCAGGGTTGAGCGAGAGGCGCACGCAGGAAGATCGCACGGCGGCAACCCAACAGGCGTTGCTGAAAGCGACCATCGACTGCCTGGTCGAGTACGGCTACGCCGGCACCACCACCCGCCTGGTGGCCGACCGGGCCGGGGTGTCTCGCGGTGCCCAGACCCACCACTACCCGACCAAACGGGACCTGGTGGGAGCGGCCATCGACCAGCTCTTCGCCGACCAGGCCAGCGAGTTCACCGAAGCCTTCAAGCAGGTTCCCCAGTCCGAGCGCACCTTCGGTCGCGCCATCGACGCCCTGTGGGAGATCGTCAGCGGCCCCGCCTACGCCGCCACCCTCGAGGTGATCGTGGCCGGGCGCACCGATGACGAACTGCGGGCCGTGATCCACGGGGTGGCCGCCGGCCTCGAACGCACCGTGGTCGACCTGTTGAGGTGGTTCGCCCCCGACATCGATGACCCCGTCACCGCTCAGCGGGTGGTCGACGTGATCTTCACCCTGGTCCAGGGAGCAGCCGTTTCCCGATACGGCGGCTTCGGCGACCCCGAAGCCGTGATCGGCCTCACCCGCCTGCTGGCCGAGCCGGCGGTGGCCGCCATCCACGCCACCAACGCCATGGCGTTGGGGCCCAACCGGTCTCAGGAGGACCATCCATGACCACCGTCCACGTCGAGCGTCCATCGGCGAACCGAGACATCCCCGTCCGCCACCTCCGCAACCATCCCGACGTGGTCGAGACCGACTGGATCGTGGCCGATGACCCCATCTCAGCCACCTGCTGGCCACCCTCTCGGCGGTGTTCCCCAAGGGCGAGGAGTTCTTCGTGGCCTCGGTTCGGCGCCACCGTGATGCCGTCAAGGACATGCCCGAGCTGCGAGCCCAGGTGAAGGGGTTCATCGGCCAAGAGGCCATGCACAGCCGTGAGCACCGCCATCTCAACAACCGGCTGCACGAGCTGGGCTACAACACCGTGCGGGCCGACGACATGATCGGGCGCATCTGCGCCAAGGTCCTGAAGATGCGGCCTCGCCGTCTGGCCATCGCCGCCACCGCCGCCGCCGAGCACTACACCGGGCTGCTGGCCGAGACCGCCCTCGACCACGAGCCCACCCGCAAGATCCTGTTCGGGCAGGAGGCGGTGGAGCCGTTGATCTGCTGGCACGCCCTCGAAGAACTCGAACACAAGAACGTGGCCTTCGACGTGATGGTGGCTTCGGGAGGGCGCTACCCGGTACGGGCCGCTGGTTTCTTCGTGACCACCACCGCCCTGGCCGGATACGTGGCGGTGGAGTGGGGCCGCTCGGTCTGGCAGGACCGGGGCAAGATCACCCGGGCCCACCGCCGGCGCTTCCGCCGCAACCTGGTGCGCCAGCGCCTCATCAGCGTCCACTTCGCGGTCGAGGCCTTCAAGTACCTCAAGCCCGGGTTCCACCCCGATGACACCGACACCGACGCCCTCATCGAGAAGTGGCGCATCGAGCTGGCCGACATCGCCGGTCCCGGCAAGTCCTCCGACCCCGGAGCGATCAGCGCGACAGACTCGGCCGACCCCGCCGGTCAAACGGCAACGGTCTGAACCGACCCATCGGGGTGGGCAGCCACCCATCCCGCTTCCACCAACCCAGAGCCCACACCCCTCACCCCCGTCGGCCGCCGTGTCGACCACACGATCGGAGGAGGCCCATGGCCGCCACCACCAAGTCGAAGTCCACCGCCAACCGGTCGAAGGCCGTCACCAACAAAGACGCGTCGGGCCTCGACCGCCCCGAGGAGCAACCCCGCGAGCACCTCGACGTTCTGATCGTGGGGGCGGGATTGTCGGGCATCAACGCCGCTCACCATGTGGCCACCGCCTGCCCCTGGGCCTCGTACGCGGTGTTCGAGGGCCGGGAGCGCATCGGGGGAACCTGGGACCTGTTCCGCTATCCGGGCATCCGGTCCGACTCGGACATGTTCACGTTCAGCTACCCGTGGCGACCCTGGCCCATCGAGCGCACCATCGGCCGAGGCGAGGAGATCCGCCGCTACATCGAGGACACCGCCCGCGAGGACGGCAGCTATGAGCACATCCGCTTCAGGCACCGGGTGGTGCGCTCGGAGTGGTCCAGCGAAGACGCCCGCTGGACCATCACCGCTGAACGGTTGGCCGAGGACGGTGAGACCGTCGAGACCTTCGAGCTCACCGCCAGCTTCTTCTTCTCGTGCACCGGCTACTACCGCTACGACCAGGGGTACCTGCCCGACTGGGAGGGCATGGCCGACTTCGACGGTCAGTTCGTGTCCCCCCAGCACTGGCCCGAAGACATCGACCTGAGCGGCAAGAAGGTGGTGGTGATCGGCTCGGGGGCCACCGCGGTCACCCTGGTGCCCGAACTGGCCAAGGTGGCCGGGCACGTGACCATGCTCCAGCGATCACCCACCTACATGGTGTCGCTGCCCACCACCAACGGTGTCACCAAGGTGATGAGCCGCATCCTGCCCAAGCGGATCCGAGGGGTGGTACTGCGCTGGCAGTACGTGCTCGCCACCCTCGGCATGTTCCAGCTGAGCCGCCGCCAGCCCAAGCTGATGAAGGCCATCCTCCGCAAGGGGCTCGAGCGTCAGCTCCCCCGGGGCTACGACATCGATCGCCACTTCACACCCCACTACGAACCCTGGGACCAGCGACTGTGCGTGGTGACCGACGGCGACCTGTTCGCCGCCATCCGCCGGGGTTCGGTGGAGGTGGTCACCGACCACATAGAACGCTTCACCGCCGAGGGAATCGAACTCCGGTCCGGGGAGGTGATCGAAGCCGACGTGGTGGTCACTGCCACCGGTCTCGACGTGCAACTCGGTGGCGGCAACGAGTTCTTCGTCGACGGTGAGAAGGTGAACGCCGCCGACCACCTCACCTACAAGGGCTGCATGCTCGACGGGGTTCCCAACCTGGCTCTGGTCATCGGCTACGCCAACGCCTCGTGGACCCTCAAGTCCGACCTCACCTGCGCCTTCATGGCCCGCATGCTCAACCACATGCGCATGACCGGGGCACGGGAGGTGAAGGCGGTGAACCAGGGCGGCGAGGTGGCCGACGGCAACCTCATGGGTCTGACCTCGGGCTACATCGTGAGGGCCGACGACCGCCTGCCCCGCCAGGGCCGTGCCTTCCCGTGGCGGAACTACCAGAACTACATCGCGGACTACCGGGCCTTGAAGTCCAGCGACGTGGTCGACGGCATCCTCCAATACCGCTGACCTTCCACCAGCCCTGACAGAAACCGAGCGGCCGCCCAGGGGAGCGGCCGTTCGGTCGCGCCCTGCCGCCGCGGGGACGGCACCGCAACGAACGGCACCGCAACGTCGCTCGGTGTCGAGACCAGGTGACCAAGGTCCCATCGACTGGTGACCCAATGCACTCGGTACACCGTTGACCACCAGGAGTAGGCGAACCACCATGGCCCGGCAAGCGACTCGGGTCCTACCGGTTCGTTCCAGTCTGAGGGGGCTTGCGGTGAGCACACGCACGTACGACGCGGTGGTGATCGGAGCCGGTCACAACGGCCTGTGCCTGGCCGCCTACCTGCAACGGGCGGGGCTGAGCACCGCGGTGATCGAACGCCGTCACGAAGAGGGCGGTGGGGTCAACACCGAGGAACCGGTACGGCCGGGCTTCCGCCACAACATGCACGCCCAGTTCATGGAGTTCTTCGACATCATGCCCATGATCTCGGACTTCGGTCTGGAGGATCTGGGGCTGCGCACCTACAAGCCCGAGGCCCAGGCCGGGATCACCTTCGCCGACGGCCGCCCGCCGGTGATCCTGCACCGGCCCGACCTGCTGGACCGCACCCACGCCAGCATCGCCCGCTACTCCAAGGCCGATGCCGACACCTACGTGGAGGTGAAGCAGCGGGCCGCCCGTCTGGAGGAACTGCTGGCGGTGGGTCTCTACAACCCACCAGCCGCCCTGGCCGGAGTGGGTCTGGGGACCGTCGAATCCCGGGCCGCCATGATCGAGACCGTCTTCGGAGATCTGGGCATCACCGGGCACTTCGCCCTCAAGACCCCCAAGATGGTCATCGACGAACTGTTCGAGACCCCCGAGCTACGGGCCCTGATGTACCGGGTGAGCGTCGAGTGGGGGCTGCCGGTGGACACCACCGCCACCGGCGGTGACTTCCTCACCTTCCTCATGTGGACCTGTGCCAACTGGAAGCTGGTCAAGGGGGGTACCCACACCCTGGCCAAGGCCATGACCCAGGCCTGCTACCGCGAGGGTGTCGACCTCATCGAGAACTCCCACGTCGACCGGGTGATCGTGGAGGACGGACGGGCGGTGGGCGTGGTGGCCCGGGGAACCGAGTACCGGGCTCGGCGGCTGGTGGCCTCCAACGCCGATGTCCACCAGACCCTCATCGGCTTGGTGGGCGAGGAGCACCTGAGCCCCTTGTGGGCCAAGCGGGCCAAGGACTACCGCTTCGGCCCGAGCCACGTGCTGGGTACTCCGATGTTCTGTCTGTACGAGGCCCCCGCCTACCGCTCGGCCCGCTGGGACCCCGAGATCGACCGCTGCTACTACACGGTGGTCGGCTACGACGGCCCCGACGACATGATCCGCTACATCCGCGACGCCTACTCGGGGACCCTCCCCAAACCGGCCGCCGGCACCTGGGTCAACACCTTGTGGGACCGTTCCCAGGCCCCACCCGGTCGGCATTCGGCCACCGGGTGGTACTTCCTGCCGGTGGCCAGCGCCCTCAGCGAGGCGGAGTGGACCGAGGTGCGGGCCACCTTCAACGACCGGTTCCTGGTGGCGTGGCGGGAGGCCGCTCCCAACATGACCGCCGACAACGTCATCGCCCACAAGCTCTACACCCCCGACCAGCAGGAGCGTAAGAACCTGATGCGCGAGGGTGACTTCTCCCACGGCGAGTTCGTGCCCGACCAGCAGGGGACCAACCGGCCGT
>CAUJFC010000243.1 GCA_963169755.1 Actinomycetota bacterium | reverse complement strand
CATCATCGAAGAGCCCATGGCGGCTGCCATCGGTGCTGGCCTGCCGGTGCAGGAGCCGGCCGGCAACATGATCGTCGACATCGGCGGTGGCACCACCGAGGTGGCGGTGATTTCGCTGGGCGGCATCGTTTCCAGCCAGTCGGTACGGGTTGGTGGTGACGAGCTCGACGACGCCATCATCCAGTTCATCAAGAAGGAATACAGCCTCGCCCTCGGTGAGCGCACCGCCGAAGAGGTGAAGATCGCGCTCGGTTCGGCCTGGCCGTTGCAAGAAGAGCTGCACGCCGAGATCCGAGGTCGAGACCTCATCACCGGCCTCCCCAAGACCATCGTCACCACCACCGAAGAGATCCGTGAGGCCATCGAAGAGCCGGTGGCCGCCATCTGCGACGCCGTGAAGGTGACGCTCGACAAGACGCCCCCCGAGCTGGCCGCCGACATCATGGAGACCGGAATCGTGCTGGCCGGTGGGGGAGCGCTCCTGCACGGTCTGGATGCCCGGCTCACTCACGAGACGGGTATGCCGATCGTGATCGCCCCCAATCCGTTGGATTGTGTGGCCATCGGCTCGGGCCAGTCACTCGAAGAGTTCGAGGCCCTCAAGGGCGTTCTGTTCTCCACCAATTCGGTCCGCTGAGCCGGCTGGTCCTCGGATCTCCGCCCCGCCCGGATCTGACCCCGACCGCGACCTAGTCTCCCGCCCGTGGCTTTCCCCCGCCGCTCTTCGGCCACGCCCCGATCCCGGGCCACGTTTGGGCTTCTGATTCTCACCGCGGTTTCGTTGCTGGTGCTGGATCTGCCCGGAACCGGGCCACTCCGGCCGATCCGTAACGTGATCGCCAGTGTGTTCAGCCCGATCAGGTCGGCTTCTGACGCCCTGTTCGAGCCGTTCTCGAATGGCTGGAAAGGGGCGTTCGGTTACGGCGACCTGAAGGACGAGAACGCTCGTCTGCGGGCCAAGCTGGCGGCCACCGCCGGCCAGGATGCCGACCTCGAGCGGTTGGAGGCCAAGGTTCGTGACCTGGAGCGTCTCAACGGGATCGAGGTCGAGAACCTGCGCCTGCTCACCGCCGAGGTTATCTCCGAACCTCTGTCGAACTTCGATCAGTCCGTCGAGATAGACCAGGGCAGCGGGGCGGGCGTCAAGCGGGGGATGGCGGTGGTGACCACCGGTAACGCCCTGTTCGGACGGATCAACACCACCACCGGCGGGCGTTCGACGGTGATGCTGATCACCACCGCCGATTTCCAGGTTGGGGTTCGGTTGGCCGATGGAACCCGGGCGGTGGCCCAGGGGCAGGGTCGGGGCCGGCCGTTGATCATCGACTCGGTCGAGGTCCGGCGAGCTCGCAAGGGCGACTGGGTTTACACCAGTGGCATGGAGGAGTCGGCGTTCCCCAAGGATCTCAAGATCGGTCGAGTCACCAAGGTCGAGACCATTCCCGGCCAGGGCACAACCCTCGAGGTCGAGCCGTTGGCCGACCTGTCGTCGGTTTACGTCAAGGTCGTGTTGAAGGACCCACCCAAGTGAATCCGTATCGGTTGGGCATCGTGGTGTTCACGACCTTGCTGTTGCAGGTTTCGCTGTTCTCGCAGTTCTCCTTTGACGGTGCCCGGCCCGACCTGATGTTGCTGATAACGGTGGTGGGAGGCTTCGTCGCTGGGGCAGAACGGGGGGCGGTGATCGGATTTGTGTCAGGTCTGGCTTTCGACCTGGTCCTGTCCACTCCGCTGGGGTTGACGGCTCTGGTGTTCACCCTGGTCGGCTACTCGGTCGGGGCCGCCACCGCCTCGGTGGTGCGTTCGGCGCCGTGGATCGGCCCCATGGTGGTAATGGTGGGCTCGGCGGCGGGGGTGTTGGCGCACGCCGTGGTGGCCGAGGTGCTGGGTCAGGCCGCGTTCTCGGGCGCACCTCTCACCGCTATCGTCGTGGTGGTGGCGGCGGTCAACACCGTGCTGGCACCGGTCGTGGTGCGGGCATTGCGGTGGGTTCGCCTCGATGAGACCGACGCCCGCCACCCCTACTTCTCGCGATGACCACTCCCGACCACCGGCACCGGCTCGGCCTGTTGGCCGTGGCGACTCTGTCGTTGTTCGGTGCCTTGTTCGCTCGGCTCTGGATTCTCCAAGTGGTGTCGAATGAAGAGGCCGACCTCCAGGTGTCGAGCAACGCCACTCGAACGGTGATCCTGCCGGCCCCCCGCGGTCGGATTCTGGACCGCCACAACGTGGTGCTGGTCGACAACCGGGTGTCGGTGGTGGTGGCTATCGACTGGCAGAAGTACCGCGATCTCGACGAGGACGAGCAGACCGCCATGTTGGAACGGTTGGCCGCCACCCTCAGCCGCCGTCCGGGGTCCGACTCCGACGATCAGAGCGATGAGACCGACGGCAGTGATGAAGCCGAATCCGACAGCGCGGGCTCAGATGACGTTGCGGACAGTGGAGATGGTCCGTCGGAGGGGTCCGACGAACCCGCCGAGCCGGCAGTGACGGTGAGCTTCCTTCGTAAACGATTGAACGACAGCCGCTTCAACCACTTCCGGCCCATCCCGGTGGCCGAGGACATTCCGGTTGAAACCGAGATCTACCTGCGTGAGCAGGCCCACCTTTTCCCAACCGTGACCGTGGAACGCCAGACCGTCCGCTCCTATCCCTACGGCTCGCTGGCTGCGCACCTGTTGGGCTACGTGGGCCCGTTGTCCGATGAGCAATGGGCCCGGTTCAAGGAGAAAAACGATCCCGACAAACCCTATGAGCAGTCCGATGAGATCGGGCGCAGTGGGGTGGAGGCCACCTACGAGCAGTACCTGCGGGGCACCCCCGGTCGGCAGGTGTTCGAGGTGGATCGGGCCGGTCGCATCGTGCGCGAACTGATCGACCAGCGGGTGGAGCCGAAACCGGGTGACGACGTTCATCTCTCGATCGACATCCGAATCCAGTTCAAGACCGAAGAGGCCCTGGCCGCCCAGCTGGCCCGCTCGGGGTCCAAGGCCACCTCTGGCGCGGCGGTGGTGGTCGATCCCCGCAACGGCCAGGTACGGGCCATGGCCTCCTGGCCCACCTACGACCCGGCCGAGCTGGTGGGCGGAATCAGCCAGGAGCTGTGGGCCGAGCTCACCGACCCCAAGACGAAGGTCCTCTCGAACCGGACCATTCAGGAGGCCTATCCGGCGGCCTCTACCTTCAAGCTCGCCTCCAGCTACGCCGGATTGGCACTGGGGATCATCGAACCCGATGTGGCGGTGGCCGATCCCGGTACTCACCAGTTGTGCAGCCCGCCTCGCACCACTGACGGCTGCCTCAAGAAGAACTCCGGCGGCGGAGCGGGCCATGGATACATCACGTTGCCCACCGCCCTGACGGTGTCGAGCGACGTCTACTACTACAAGATCGGTGAGGCGGCGTACTACATGTCGGCCCGCGGCGAGGTGGCCGAGGACGCCTTTCAGGACGAGATCATGCAGCTCGGCTATGGCACCAAGACCGGTATCGACCTCACCGGCGAGAGCGGCGGCCGGGTACCGACCCCCGAGAGCAACCGGGAACTGGCCGACTCGTTGTGGGAGCGCAGCCGCGACAACTACGACAACAATGAAGCCAACTGGCAGGACGCTCGCCGATGGAAGGTCGGCTACAGCGCCGATGTGGCCATCGGCCAGTTCGACACCCTGGTGACGCCGCTTCAGACCGCCATGGCCTACAGCGCTCTGGCCAACGCCGAGGGCCGCCTGTACCGGCCGTCGGTGTTGAGCCATGTGGCCAAGGCCAACAGCGCCACCCTGGTCAAACCGTTCGAGGCGGTTATCACCCGTACCATCGACTGGCGTGACTGGCGGCCCGCCCTGCTCCAGGGCTTTGCCGGAGTGACCCAGTCTCCGTCGGGCACCGCCTACAGCACGTTTTCTTCGTTTCCCATGACTGAGTTCGCGGTGTCAGGCAAGACCGGTACCGCCGAGGTTGGCGACGGCGCCGGTCAACGGCGCGACAACTCACTGTTCGTGGCCTACGGGCCCAACCCCGACAACAACCTGGTGGTGTCGGTGATGATCGAGGGAGGCGGCTTCGGCTCGCAGTCGGCCGCCCCCGCCGCCTACATGATTCTGGAACCGATCGCTTCGGGCGAGATCGTCCAGGACCAGCCCGGCGGGTTCATCGTGCCTCGTCAGGGCCGCATCGACGCCGACGCCGCCGCCGAGCGAACCTCCTCAATCGGGCAAGGCGGGGCCGACTGATGGCCGTCACCCGCTACCGGCCCCGCACCCCGCCGCCGCGGGCCACCCGGTCGTCGACCACCCGTACACCCATGGCCAACTTCGGAACCAACCTGGGTTCTCCGCTGCGCCACGTCGACTGGGTGCTGCTGGTTGCGGTGGGGCTGGTATCGAGCTTCGGAGCGCTGATGGTCTACAGCGTCACCCGGGGGCCGGTTGCGCCTCATGACACCAGCTATGTGAAGCGGGTGATCATGTTCATGATCATCGGCGGGGTGTTGATGGTGGGTACCGCTCTCTATGACTACCGCCGGCTCCGGGATTACTGGCCGTTCATCTACGGGGCGTCGGTGCTGCTGCTGGCGGCGGTGCTCATCCCTGGGGTGGGTGAGAGCCGTAGCGGTACCCAGGGCTGGTTTCAGCTCGGACCCTTCCAACTCCAGCCGTCGGAGATGGCCAAGCTGGGCATGATCATCGGGTTCGCCGGGCTGGCGTCGCAGTTTCGGGGGGATCTCGACAACATGCGAGTGCTGATCTTGCTGGGGGTGTGTGGGGCCCCGATGGGGTTGGTCATGCTCCAACCGGACCTGGGCACCACGCTGGTGTCGGTGGCGGTGGCGTTCTCGTTGCTTCTGGTGGCCGGGGTTCGGCCCCGGGTGCTGGGAGTGCTCACCCTGGGAGCGGTGGTGTTCACCACCCTGGTGCTGACCTCGGGGGTCCTGAAGGAGTATCAGGTGGCCCGCCTCACCACCTACGTGCGTCAGGACCAGCAGGCCACCTCCGAGCGCGACGAGAAAACCCGCTACAACCTGGACCAGGCCAAGCTGGCCATCGGTTCCGGAGGGCTCACCGGCAAGGGGCTGTTCGCCGGCACCCAGACCAACAACAGCTTCGTGCCCGAGCAGCGCACCGACTTCATCTTCACCGCGGTGGGAGAGCAGTTGGGATTCGTGGGCAGCGCGCTCCTGCTGTGTGGTCTGGGGGTGATCGTGTGGCGCATCTGGCGTACCGCCCAGCTGGCCCGTGACGACTTCGGAATGCTGATGTGCACCGGGATCATGGCGATGATCGTGATCCAGAGCTTCGAGAACATCGGGATGACCATCGGGATCATGCCGATCACGGGTATCCCGCTGCCGTTCATGAGCTATGGCGGCTCGGCTCTGCTGACCATGTTCCTGAGCGTCGGCCTGGTCCAGAGCGTCCACATGCGCCGCTTCTCCTGACGGTCCGTGGCAGCGGAGAGTGCTTGACTCGCCACATACCGCGAGATTTGCTACGCTTGGAAGCTCCCTGACACTGGGTTGTCATGCCTCACGAGGTGGTGCAGTGAAGAAGTTTCGTCTGGTTCTTCTGGGTCTGGTTGTGGCCGGTCTCGCGGCGTGCGTTCCCACGTTTCCCGAGGAGGCGACGCTGACCGCTGTGGATTCCGCCCCCGCGGTTGCGCTCGGCTGGCCGGCGGCCACCGGGTTCGATGAGGAGTGGCCGGTGACGGGATACGCGGTCGCTGTGAACGGAACCGTGGTGTCGATCGTTGATGATTGGGCAGAGGGCTGCCTCCTCAACGGTCTCGACGACGAGACGACCTATGAGATCGAGGTGCGGGCTGTTGACGGGCGCGGGGCCGGGTCCGAACCGCTGGTGACAGAGCACACGACTGGAGTGCTCGGCGCCGATACCGGAGCCGGTATCGAGTGCAGCACTGCGCCCCCTCCGATTGGCTGATCGACCTCGGCGCCACATCTGGGTACGGCTCGGACATAGCCTGCTTCTGAACTGTGTTCAGAGCCGTTACGATGTCGGTTCCATGGCTGAAGTCCGTCCGACGAGTGAACACCCAGGGGTGATTCTCGGACTTGCGGGTCCGCGCTCGCGGAATCTGCCGGGCCCGGCCGGGGAATCGGCCGCGCCGTTGGCGGTGCTGTTGACCACTCTGGTTCTGCTCCATCCCGGGCTGTCCGTTCGGCCTCTGCTCACCGGCCACCGTTTCGGTGGCACCACATCGTTCGCTGTAGGCGCCCGGCGCCGGCCCTCGGGTCGTAGCTGCCGTGGCCGCCTCACTTCGGCGCGCTCGGCGTGCCGATCAGGAAGGGATCTCCCACATGTCCGACACCGACTCGGGGCGGTCGCCCTCCCCGCCGGCGAGCCCGGCGGGTCAGTCGCCGTCCCCTGAGCCGCCGGTAGCGGCGCGTCCGCGACCAGCCGAACCGCCATCAGCACCGCCCGTTCCCGGCGGGGCTGATGCGACCGGAAGCCGATCGAGCGAGCCCGCATCGTCATCAGGAGACTCCGGCGACACCGCGGCATCCCCAGCCCAGGCCGGAGACCGGAGCCAAGGCCAGAGCGAGGGCCAGACCGGGGGGGCCTCAGCCTCCCGGCCCCGTCGTCGAGGTTCACGGGGCGGCCGCAACCGAAACCGACCCCGGCCCGACACAACCGACGATCAGAGCGCCAGCGATCAGACGGCCGATGACGGCGCCCCGGCATCGGCTGGTTCCGAGGAGTCGCGGTCCCCGACCCGCTCCGGTGCCAAGCCGGTATCGACCGGGTCGGACCGCGACGCTCAGCCCGAATTGCCCGATCGGCACCGGGAGAACCGACCCTCGGCGGCGGCCGCCGAGGCGGCGTTGGTGCGAAAGCCTCAGATCGGTGACACTCGCCCCCAGATCGGAGACACCAGGCCAGCGCCACAGCCGGCCGCCGCTGGTTCGGCTGCTGGCGGGGCGGACGCTCCGGCCAAGCGCAAGCGTCGTCGAGGTGGGAGAGGCAAAGGTGGCCCGGCCGCGGGGCCCGGCTCTGGAAGCTCTGCCGCGGCGCCCGGCTCAGACAGCCCCAGCGCCAAGCCTGCCAAGCAACCGGGGCAGAAGCCTGGTGGTCAGGGGCGCGGGGAAGGGCGCGGCAAGGCGGGCGGTCCCCCGGTGACCGCGGTGACCAACGCCGAGCCGGTGGCCCTCGACGAGAAGACGCTCCGCAAGCGGCGAGGTAAGGAGCGCAAGGGGCGTCCGGTGGGCCGCTACCTGATGGCCGTCCACGTGCAGCCGTCGGCCACCCAGATCGCGGTGCTCGAAGGGCGCTCGCTGATCGAGCACTACGTGTCACGCCCCACCGATGGCATCAACCAGATCCACGGCAATGTCTACCTGGGCAAGGTCCAGAACGTGCTGCCCGGGATGGAGGCGGCCTTCATAGACATCGGCACTCCCAAGAACGCCGTGCTCTACCGGGGCGACACCCGCCACGACATCGAGGACCTCGACACCAAGCCCGAGGATCTGAGGATCGAGCAGATCCTGCGTCCCCGCCAGACCATCATCGCCCAGGTCACCAAGAATCCCATCGGGGCCAAGGGGGCCCGGCTCACCCAGGAGGTGTCGCTACCTGGACGGTTCGTGGTGCTGGTGCCCAACTCCACCACCTACGGCATCTCCAAGCGTCTGCCCGACAACGAACGCAAGCGTCTGCGCACGGTGCTCGACAAGGTGCGCCCCAAGGGCCATGGCCTGATCGTGCGTACGGCGGCCGAGGGAATCTCGGCCGAGGAGCTCGAGCGTGACGTACAGCGACTGGCCACCCAGTGGGAGCAGATCGAAGCTCTGGCCGAGAGATCTCAGGCCCCGGCTCTGCTCTACCAGGAGCCCGACATGGCGGTGCGGGTCATCCGCGAGGAGTTCAACCAGGACTACCGCCAGGTGGTGATCGACGACGACCGGCTGTTCGAAGAGGTGCGCGACTACGTGCGCAGCATCTCTCCCGCCCTGGTCGAGCGGGTCGAGCGCTACGACCCCGCCGCTCACGGGGGGCTACCGATCTTTGAGACCCACCACGTTCACGAGCAGCTCCACAAGGCTCTGGACCGCAAGGTGTGGCTGCCGTCGGGCGGGTCGCTCATCATCGAGCGCACCGAGGCGCTGACGGTGATCGACGTGAACACCGGCAAGAACGTCGGAAAGTCGAGCCTGGAAGAGACGGTGTTCCGCAACAACCTGGAGGCCGCCGAGGAGGTGGCCCGCCAGCTCCGCTTGCGCGATATCGGCGGCATCATCGTGATCGACTTCATCGACATGGAGATCAAGGCCAACCGGGCGGCGGTCATCTCCACGTTCCGGGAGGCCCTGTCACACGACAAGACCCGCACCCAGGTGTTCGACATCTCCGAGCTGGGCCTGGTCGAGATGACCCGCAAACGCATCGGCGAAGGGCTGATGGAGTCGTTGTCGGGACCGTGCCAGATCTGTGAGGGACGGGGCATGATCTTCGACAAGGAACTGATCGGCGAGGAGTGCGGTCCGCCCCGGGGTTGGTCCCGGAGGCGAGCGGCTTCTAGGATTGCTCTCCGGCCCACGGGCCCAACGTTCGAACGCGCAGAGGCAGACGCACCATGTATGCAGTCATCAAGACCGGCGGAAAGCAGTACCGGGTCACCGAGGGCCAGGAGCTTCAGGTGGAGCTTCTCGGCGTCAGCGAGGGAGAGGTGAGCCTCACCCCGGTGCTGGTGGTGGACGGCGACACCGTGGTTTCGGCTCCCGATGCGCTGGCCAAGGCCTCGGTGAAGGCCAACGTGATCGGGCTGACCAGGGGCCCCAAGATCACCGGCTTCACCTACAAGAACAAGTCCAACAACCGGCGTCGCTGGGGTCACCGCCAGAACTACGCCACCATCCAGATCACCGGCATCAAGAAGGGCTGAGTCATGTCGAAGACCAAGGGCGGCGGTTCTACCCGCAACGGCCGCGATTCCAACGCTCAGCGCCTCGGTGTGAAGGCCTACGACGGCACCCTGGTGTCGGCCGGTTCGATTCTGGTGCGCCAGCGTGGCACCCACTTCCACCCCGGTGAGAACGTGGGGCGTGGCGGCGACGACACCCTGTTCGCCACCATCGACGGGCGCGTGAAGTTCGGCCGTCGGGCCGGCCGCAAGCTGGTCGACGTCCTGCCGGCTGCCGACTGACCCAGATCGGCTGTCAGTTCAGCGCTGCCGGTGCGCCGCTACGGCGTGCTGGGTAGCGCCTCGGGGCTCCAGCCCAGCAGCCGCACGGCCGCGGCATTGGCGAACCGGTCGGTCATTCCCGACACGTAGCGCACCGCCTCGGCGCGGGCGCGCTCGCCGCCAGGCGTCAGGTCTGCCCCGTCGGGCATCTGGTGAGGGTTGGTCAGGTAGAACTCGGCCAGACCCGCTATGAGTCGGGCGGCGCGGTCGGCCTGGTCGACCGAGTCGGGCCGCAGGTAGATGCGCTCGTAGTTGAACGCCCGAAAGGCGGCCAGCGCCTCGGCCTCGGGGTTGCGCATGGCCACCACCCCGGTTTCGGTGATGGTCTCGACCATGGCCGTGATGAACCGGTGGAGTTGGGTGCGGCGATCTGTGCCCACCACCTCCGACACGGTGGCCGGAAGATCGCGGGGGTCGACCACCCCGGCGGCCACAGCGTCCTCGAAATCGTGGCAGACATAGGCGATGCGATCAGCCCAGGCCACCACCTCGCCTTCGGGGGTGACGGGGGCGGGGCGGTTCCACGAGTGGTTGCGGATGGCATCGAGCGTTTCGGCGCACAGGTTGAGCGGAGCCAGCACCACGTCGGCGCCGTAGACGGCGTGGTGGTAGCCACCTTCGACGAAGGGCGACAGGGCACCCTCGGAAGCGTGGCCGGCCGGGCCGTGGCCGCAGTCGTGCCCGGTGGCGGCCGCCGCGGTGAGAGCCACGTTCAACCCCACCGGCCGGGCGATGGACACCGCCACCTGACACACCTCGATGGCGTGGGTGAGGCGGGTGCGGAGATGATCGTCCTCGGGAGCAACGAAGACCTGGCATTTGCCAGCCAGGCGCCGGAAGGCCTTGGAGTGCTGGATGCGGTCCAGGTCGCGCTGGAAACAGGTGCGGTAGCGGTCGGGCTCTTCGGCCACCGCCCGGTTACCGGCCCCCGCGCTCCGGGTGGCACCGGGGGCCAGGAACTGGTTGTCGATGTCCTCATGAGCGACCCGGTCGGCCAACCCGCCCTCGACCCGCCCCCGGCCGAGCTCGAACACGGGAGCTCCGACCTTGATCGGAGCGTGGGCGGTGACCAGGTTGGCCGTGGTGGACATGCTCCGATGTTACGAGGGGGTGGTGACAGCGCGAGCCCACCGACTCGGTACGCCAGGGGGAGAGGTGGGCGGAATCTCGGTGTGGCCTAGGTCATATTGCCCACTGTCCGTGAGGCATCCACACGATATGTGGGATCTCGCCTAGGCATGGCGGCGATTCGCTGGTCCGTTCGTGAGGTGTCGGTCGGCGGTGCCGTTCCGACGTGGGGGGGCGGGCGGGTCAG
>CAUJFC010000242.1 GCA_963169755.1 Actinomycetota bacterium | reverse complement strand
GACTCGATTCCGGCCTCGTCCAGGCCAGCCGCGGCGCGGGCCCGGGCATCGGGCGCCATCTTCATGGTGTAGATGGTGTAAGGGTGGCTGCGACCGGGGGCGGTCACCGGCAGGGTCAGGCCCTGGACGCCGCCCAGCAGACCCTCCATGGTGCGGGCATTGGCGGCCTTGGTGGCCAGGATCTGGTCGAGCCGGTCCAGTTGGCACACGCCCATGGCCGCCTGGAGTTCGGAGAGCCGCCAGTTGTAGCCCACGATTTCGTGGTGGTACGGGCGTGACATCCCATGGTTTCGCAGCAGGCGCATCTGATAAGCCAGGTTGGCGTCGTCGGTGGTGACCACCCCGCCCTCGCCGGTGGTGATGGCCTTGATCGGGGTGAAGCTGAACATGGCGGCCCGACCCCACGAACCCGCTGGGCGGCCCTGATAGCTGGCGCCGTGGGCCTGGGCGGCGTCCTCGAACACGTCCAGTTCGTGCTCGCCGGCCAGGGCCAGCAACTCGGCCATGGGGGCGGGCTGACCGCCGTAGTGAACCGGCACGATGGCGCGGGTGCGAGCGGTGATACGACTCGCCACATCGGCGGGGTCCAGGCAGTACGTGTCGGCGTCGATGTCGGCGAAGACCGGGGTGGCTCCGACGTGAAGCACCGAGGTGGCGGTGGCGATGAAGGTCAGCGAGGGAACGATCACCTCGTCGCCGGGGCCGATCCCGGCGGCAATGAACATGGCCGACAGGGCCACCGTCCCGTTGGCGAACGCCACGGCGTGCTCGGTGCCGTGACGGGTGGCCATGGCCTCTTCGAACCGTCGGGTCCACGGTCCGTTGGTGAGGACCCCGGAGGTGATTACCCGGGCCAGTACCTCGACCTCTTCGGCTCCGGTCACCGGCGACGCCAGGCGCAGGCGGTACTCACGGGGGGCAGGCATGTCGTCGGTGCGCAACAGACCGAGCGGGTCATATCCCGAGGCGGTGGATCGGGGGGTGGGAGGTGTGGGAACGGGGGTCACTGGTCTGGAGTGGGGGAATCGGGGTCGTCAGCCGGGGGAGATCCCTGAAACAGGGGCATGGTGGCATGCCCCTCGGCCGAAATCCCCTCACGGCGCAACACTGATCGTACGGTGCGCGCCAGGATGCGCGCGTCCAATGTCAACGACCAGGTGTCGACGTAGGTCACGTCGAGGCGGAACCGCTCTTCCCAGTCCAGAACGTTTCGGCCGTTCACCTGGGCGAGGCCGGTGATGCCGGGGCGGACCTCGTGGCGGCGCGCCTGTTCGGCTGAGTACAGCGGAAGATAGGCGGGCAGCAGCGGGCGCGGGCCGACCAGGCTCATGTCGCCGCGGATCACGTTCCACAGTTCGGGCAGTTCGTCGAGGCTGGTACTGCGCAGAAAATGGCCCAGACGGGTGATGCGTTCCTCGTCGGGTTCCGGGCCGTCGCGCATGGTGCGGAACTTGGCCAGGCGGAAGAGGCGACCGTGCAACCCCGGTCGGGTCTGGCGGAACAGCACCGGCCGACCCATGGTCACCGAAATGGCCACCGCGATGACGGCCATCGGCACGGCCGCCACCACCAGGGCCAGAGTGGCACCGACCACGTCTATCAGGCGTTTGAGAGCGGAGGACCGCACGACCGGGAGGTGACCTCAGCTCTCGATGCCCAGCTCTGCCATGGCGTAGCGACGGAGTCGCTTGTAGTCGACCTTGCCGTTGGGGGCCCGGCCGATGGTGTCGATCTGAACCACTGACTTGGGGGCTTTGTAAGCGGCCAGCCGGGCCTTGACGGCGGCGATCAGCTCATCGGCGTCAACTGAGGTCCCGGGCTCGGCTTGGACCACCGCGGTGATGGCCTCGCCGAAGCGCTCGTTGGGCACGCCCACCACCACGGCGTCGACCACGCTGGGCTGCTCTTTCAGGACCTCTTCGACCTCTTCGGGGAAGACCTTCTCTCCACCGGTGTTGATGCACACCGAGCCCCGTCCCAGCAGGGTGATCGAGCCGTCGGCTTCGACGGTGGCGTAGTCGCCGGGGATGGAGTACCGCTGGCCGTCGACGGTCATGAAGGTGGCGGCCGACTTGTCTGGGTCCTTGTAGTAGCCGATGGGCTGGAACCCTCCGACGGCCACCATGCCGATCTCGCCCGAGCCGGGTTGGACCTCGCGGTGGTCCTCGGTGAAGACCCTGGTGTTGGGGCCGAGGCTGAACTTGGCGGTGCCCGAGTCGACGCCGGCGGCGGTGACCGACTGGCCCATTCCGATGGCCTCCGACGAACTGAAGGCGTCGACGATCATGGCGTGGGGGAGGTGACCGATCAGGGCCGCTTTGGCCCCCTCGGAGAACATCACGCCCGACGAGGCGATTAGGAACAGGCTGGACAGGTCCCAGCGGTCCGGCTCGGCCTCCAGCGCTCTGATCATCGGCTGGGCGAACGCGTCACCAACGATGGCGATGGTGTTGACCCGGTTGGCGGCGATGGTGTCGAACAGTTCCTCGATGTCGAGGTTGGGGCTCTGGAGGGTGACCACGCAGCCGCCGCCCGACAGCACGATCAGCTGCGACATGCAACCGGTGCCGTGCATCAACGGGCAGGCGGGCAGGCCCACCAGGCCCGGTTGGGTCACCAGATCGCGGGTGACCTGGTAGTCGACCGGGTCGTCGCGGTAGCGGGGGTTGACCCCCATGGCGACGACATTGCGGATGTGATCGTCAACCCTCCACATGACGCCCTTTGGCATGCCGGTGGTGCCACCGGTGTAGAGCATGTACAGGTGCTCGCCGCTGCGCCCCCACGGACCGGCCACCCGTCCGGGGTGGGAGGCGGCTGCCGTCTCGTACGGGGTTGCCCAGGCCGGGCAGGGGCCGGTGCCGTCGTCGACCCACAGCCACAGCCGAACCCGGGGTACCCGGTCGCGGATTCGTTCGATGTGCTCGCTGAAGGTGGCGTGGAACACCACCGCGATGGCGTCAGCGTTGTCCCACAGGTAGACCAGCTCGTCGTCGGTGTAGCGGTAGTTGGTGTTGACCGGTACCAGGCCCGCTTTGAAGGTGGCGAACATGGACTCGAGGTACTCGGGGCAGTTGTGGAGGTACTGCGCCACCTTGTCCTGTTCGACCAGGCCGGCTTCCAGAAGGGTGTGGGCCACGCCGTTGGCTCTACGGTCGAAGTCACCCCAGGAGATCGTTCTGGAGCCCTGGATCTGGGCGGGAGCGTCGGGGATCTGCCCGGCGATCGTCTCCCACAGGTCGGCGTAGTTCCATCCGGTCATGTGTGGTCCCAAGGGTCGTGAGCGACCTCACCGTGAGGCAAGCTGACGAGGGAGTGTAGGACCACGCCGGGTGGACCCGGGGCCGAACACCGGACGGGGCTCGGCCGCCGTCCGGTTGGTGACCGGACGGCGAGGGTCTGGTCAGTCTGAGCCGGCGGCCGCCGGTGCCGGAGGAGCGGTTGACGGTTCGCTGGCCCGGGATGTGGTGCCGTTGGTGGAGGGTGAGGCCGAGTCGCCGGAGGACGACTTTCCGGAGTGGGAACCCTTGCCCGATGAATCCTTGCCGGACCTGCCCTTGCGGTCCGAGCGGCTGGGAGCGTAGGCGGTGTAGCCGTAGCCGTAGCCGTAGCCGTAGGTTCCCTCGGAACCGACGCCGTTGAACACGATGCCCTCGAGGGGGGCGTTCACCTGGTTGAGCATTTCGATCGAGCGCTGGACCGAGCGGCGGGCGGTGACTCGGGCGGTCACCACCAGCAGGGTCACGTCGACCAGGCTGGAGATGATCACCGAGTCCGACACCGGCAGCAGCGGCGGAGAGTCGATGACCACGTAGTCCGACGAGCGGGCCAGAGCTTCGAGCTTGGTGCGGGCCGTCTTGGTGGAAAGCAGCTCGGACGGGTTGGGAGGCGGCGGACCCGACGGCAGCACCAGCAGACCGGGGACGCCGGGAACCGGCTGGAGGGCGTCTTCGACCCTGGTGGTGCCGAGCACGATCGAGGTGAAGCCCACGGAGTTGTCCATTCCGAAGAACTGGTGGAGGCGGGGACGACGGAGGTCGCAGTCGATGAGGATGACCCGCTTACCGGCCCGGGCCAGGGTCACGGCCAGGTTGGCCGAGGTGGTGCTCTTACCTTCGCCTGAGGTCGACGAGGTCACATGGATGATGTCGACCTTCTGGTCCACCGCCACGAACTCGATCGAGGTCCGCAGGCTCCGGTAGGCCTCGGAGGCCGGCGAGTTGGGATGGCTGACCGTCTCGAGCAGGGCGGTGGTGCGGTCGCGCCACTCGTCGATGGCCGGGATGATTCCCAGCACCGCCACGCCGCCGGTGACATCGTCGAGCTGTTCCTTGGTGCGCAAAGTGTCGTCGGTGTAGTCGCGCAGGAAGGCGGCAACCAGGCCGATCACCAGACCGGCCGCCAGCGCGACGCCGGCATCTCGAACAGGCGTGGGAGACACCGGGTCGGTCGGAGGAAGTGAGGTCGACACGACCAGGCGACCGCCGCCGAGGTTGGAGGCCTGTGCGGTCTTGAGTTGGTCGAGCTTGGCCTGCAACGACGACTGGCGACTGGCCACGGTGGCCGGATCGACCTGCGAGGTGAGCTGGTCGATCTGGGCCTGGAGAAGGCGCTTTTGAGCCTCGTCACTGGTGGCGTCCATCTGGATCATCAGCTCTTGGATCTTGTTGTTGGCCTCGGCCACCTCGGCGGCGAGGTCTCCAAGTTGTCCCTGGATCTCGTTGATGGCCGATTCCAGATCCAAGGTGGTGGCCTTGCGGCGGTCGGCCACGTAGGCCTCGGCGAAGTCGTTGGCGGCTTTGGCGGCCCGTTCAGGGTCAGAATCGCTGACGATCACCACCACGCCGGGGTTGGACGACGACGCTGGCTTCAGCCGCACCTCGGGCAGGTATCCCAGGGTCTTCTCCATGCGACCGAGCACGTTTCCGCTCTGCATGAGCTCCATCTCGGTCTTGATGGCGTCGGAGTCGCTGGCCGGGGTGATCCCCAGCACAAGGTCGCTCGGTCGACGCTGAATCAGAACGCGTGACGAGGCCTCGTACAGCGGGGTGCGGGTGAGCGAGTAGCCCAGAGTGATCAGCACGATCACGGTGGTGATCAGCCCGATCAACGCCTTACGACGCCGCAGCACCACGAGGTAGTCGCGAAGCTCGATTGCAGAGGACATCGCCGTGGGCGAACTGGCGGGCATAGGGGGCAGATCCTACTTGTGCGGGGTGGGTCGGGAGAAGGCGTCGGCCAACTGGTCCGGCCGCAACGCTGGTTCTATGGCCGGTCGGCCGATCTGAGGGCTTTTTGAGGATGGGGTCGGAGTTGGGTGACGAAGGTGGCGGGCAACTCGACGGTCACGTGGGTCTCGGCCAGCGAGGCCGCGACCAGGTGCCCGAATCCTTGAGCCACCTCGGTTGGACTCACCTGGACCGACAGTTCCTCGTCGGCGGTGGCACCGACGGCGGACCTCGCCGACACCGAGACGCTCAGCCGTTGATGTGGCTGGTCTGCGGAGCAGGTGGGGTTGTCGAGGGCCGAGGTGACCACTTCCACCGAGGCCGGGAGGTGGAGTCGGGCTGACACCCGGTGGGTCTCAGAACCGGTCACCTCGTCGAGCAGTTCGATCAGGGCCGGGGTGATCCGCCAGCTACGCCGGTGCCGGGGTCGGCCGGGTAGAAACCGGTAGCCGTCGTGGGAGGCGACGATCTCCACCACGCCGTCGGAGGTGACCTCGGCCCGTTCCAGGGTGGCACGAGCCCGACGACCGGTGCGGAAAGCCCCGAACACCTCGCTCTGGCTGTGGCCGTCCACCTCCACGGTGTTGTGAGCGGCGGTGCTGCGTTCGTGGGCCCGTCGCGGCCCCGCCCCGTACTCCGAGGTGCCGGAGTCCACCACGGTGGGTTGGCCGTTCAGGTGCAGAGCGAAGCTCAGGCAGTCGGCGTGGATGTGGCCGGGGGGAGTGGGTGGGCCCGGCTGGCCGACGTCGGCCACCAGATGGACCGGGCCGACGCGGGCCACGGCGTAGCCGCTGTCGGCCAGAACGGTCAGAGGCTGAGATGATCCGGGGCCGGGCCGCAGGGCCGCCAGCCGTTCGCTGGCAACCGGCTCGCAATCGTTGAACAGCGGAAGCGACCCGTCGGGCATGACCATCAGCCCCAGCCAGACCCGCATTCGGCTGATGGCGTCGTCCAGGTCGGGCACGGCAGGCCGTCCGTCGGCGGCCAACAGGTCGGCCATGTCGATCAGGTCAGCCAGAACCTGGCAGTGGTACGACGGCGAGAGCTCGTAGTGGCCGCCGTCGGGCAGCACCTGCACCCCCAGTTCCCTCATGAGGTGTCTGAGCGCGACGTCGATCAGGGCGTGATCGTCGAGGAACACCCCGCAGCCGATCAGGCCCTTGATGTTCTTGATGATGTGGTTGCCGCCGACGTCGAGTTCCAGGTTGTGGGCCAGAAACCCTGCGTGTCGCGCCACGAGGCGTGACAGTCGGTGGGCCGCCTCGGGTTGATCTGCCAGATGACGGTGGATGTTGACCAGCACCCAGGCTCGAAGCGACGCCGGGTACGGTGCCCAGGCGTCCCAGTGGCCGAAGGTGGTCGCCTGCTCCCACTGGTCGATCAGGTCGATGAGCGTGGCCCGTTCCTGGTCGCCTCCGGCGACCAGAGCCCAGGCCCACTCCCAGTAGTGCAGGTGGAACGACCAGAGTTGCGTGGCGTCCGCGGGTTCCCAGTTGACCGGCCAACCCAGGTCGCGTGACTCGTTGAGCAGGTCGAACCTACCCATGGCGAGATCGGCGGGCGACCAGTCACGGGCCAGGAGCGGTTCGTCGATGGCGCGAAACCCGGCGGGCAGGCCGGGGTTGGCGGGCAGGGCGGCCTGCCAACGGGTGGCGTAGCGGTCGGGTTTGCGCCGTACCGCCCACCGCTGAGCGGTCACCCGGAGGCGGTACGCCACCTGGGTGGGATGCAGGTGCATGAGGGTTCGGGCCTGGCGGCCGATCTCGGCGGGAGCTGGTGACAAGTGGGTTCCGGATCGGACAGTCGCCGTAGGTGCGCGGCGAAACGGAACTGCTGAAACTACCGGCTCGGAGTTGCTGGCTCGGGGACCTGACGGGCGAAGTACGGTGAGCCCACTACCAGATGAGGAGTGGGACTAGCTCGTGGAGCTGATTGACGGCACCGGCCAGTGGCGGGGCGGATTTCTGGATCAGACCGTGGTACCCGGTTCGGTCCGGGTCGAGGTGGTGGTTCAGGCGGCGGTGGCCTCGGCTGCCGACCAGTTCTTCGTCCGTCCCCGGGATCTGCGGATGGTTCTGGCGTATCTGAGGGCTTTCGGACCCACCCGGGTGCTGCGCAAGGTGCGCTCCCGTCAGAGCGAAGACGTGCGCAACGATGCCTGGCTGTCGGTGGGCCTCGGCCGGGTACTGGATCCCGGTGGTGACCCGGTGCTGGGCCAAGGGCCGGTGGTGTTTGTGGCCACCAGTGCGCCGCGGGCTGTGGAACGGCTGGTGCTGCCGGCGGTCCTGGTCCGGCCGGCGGGTGAGGTCTCGCTGCCGGCCGGTCCCCGGCACTTCGTGGGGGGCGTCGACGTCGGCGCTGATTTCGGCGAGGCGGCGGCTGGCGAGCTCGGAGCCCTGGTCGGTTGGCAGCCCGAAGAGGAAACAGAGCCCGAGATCAGCCCCGCCACCTGGGAGCGGCTGGGGCAGGCCCTGAGCATTCCGCCGACTAGCTGGGAGGCGGCACCTCCCCGTCCTCGGTCCAGCGTCCTGCGGGAACGGGTGGACGCCCGGCTGGAGCCCGATGATCGGCCCGAGTATCACGTGTTCGGCCTCGGCCAGTACGCCAAGGTCAACGCCATCGCCAACCTCGACCGTCGTCTCCGGTTGGCGGGAATCCACGAGGTGAACCCTGCGCAACTGGGTCCGGTGCCCGAGGAGATCGGCCCGGCGTTGGACACCTCGCCGGTTCCAAGGGTCGACGAGAAGATCACCAACGCCGTTCTGGCGGGATACCACCACACCCACGGACCGCTGGCGGTGGACCTGCTGGATTCCGGGGCTCGACACGTCATCATCGAGAAGCCGGTGACCACCACCGACGACCAGCTCGACGAGCTTCTGGCGGCGATGGACCGGAACCCTCAGGCCCGGGTGCATGTGGCGTTCCAACGTCGTCACGCCCCGTTCAACCGACTGATCCGACGTGATCTGGGTTCGGGGCCCATTTCCATGTCGGCGGTGGTGTACGAGGTTCCCCTACCGGCCCGGCACTGGTATCGCTGGCCGGTGGTCGGCAACTCGGTGGTGTCCAACGGTTGCCACTGGATCGACTACTTCTGTCACCTCAACGACTACGTGGACATCGTGGACCACCGGGCCATGGTGCTGTCCGATCAGGTCATGCTGGTGATGGAGACCGCGAACGGCGCTTCGTGCACCATCTCCCTGCGTCACACCGGCTCCCCGCGTCTGGGGGTGCGGGATCTGATCACGCTGTGGAAGGACGACTCCACGGTGACCATCGAGGACAACAGTCGCTACCGCTCCGAGCAGGGGTTCTCGCGCCTGCGCACCGCGTCCTGCCAGCGGCTCCAGGCCCACGAAGACATGTACACCGAGTTCGCCCGTCGGATCGCCGATGACCTGGCCGGCGATTCTCGCCTCAGCATCGAGGTGTCCACCCGGGCCATGACCACGCTGGCCGGGCTCGTGGACCAGGCTCGAGGTAACCGACGGTGACCCTCGACGTCGTGATGTCGGGCGGGGTTCTCGGCCTGGAGAGCCTGGCGGGACCGCTGGTGGCGCTGTTCGCGGTCGGAATCGCGCTGTTGTTGCTGATCCTGGGGTTGGCCGACCAACGGATTCTGCTGGTGACGGGGTTCCTGTTCTACAGCGCCCAGATGTTCAACGCCGCGGTGCTGCCCCAGTTCACCATGCTCTACGCCCTTCTGGCCTTCGTCTACGTGGGCATGGCCGCCATGATCCGAGGTCGGATGCCCCGATTCGATCTGTTGACCACGGGGATCTTTCCGGCGATCTTCGTGTGGGCGGCACTGGCGCTGCTGTTGATGTCGCGTTCGGCTGACGCCGCCAACACGCTCTCGACCGTTGCTCTGGTGATCTACCTGGCCGGCTTCTGCTGGGTGGTGCTGTCGGCGGCTGACGCCGAGGAGATCCGCTGGGCGCTGCGGGTGTGCATGGGCCTGATCATGGGAGTCAGCGTGATCATGGTGTACGTGATGCCCGAAGCCGCCATCGGTGGCTATCAGCTCGACATCGTGGCCAACCGTTGGCGGGGTCTGACCCAGAACCCCAACGGTCTCTCCACCTTCACCGGGATCTTCGTGGTGCTGGCGGTCACTCCGGCCACGGCCGTGCGCTCGCTGGTTCCCGCTGTGATCATCCTGCTGGGTACGGCGTCGCGGAGTGTCGCTCTGGCCCTCGGCGTGGTGATGGGGCCCCAGGTCCTTCGCGGCGCATCCCGGGCGGCTCAGCGGGTGGTCCTGATCCTGGCCCTGTTGGTGGCTGTTCCGTTGGTCTACTCGGTGCTCACCGCCGAGGACACCGGCCCGGTCGACATCTCCAATCAGGCTCTGATCCGCACCGACAACACGCGCGACAAGTCCTGGTCGGGCGCCATCGATGCCATCACGGCCAACCCGATCGGCGGGCTGGGGGCGGGCAACGACCAGTTGAGCACCGAGGAAGCCATTCCGGTCTCGTCATCGGTTCTCCGGCCGGTCACCGAGCTGGGGTATCCGGGACTGATCCCGGTGGTGATGGTGGCCTTCGTTGGAATCCGGGCCGCGCGACGGGGGCCCACGCCGTTCAGGACCCTGTTCGGTTTCATGGTGATCCACGGGGTTTTCGAGGGCTGGATCTTCGCTGGCGGATCGATGCTGTTCGTGGTCTTTGTGCTGGCGGCCACTTTGATGGAACTCGAGCAGAAGCGCCTCCGGCGTCAGTCTCAGCCGGTGCTCGCAGTCCAGCCGGTTCCGGCGGCGGTCTGAATGACCTACTGATCCACCCGACACAACCCGGGCGGCGGGTCAGTGGCAGCGGGACGCTGCGGTCAGCGGGCCACGCCCTCGATGACGGCCAGGTAGCGAGCCGAGAGAATGTCCTGGTCGAACTCGCGCTCGGCCAGCGCCCGGGCGTTGACACCCAAACGGGTGGTCAGGTCGGGATCGTCGACCAGTTCGATCAGACGGTCGACCAGCTCGTTCTCGTCATCGGGGTCGACGGTGAACCCGCATTCGTTGTCGGCCAGCAGCGACCGGATCCAGCCCCGAGTGTTCTGGATCACCGGCTTGCCAGCGGCCAGGGACTCGTAGAGCTTGTTGGGCGAGGACGTGTCGAGGATCGGCGTTCCGCGCAGTGGAACCAGCGACACGAACGAGGCCTGGATCAGTGCCACCAGTTGGACCTTGGGCATGAGGTCCACGAACACCAGGTTGGTGAGTCCCAACCGGTTCTTCTCGGCCTGGAGTTGGTCTTTGAGCTGCCCGTCGCCGACCAGGACGATGGCGATGTCGTGGCGGCCCCGGTCGCGCAGTTCCCGCGCCGCCCGGGCCAGCAGGTCCGAGTTGTTCACCTGGCCGATGTTGCCGGTGTAGATGGCCACCTGGTGGGTGCTGAACACCTCGGGTAGGTGATCGGCGGGCTGGGGGGTTCCGAAGAGATCCAGGTCGGCAGCGTTGGTGATGGAGGTGATGGCACTGACGCCGAATCGCCCGGCGATGTTGTCGACCATGCCGGGGGACAGGCCCACGATGTGGGATGCGCTGCGATAGCAGGCGGCCTCGAGTGCGTAGGCGGCCCGCTGGGCGAACCGGTTGGACAGCAGCCCCATCTCGATGGCCCCGTCGGGCCACAGATCCCGGACCTCGAACACCAGCGGCCGGCGACGGATCCAACGGGCCGCCAGGGCGGGAATTCCCACGGTGATCGGACCCGACGAGGCGATGACCACATCGGCCCGCAGGGTGACGGCGTACCAGGTGCACAGGGCGGCGTACACGACGAAGGACCGGATGCGCTTCCACACCGGTTCCTTGTTGTTCATCTTCAGGTCGATGACCTTGACCTTGAATCCTTCGAACTCCTGATCCTCGACCAGCCTGGTGGCCACCAGGTCGGACTTGGCGAAGGTGGAGGTGACAACGGTGACGTCGTGGCCCTGGGCGGCCCAGTCCTTGCAGAACTCATAGACCCGGGTACCCCACGAGCCCTGGGGCGTGGAGAAGAACTGATGGAAGTAGACGATCCGCATGGTTTGCTCCCGGCGCTGAGACCGGCGCAGGTTAGCGGCCACCCTGCCAGCGACGGTTTGGGTGGCCGCTAGCATCGCCCGCCGTGACTCGAGTCGGATGGGTGAGCTGGTGGGGGGCCCCTGCTTCGTCCTGCCCGGCGGACCGGGTTCGATGACCGTTCTCGGAGGTGATCGGCTGCCGAGAGTTCTGGTGGACCTGTCGGTGGCCCCGGCCGGCGGTGCGGCCACCTTCACCGGCGGCTTCACCCGGGGGCTCCTGGACTGGTCGGGCGAGGGGCGCCGGGACGTGGTGGTCCTGCTGGACCGGGCCTGGTCAGCGGTCTACACCGAGATTGTCCGGGACCTCCGCGCCTCTGGTGTCACGGTGGTCGAAGAGACGTTCCCGCCGCCGGGAAGCTGGAAGGCTCGGCTGCTGAGGGGACGGATCATCAGCCGAGCGGTGCGTGAGACGGGGGCGCAGGTGGCGTTCTTTCCCCGAGACGTTGCGCCCCGGCTGAAGATTCCCACCGTCGTGCTGTTGAACAACCGCTACGCCTGGGCGTCGTTCGCCAGTGGACAGGCCATTGGCGGCCGATTCTCGGCCGCCCTGTTGAGGGTCATGGCGTGGTCCACCGCCCGCCGGGCGGCGGGAGTGCTGGCGGTCTCGGGTGCCATGGCCGACGCCGCCCGCGGGGTGCGGGTCGACGCCGTGGTCCATCACGGATGCTCGCTGCCCGAGCACTTCCGGCCCGAGCCGGACCATGGCGAGGGCGACCGGCCGACCCGGGTGGTGATGATCGGCAACCTCATCGAGAACAAGCAGGTCGAAACGGTGGTGGAGGGTGTCCACCGGGCACGCCAGCAGGGTGGGGCCTGGGAGTTGGTGGTTCACGGAACCCGGATGGATGAGGCCTACACCCAGCGGGTCGAGGAGTTGTCGGCGCGACTGCTGGGCCGATCGGTGGTCGAGCCACCGGTCTACGGCGACGAGCTGGTCCGCGCCTATCAGTCAGCCGACATTCTGGCGGTGGGTGGCACGTTCGAATCATTCTGTCATCCGCTGGTGGAGGGCATGCGGTCGGGGTGTGTGGTGGTGGCACCCGAGTCCGATCTGGTGCGCGAGTTGTGCGGTGACGTGGCAGTCACCTACCGGGACGGCGATCCGACCGACCTGGCCCGGGCGCTCGAGGTGGCGCGGCACGAGATGGCACCCCGGTCGCGTGCCGGTGTCGAACGGTCGCGGCGCTTCGACTGGGCCGAGACAGTGGCGCGCACCCTGGCCGAGGCCCGCTCGGCGCGACCGGGCCTGGTGAACGGCCGATCAGCGGTGACAGTCGGTCAGGCCGAGCGCGATTCGGCCCGAATAATGATCGGTTTGTCGGTGGCTCCCCCCGGTGGGGCAGCAACCTATGTCGAAGGAATCATCGGCGGTCTGGCCAGGGCGGACATCGCCCACAAATCCCAGATCGTGGTGGTGCTCGATTCGGCCTGGGCGACCCGCAACCGGGAACTGGTCGATGAGCTGTCTCAGTCCGGAGTGCGGGTGGAGACCCGGAGGTTTCCCGTTCCTGGTTCTTGGCAGGCCCGGCTGGGTCGGGGACGGATTCTCAGGTCGGTGGCCGAGTGCGTCGGGGCTCAGGCGGTGTTCATCCCCCGGGAGGTGGCCCCCGCCATGTCGGTTCCGGTGGTGGTGCTGGCTCGCAACCTTTACGCCTGGCGGCCATATGCCAGCGGCGCGGCCATCGGCGGTCGCGTTCCGGCTTTCCTGCTCAGGGTGATGGCGGCCCGTTCGGCCCGTCGGGCGGCCCTGGTGCTGGCGGTGTCGCGCCAGATGTCGCAGATGGTGGTGGGCGCCCCGGTGGCGGCCGTCGTTCACCACGGGTGTTCGTTGCCGGAGTTTCCCCGGGAAGAGCCGGTGGAGCGGAGCGGCCCGACAGTGGTGGTGACGGTGGGGAACCTGATCGAGAACAAGGGGCTCGACACCGTCATCAGGGGCGTTCACCGTGCGGGTGCGGAGCAGCCCGGCGAGTGGGACCTGCGGGTGTACGGCAACCGCACCGATCCGGTGTACTCGGGTGAGGTCGAGGCCCTGTCAGAACGCCTGCTGGGCCGTTCGGTTCTGATGGGTCCGGCCTACGGGGCTGACCTGGTGGCCGCCTATCAGTCCGCCGACATCGTGGTGGTGGGTTCGACGTTCGAGTCGTTCTGTCATCCGCTGGTGGAGGCGATGCGTTCGGGCTGTGTGGTGGTGGCCCCCGAGAGCGTCCTGGTCAGCGAACTGTGCGGCGACGTGGCCGTCACCTACGACGAGGCCGACCCCGAGAGCCTGGCCGGCGCGTTGGAAACGGCCAGGGCCGAGCTGGCCGAGCGCTCCCGCGCCGGGGTGGAGCGGGCCCGTCGGTTCACCTGGGAGAACACCGCCGCGGAAACGGTGGACCTGGTTCGATCGGTGGCTCTGGTTGAACCAGTTCGCTGAGCCCGCTGACGGGGCATCCGGTTCGTCGCCTGTGACGGCCGACTCGAGTGGTCCGGCGGGTGGTCGAGGGGCAGGCTCGTGGCACGGCTGAACAAGGTGTTGCCGGCCGCCATGGTTCGCAGGGTGGGGGCGGGGGTCTTCGATCAGATCCTGGCCAGCGCATCCAACTTCGTCACCACCGTGGTGGCGGCCCGCTATCTGGACCGCAACGCCTTCGGGGCGTTCGCTCTGGCCATCGTGGCCTACACCATGAACCTGTTGATCGCCCGGGCGCTGTGCTCGGAGGCGATCCTGGTTCGGCCCGGATCCACCGAGGCGGAACGGTCCCGTCGGGCAGCGGCGACGGTTGGGGATGCCATCTGGGTGGGGGTGGTGTTGGGAGTCGGCTACGTGATTGCGTCCTTCTTCCTCGATCAGACCGTGCGGGGGTCGTTGCTGGCCCTGGGGCTGCTGACCCCCGGACTTCTGGCCCAGGACACCATGCGCTACGTGTCGTTCGCTCAGGGACGTCCGGCTTCGGCGGTGGTCAACGACGGGTTCTGGCTGGTGGCCCAGGGTCTGGTGCTGGGAGGGCTGTTGGCTATCGACCAGTTCGGTCCCGCCCGCCTGGTCATGGGCTGGGGTCTCATGGGTATCGCCGCCGGTCTTCTTCAGATGCGGCTGGACCGACTGGTGCCCCATCTGAGGCCCGGATTCGGCTGGATCCGGTCCAACCGCGATCTCAGTGTCCGTTATCTGGCCGACATGATCAGCGGGCAGGGGGCGTCGTTGATCGCCTCCTACGTACTGGCCGGAGTGGCCGGGGTGGCGGCGGTGGGGGCCCTACGGGGAGCTCTGACCCTGTTCGGTCCGGTCAACGTGGTGTTGCTGGGATCGACGATGGTGCTGGTTCCCGAGGGGCGGCGCATCGCCGAACGGTCCACGGCCCGGCTCCAGGCCATGTGCATGGGGGCCGGTGCCGTGTTCGCGGGGTTGGCGGCGGTGGTGACGGTGGTGTTCCTGCTGACGCCCGACAGCCTCGGAACCAAGGTGTTGGGGGGGACCTGGAGCGGGGCCCAGTCGGTGATGCTGCCGGTGGGTGTGGCGTCCATGGCCGGAGGTGTGGTGGCCGGGGCGCTGGCTGGTCTGCGGTCGATAGCGGCGGCTGATGCCCTGCTCAAGACCCGGCTGGTCACCACTCCGGCGGCACTGGTGTTTCCGATCGGCGGTGCGCTGGTGGCCGGTGCCGGGGGTCTGGCGGTAGGTCTGGCGATCTCGGTCTGGTGGAACGTGATCTGGTTCTGGCGGGCGTTCCGAGGGGCGTTGCGCGGTTGGTCGCCGGCTGCCGAGGCGATGCCGAACGGGTCCACCTCGTGAGGGCAGGCCCGCTGGTACGTCGGTGGTCAGGTGCTGGTGATCCGCTCGATGATTGCGGTGGTCGACACCGACGGGGTTCGGGGCAGATACACCACCTCGCACACGTCGCTGAGGAAGTCGAACCGACCCGCCCAGTCGTCACCCATGACCAGCGTGTGGGCTTGGTGGCTCACCACGTACTGGCGTTTGAGGTCCAGCGACTCTTCCACGAACACGTCGTCGACCACCTTGAGAGCCCCGACCAGCGCCAGGCGCTCGGCTTGGCTGAACACCGCGTCCCGTCCCTTCTTGGAACGGTTCAGGGCGTCGCTGGACACCCCCACCACCAGTCGATCCCCCAGGGCCCGGGCCCGCTCCAGAATCCGCAGATGCCCGACGTGCAGCACGTCGAAGGTTCCGAAGGTGATGACGGTGCGGTCGGTCATACGTTCCTCTCTGGCGACGGTGGTCACCGAGGGTGGCGGGGACGGCGTGGGTGAACGGTGAGCGGCCGGTGAGTCTGACACGCCCGTCGGTGGCCCGCTACCCTCACCCGCCGCGCCAGTCGGCGTGTGAGGGGGGTAGGTCGAGGAGCCGAGCCGTCACCCCGTTCAAGTCCCTGGTCACCCATGGTGCCAAGCGAGCCCAACTGCGGGCCGCTGCGGTGGTGGACCGCCTGATCCCCAAGAGCCGGTCGGTGTTGTACCGCTCGTTTCCCGATGTCTGCGATCAGGGGATCGAGACGGTCCGGGCGTTGGTGGCAGCCGATGTCGCTCCGGTCACCTGGCTGGTCGACGATGTGAACGATCCCCTGGCGACCGGGGTCGGCTGTCGGCTGGTGTCCACGCGATCCCCCCTGGGGCTGTGGGCCTACTGGCGGGCGAAGGTGGTGGTTCACACCCACGGGGTGTTCGGTTCCCGTCGGGCATCGAAGGCCAAGCGGTTCGTGAACATCTGGCACGGAATGCCGGTGAAGCTTCTGGAACGTGCCAGCGATGTAGGACGCTTCCAGACCGATGTCACCATCGCCACCTCAGCGGTGCACGCCCGGCACCTGGCTGACACCTGGGGGATCGGTCTGGATCGGGTGGAGCTGACAGGACTTCCCCGCAACGACGTCCTGATGCGACCTTCGGCGGCCCGGCCGGGCTGGTTGGGCGAGGTCGCCGACGATCGGCCTGTGGTGGTCTGGCTACCGACCTTCCGTCGGTCGGTCAACGGCACGACCACTGTCGAGGGCATCGACACCGGAACCGCCACCCAGTTCGCCGGCGCCACTGGCGGTGCGGTGGAGGCGGCCATGGCCGAGTTGGGGGCGTACTGCGTGGTGAAGGTTCATCCCTTGGCCGAACAGGTCGAGTCCTGGGACCGGCCCAACTCGGTGTGTCTGGGAGATCGGGCTCTGAGGGAGCGGGGGACCACGCTCTATGAGTTGTTGTCCCATGCCGACGTGCTGGTCACCGACCATTCGTCGGTGTGGATCGATTTCTTGTTGACCGGTCGGCCGATTGTGTTCTCGATCTCGGATCGCGACCGCTACGAGGCCACCCGGGGCTACTACTTCGACGACCTCGACGCGCTTCTGCCCGGGCCGATCGTGTCCGACCTGGATGGTCTGACCCGCGAGTTGGCCGACGTCCTGGGGGGCGATGACCGCTGGGACGCCAGGAGGCGTGAGGCGTTGGCGTTCCATCACCTCCACGTTGATGCCGGCAGCGCCGATCGGGTGGCCGCCCTGGTGGCCCGCGAGTTGGATCGGAGTTGACGGGGCCGACCGTCGGCTGTGAGCGGTCAGTCGCCTGACTGCCAATCCACGGTCATCAACGGTGTGGGTGGGCGGCCGCTCGGTCGTCGGGTGAGGTTGGAGTACTGCTCCGGCTCTGCCACCAGTCGAGCGCGGTCGTGTGGGGTTCGGACTCTGGTTCGAGCGTGGACGAGGGCCAATGGCCGGCGGCGGCCACCAGCGCGATCCACAGCGGGAAGGCCCGGGACACTCCCACGAACGGCCCGTACGAGTCGGTGAGTGTGTTGGTGGTCAGCGTGAGCAGCACCAGAAAGCCGGCCAGGGTGGCGGGCTCGCGGTTGGCCGGTCCCTTCCAGCACCACCAGCCCAGCATGGCCAGCAGGCCGACCGACAGTGCCAGTCCGGCCACACCGGCCATAGCGGCCGAGTCGACGGGCAGGAAATGGGGGGCGATGTTGTACTGGTTGATGAACTCGGTGCGCGACACACCGGTCAGGGGGTGGTTGGTGAACTCGTGCCACCCGTCGAAGATGATGTCGAAGCGGGCCCGTTCGTTGTGGTAGTTGCCGTCACCCCAGTCGGTGATGGTCGGCAGTTCGATCTGGGTGAGGAACGCCGCAGACACCGTGACCATCACCAGCACCATGGCCGCAACCATCCAACGCCGGTCGCTGGGTCGGGTGAGTTTGATGGGCCCGAACCGCAGGAATCCCAGGAAAGCGGTGAACAGGCCCAGCAGGCCGCCCTGGGCACCGTTGGCCATCATGGCCAGACCGAACAGCGGGAACAGCGCCACCGCCACCCAGAACCACGCGTCGCGTTGGTTGAGTCGACTGGTGATGATCACGCCGAGCACCACCAGTCCTATGGCCACCTGCCAGGTGAACAGCATGGTGTAGGTGGACAGGCCGGGGTAGCGCTGGCCTTCGTAGTTGGCCACCGCCAGGGTCGGCAGGTGCAGCGCCTGCATGATCGACACCACCACGCTGAGGGTCAGACCGGACATGTAGCCGAGCACCAGGTGCAGGTGGAGGCGGGGTCGGATGGCCACCATGTAGGCGACCGCGGTGGCCAGGGCCAACACGATGGCGAATCGACGGCCATTGGGGTCTCCGTGGGCCAGGGCTGCCACGCCCCGGACCGCCGCCAGGGCCATGAGCACGGCGCCCAACTGGTGAAGGCGGGTCCGTACGTGGGTGGCCAGAGTGGGGGCGAACAGCAGGGCCAGCACGATGGCTCCGCTGTAGCGCAGAGCGTCGAGCATGGTCACCCTGACGCCGATCAGGTAGTCGACGGGCAGCAGCGCCGCCCACACGAAGGCCAGGCGTCGCCGGTCGGAGATCGCCGCCGCCACCCCTGCCAGCACCACCGCCACGGTCAGGCCGCTCTGCCACGTCAGATAGGAACTCACACCGACCTTGGGTGGTTGGGGATCGGGCATTCGACCGTTATGGAACGGCCAGACCTTACCGAACATGGCGACCCCGGTGATGTCACGGGCCGTGACGAGGGTCAGATGCAACTACGGAACGCTGTCGGCCGCCTCTGGGCGGCCGTCTCCAGCGCCCGACACTCCTCGGGTCGTGACCGACCCTGGCGGTGGCGGCGTGACACGGTCGATGGCGGGTCGGCGCGTCCGGGTTGGCTGGTTTCTTAGGATGACCGGCCGTCCCCCCGTGCCGAGGAGCACCCCATGCCCCGTGTTGTCTTGCAGGATCTCGCCGATGGCGCCACCCGTCTGGTGGATGCCCCCGCGCCCACCCCCGGGCGCCACGGGTTGGTGATCGCCACCCGCACCTCGGTGGTGTCGGCCGGTACCGAGCGGATGCTGGTGGACTTCGGGCGGGCCAGCCTGATTGGCAAGGCCCGCAGTCAGCCTCACCGGGTGGCCGAGGTTCTGGACAAGGCCCGCACCGACGGGGTGGCCACCACGGTGGCGGCGGTGCGTTCCAAGCTGGCCCAGCCGTTGCCGCTGGGTTATTCGAGTTCCGGAGTGGTGGTGGCGGTGGGTAGCGAGGTCACCGGCGTCTCGGTCGGTGATCTGGTGGCCACCGCCGGTGCCCACGCCGAGTTGGCGGCGATCCCCGTCAATCTGACCACCCCGGTTCCCGACGGGGTGTCGGCCGGTGACGCCGCGTTCGCAACCATCGGCAGCATCGCCCTCCAGGGTCTGCGGCTGGCGCAGCCCACCGTGGGCGAGCGGTTCGCGGTGGTGGGGTTGGGACTGGTGGGCCTGATCACCGTGCAACTTCTGGCCGCCCAGGGCTGCACGGTGCTGGGGATCGATCCCAACGCCCAGCGCCGGGGGCGCGCCGAGGGGTTCGGGGCGGTCACGGTCGACTCGGCCCACGACGTCCTGGCCGCCGCTGAGGAGCTGAGCGGGGGACGGGGCATGGACGGGGTGATCATCTGCGCCTCGACAACGTCCAACGAGCCCATGCACCAGGCCGCCCAGATGTGTCGCCAGCGGGGTCGGATCATCCTGGTGGGGGTCACGGGGCTGGAGCTTCAGCGGGCCGACTTCTACGAGAAGGAACTGACCTTTCAGGTGTCGGCCAGCTACGGGCCGGGTCGTTACGACCCCAGCTATGAGGACGGCGGCAACGACTATCCCTACGGGCTGGTGCGCTGGACGGCGGCGCGCAACATGGGGGCGGTGCTGGACCTGATCGGGTCGGGCCGGGTGGATGTGGCCTCGCTGGTCACCCACGACTTCGCTTTCGACGACGCCCCTGCCGCCTATGACACCTTGGTGGGTGACCCCTCGGCGTTGGGCATCGTGTTGACCTATCCCGAGGTCGATCCGGGGGCCGATGAAGCCTCCGATCTGTTGACCAGTCGGATCACCCTGTCTTCGGCGATGCCCGCTCCGGCCGGGCGGGGCCAGGTGGGCGTGCT
>CAUJFC010000241.1 GCA_963169755.1 Actinomycetota bacterium | reverse complement strand
TGTTCTCGGCCGCCGCCCGCACCGCCGACGCGGTGGTCGCGCTGGCCGAACTACGGGCCGGGACCCGGGCTCCGGTTCACCGACCGTCTCCGGCCTGTGGCTGGTGCCCCCTGCTGGAGGCCTGCCAGCCCGGCCGTGACTGGTTGGCCGACAACGACCTCGATGTACCGGCTGGGGACTGACCGGTACGCTGAGCGCCCTATGGCCCAGCCTGAGCCCGAGGCCCGTACCGCCGCCCCGGCCACCACCGAGATCGTGCCGGTCAACCTGCCACCGGTGGCCGCCGCACCAGAACCCCTGGCCGACCCCCGCACCGGTGACGTCGACGAGTGGGGCCGCTCGGAGAACATACGAAGCATCGTGCGACGCATCTACGACCCGATGTACCGCCACTGGTTCCGGGCCGAATGGGAGGGGATGGACAAGATCCCCACCGAAGGTGGTGCCCTGCTGGTGGCCAACCACGCCGGGGCGATCCCCTCGGACGCCCCCGCCATCATGCACGGCGTCGAGACCGAACTGGGGCGTCCGGTGTACGGGCTGGCCGACCACTTCTTCAAGGGCACACCGGTGGTGGGCACCTTGTGGGCCCGGGCCGGCGGAGTCGTGGCCCACCCCGACAACGCCTACCGCCTGCTGCGCCATCAGCAACAACTGGTGCTGGTTTTCCCCGAGGGGTCGAAGGGCCCGGCCAAGACCTACAACGAGCGTTACCGACTGCGCCGCTTCGGACGGGGCGGTTTCGTGGAGATCGCCATGCGGGCCGGGGTACCGATCATCCCCATCGCAGTGGTGGGCGCCGAAGAGTCGATGCCCATTCTGTTCAAACTGCCGTCGGTGGCCCGGGCCCTCGGGGCACCGTACTTCCCGATCACCGCCAACATGGCCCTCGGTCCCCTGGCGGCTGCCGTGCACTTCCCCGCCAAGTTCAAGCTGAGGGTGCTGGATCCGGTGAGCTTCCCCGATGTGGAACCTGCGCAGCCCCGTTACTCGCGCAGCCGGATCATGGATGAGTCCGAGGCCATCCGACAACAGATCCAAGAAGCCCTGTTCGACATGCTGCGCCAGCGGCGTTCGGTCTGGTTCGGGTAGGTCTCGATGGGACGACGAATCCTGGTCACCGGGCTGGCCACCTACTGGGGTGGCCGGCTGGCACAGGCGCTGGAGGCCGACCCGGACGTGGACGTGATCATCGGTCTCGATACCCGTCGCCCGACGGTGGCCCTGGAGCGCACCGAGTACGTCCGCAGCGACGAGAACTACTCGATCCTGTCGCGCATCGTGCGGGCCACCGGGATCGACACCATCGCCCACACCTTCCTGGTGGTCGACTCGACCCAGATGTCGTCGCGCACCATGCACGAGATCAACGTGATCGGCACCATGAACCTGTTGGCGGCGGCATCGGCGGCCGGCAGCACGGTCCGCACGGTGGCGGTGAAAAGCTCGGCTCACGTGTACGGATCGTCCCCCAAGGACCCGTACTGGTTCCGCGAGACGGACCGCCGCGTCAATAGCGCCCGCACCAAGGTTGAGCGCAGCCTGCTGGAGGTCGAGGGTTACGTGCGCGACTTCGCCCGCGACAACCCCCACGTGTCGCTGGCCCTGCTGCGCTGTTCGAACGTGATCGGCCCCGACCTGGCCACCCCCATCACCAAGGCTCTGACCCTCCCGGTCGTACCCAAGGTGGCGGGGTTCGACCCCCGACTCCAGCTGATCCACGAGGACGACGTGGTGGCCGCCATCATGTTCGCCTTGGAGCACCGGCTGGCCGGCATCTACAACGTGGCCGCCGACGGCATGATCCCTTGGAGCGAGGTGTGCGCCATTGCCGGGCGGCACGGCCTTCCGCTCCCGCCGGTGGCCACCGCCCTGACCACCGAGATCCTTCGTCGCCTCGGCATCATCGACCTACCCCCCGAGTTGTTGCAGGTACTCACCTACGGCCGAGGTCTCGACAATCGCCGCCTCAAGGAGGCGGGCTTCTCCTACCGCTACACCACCGCTGGCGCGGTGGAAGCGTTCATGGAAGCAGTCCGGCTGCGTTCAACCATCGGAGACCGCGACACCGGATACCGCTACGAGGACGACGTGGAGCAGTTCTTCCGTCATTCTCCGTCGGTGAACCGCGGCGTCCGGCCGTGACCGACATCGCCGTCGAGGTCAGCGATGGGGTGGCCGTCTTGACCCTCGACGCCCCGGCCCGACGCAACGCCTTCGATCTGGCCATGTGCACCGACACCGCCCGAGCCCTCGACGCCTTGGAGGCCGACCCCGACGTTCACGCCCTGATCATCACCGGGGCCGGAAGTGCCTTCTGTGCCGGGGCCGACCTCTCCCATCTCGGATCATCTCAACGTGAAGGGTTGCTGGCCATCTACGAGGGGTTCTGGCGGGTGGCCCGGTCTCCCCTGCCCACCATCGCGGCGGTGAACGGACCGGCGGTGGGGGCGGGTATGAACCTGGCTCTGGCTACCGACGTACGTCTGGCCGCACGCTCTGCCCGATTCGACCCCCGGTTCTTGCAACTGGGGATCCATCCCGGTGGTGGTCACACCTGGATGCTCCAGCGGATCGTCGGCCCCCAGGTGGCGGCGGCCATGGTGCTGTTCGGCGAGGTGCTCAACGGCGAGGAGGCGGCCGCCTGCGGACTGGCCTGGCGCTGCCTGCCCGACGACGAACTGCTGAGGGCAGCCCGAGCCCTGGCTCAGAGAGCGGCCGAGGTACCCCGGGATCTGCTGTTGCGCACCAAGGCCACCATGGCCGACGTGACATCACTCGATGACCACGCCGAGGCGGTCGAACGTGAACTGGTCGACCAGGTGTGGTCGGTCGGTCAGCCCACCTTTGCTCAACGGTTGGCCGACCTTCAGGCCCGCATCACCTCCTCGAGGGCCGGTCAGGCCTGATTAGGGTTCACCCATGGCAACCAACGCAGAGCAGGCGTACGAGAAGTATCTGGCGGCCGTGGGCCAGCCCGAGGGCCACGGCGACTGGTTCGAGGTGACCCAGGACCAGATCAACGCCTTCGCCGAACTCACCCACGATCATCAGTTCATCCACGTCGATCCCGACATGGCCGCTCAGCTCTCTCCCTGGGGGGTCACCATCGCCCACGGGTTCCTGACCCTGTCGATGCTCACCCACCTGTGCGGGTCGATCCCCCAGGACATGTCCCGCCTGGCCGGCATCGCCATGGGCGTGAACTACGGGTTCGACAAGATCCGCTTCATCAACCCGGTGAAGGTGAACTCCCGCATCAGGGCCGCTGGCACCCTGAAGGCGGTTGAGTTACGTGACCCGAACACCCTCCAGACCACCCGCACCATCACGGTCGAGATCGAGGGCGAGGAGAAGCCGGCCTGCGTAGCCGACTGGATCACCCGTCTCACCTACACCTGACCGACCCCGACCGTCGGGGGACCCGACGTCGGGCCGGCGGGAACGTATTAGGTTTCTGACGGTTCGTCAGACAACACCCGTACCCGTCTCAACTGCATCGCCAAGGGGGCAGCCGTGACCGAGAACCTCTCCGACGCCGCGACCATGTGGGAACTGGTGGAGCGCCGGGCCGCCGCCAGCCCCGACACCGTCCTGCTGATCGACGAGGCGGGGCGGACGCTGACCTGTCGCGAGTTCCGCGACCGCGCCGAGCGCGTGGCCGCTGGCTTCGCCAACCTCGGAGTGTCGGCCGGGACCCGGGTCACCTGGCAGGCCCCCAACCGCTTCGAGACCATCCTGGCCAGCTTCGCCCTGGCCCGGCTGGGTGCGGTACAGAACCCGATCCTCCACCTGTACCGCCACAAGGAGGTGGGCTACGCCATCGGCGCCACCGATGCCGAAGTGGTGCTGACCGCCGGCGAGTGGAACGGTTTCGACTTCACCGCCATGGTGCACGAGTTGGTGGCTGACCGACCCGAGGACCGTCGGCCACTGGTGCTCGACATCTTCTCGGAGCTACCCGAGGCCGATGCCGTATCGCTGGCACCGGCTCCGACCAGCGGCGACGAGGTGCGCTGGATCTACTTCACCTCGGGTACCACCTCTGACCCCAAGGGGGTCCGCCACAGCGACCGGACCCTGATCACGGGGGCGTGGGGCATGGCGGCCGCGCTCGACATGGCTCCCGACGACATCGGCTCCATCGCCTTCCCGTTCGCCCACATCGCCGGCCCCGACTACTTCGGGACCATGTTGCTGAGCGGATTCGGCGCCGTGTTGATCGAGGCCTTCAATCCGGTCTCGGCGGTGGCCACCTTCGCCGCCAACGGGGTCACCATGGTCGGGGGCAGCACTGCCTTCTACCAGATGTATCTGACCGAGCAGCGCAAGGATCCGGCGACCCCCATCATCCCCACCCTGCGCAAGCTCTCCGGGGGCGGTGCCCCCATGCCACCGGAGATCTACGACGAGGTTCTGCGCGAACTCGGGGTACCGATCTGCCACGGCTACGGCATGACCGAGTGCCCGATGATCTGTCTGGGTTCGCCCCACGACACCGACGAGCAGCGGGCCAACACCGTGGGCAAGCCGGTACCGGGGCTGGAGCTGCGCACCGTCGGTACCGACGAAGCCGAGACCGGTGCCGGCGAGGACGGCGAGGTGAGGGTGAAGGGCCCCATGGTGTTCCGGGGCTACACCGACGAGGCCGCCACCGCCGAGGCGTTCGACGCCGACGGCTGGTTCCGGACCGGCGACGTGGGCCACCTGCGCCCCGACGGGCACCTGGTACTCACCGGGCGACTCAAGGACATCATCATCCGCAAGGGCGAGAACATCTCGGCCAAGGAGATCGAAGACCTCCTCTATGCCCACCCCAAGATCGCCGACGTGGCGGTGATCGGGCTACCCGACCGTGAGCGCGGCGAGCGGGTCTGCGCGGTGGTGGTCACCGCCGAGGGTCAGGAGCCGATCACCTTCGACGAGATGGTTGCAACCCTTCGAGACGCCCAGCTCATGACCCAGAAGATCCCCGAGCAGCTCGAGGTCGTAGCCGAACTGCCCCGCAACCAGACCCTGGGCAAGATCCTCAAGTACAAGCTGCGTGACGACCTGGCCGACAAGCCCTGGCCCTCCTGAGGCCCGCCTCGAGGGATCGGCTCACTCAACTGCCGGCGGGTCCTCGGGAGGTCTCACAACCAGTTGGCTTCGAGTTCCTCGCGCCGCTGTTCCCACTCTTCTGAGGTGATGGCGTAGCGGACGTGGTCCTCCCACACCCCATTGATCTCCAGATAGCGAAGAGCGGTGCCCTCCTCGCGCAGACCCAGCTTCTCCACCACCCGGCGACTGGAGGCGTTGCGGGGGATGATCGAGATCTGGATGCGGTGGAGATGCAACTCCTCGAAGGCGAACCGGGCCAGCACTACCACCGACTCGGGCATGATCCCCTGCCCGGCCCAGCGCTGATCGACCCAGTAACCCACATATCCGTTCTGGAAGGGTCCCCGCTGGATGGATGAAAGGTTGATCTCACCGCAGAACGTGCCCTCGACGAAGATTCCGAAGCCGTAGCCGGTACCCAGTTGGCGTTCGCGCTGACGGGCGCTGCACCGCACCGCGAAAGCGTCGCGCTCGGTTGAGGGGTCGGGGTGGTTGGCCAGGCGCTGAGGTTCCCAGCGGGTCAGCCAGTCACCGCAGCGAACGCGAACCTCGCTCCAGGCTTCGAAGTCCGAAAGCACCAGACCTCGCAGCATCACCCTGCGCCCTAACAGCGACTCCATTCGTTCTCTCGATCGGCCCGGCTCTCGACTACGCAACATCAGCGACCTGCCCCTCTTCTCACTGGGCATCCCGCACCGCATCGAGGGCCGAGGGGTCCTCCAGCGACGACAGGTCTCCCGGGTCATTACCGACCGCCACCGCCCGGATGGCACGGCGCAACACCTTGGCCGACCGGGTCTTGGGCAGAGCGGTGCAGAAGCGGACCTCGGACGGCTTGAACGACTTTCCCAGGGCCTCGGTGACCACCTCCACCAGCTCGTCGCGCAGATCCTCGCCGGGCGAGGTTCCGGGGGCGGGCACCACATAGCACCACAGGGCCTCACCCTTGAGCTCATGGGGCACCCCGACAGCGGCGGCCTCGGCCACCGCCGGATGACCGACCAACGCCGACTCGACCTCGGCGGGCCCGAGACGCTTGCCGGCGATCTTGATGGTGTCGTCGCTACGGCCTCGCAGGTACCAACGACCGTCGTCATCGATCAACGCCCAGTCACCGTGCACCCACACGTGGGGCCACCGCGACCAGTACGCCTCCATGTAGCGATCGGGGTCCTTCCACAGACCCCGGGTCATACCGGGCCAGGGACGAGTGCAGACCAGCTCTCCAACCTCGCCCCGTACCGGTCGAGCCTGGTCGTCGAACACGTCCACCGCCATGCCCAGGGCTGGACCACCGAGGGTCATGGGGGTGAGTTCTTCGACCGGATGTGGCGACAGGAAGCAGGCACCCACCTCGGTACCGCCCGAGATGTTGATGACCGGACAGCGTCCCCCACCCACCACCCGGTGGAACCAGCGGTAGGGCTCCTCGTTCCACGGTTCACCGGTCGACCCCAGTACCCGCAGGGTCGAAAGGTCGTGACGGGTCACCGGGTCGTCGCCGTGAGCCATCATGGAACGGACCAGCGTGGGGCTGATTCCCAAGATGGTGACCCGATGCGCCGCCAGATAGGCCCAGAGCCGGTCCACATCGGGGAAGTCGGGCGCCCCCTCGTACAGACACAAGGTGGCCCCGTTGGCCAGGGTGCCCACCACCTCCCAGGGACCCATGATCCAGCCGAAGTCGGCGAACCAGAACAGACGGTCTCCGGGGCGGCAGTCGAACTGGAATGCCACCTCCTCGGCGATCTTGACGGTGAAGCCGCCGTGCACGTGGACCGACCCCTTGGGTCGCCCAGTGGTGCCCGAGGTGTAGGCGATGAACAGCGGAGTCTCGGCGTCCACCGGAACCGTCGCGGTCCGCAGCGGTTCACCCTCCGGGGTGGGAGCGGGCCAGGCCAGTTCGCCGTCGAGGGTGTCGCCCACCCGGTCGACCACCACAACGGTCTGTACCGATGGCACCTCGGCCACCGCCCGACGGGCGGTTTCCAGCATCGGGACCGCCTTGCCCCTACGCCAGAACCCGTCGGCAGTCAGGAGAGCCCGGGCACCGGCGTCGTCGAGGCGAACGGCCACCGCGTCGGCTCCGTAGCCCGAGAAAATCGGAAGGAACACCCCGCCGATCCGGGCCACGGCCAAGGCGGCCACCACCGTCTCGATCAGCATCGGCAGCCAGATGCCCACGGCGTCTCCCGGCCCGATACCCCGATCGACCAGCAGGGCGGCCAGGCCGTCTACGTGGCGGGACAGTTCGGCGTAGGTGAGGACTCTGACAGTCCCGTCCTCGCCCTCCCAACGAACCGCTTCGGCGTCGGGGGTTTCGATGGCCCAGCGGTCCAGGCAGATGGCCGCCAGATTGGTCTGGCCATCGCTGAACCAGCGGGCCCACTCGATGCCGTCGGTGGTGTCGAGTACCTGGTGATACGGGGTGGAGAAGGGAAGGCCGAGGAACTCGACCACGGCGTCCCAGAACCACTCGATGTCGTCGATCGAGCGCTGCCGAAGGTCGTCGAAGTGCTCGATACCGTGGCGGGCCATGAAACGTCCGACGTTGGTGGTGGCGATGTGGCCCTCGGGTGGGGCCCAGATCGTCTCGCTCATCGTCGGCACCCTAGGCCCATCGAAGACCCGGCCGGGGCGGGTCAGATCAACGAGGCCGCCAGCCCGTCGAGGATGTCGGATTCACTGACCAGCATCTCGTCGAGTCCCAGACGACGGTAGATGGCCACCAGGGCGCAGCAGCCCCCCACGATCACGTCGGCTCGGGCCTCTTCCAGGCCGGGGTTGGCCAGCCGGTCCTCTCGCTTCTCGGTGGCCAGGGTGCGAAAGACGTCCTCGGCGGCGTCCTTGGTCAGGTGGAAGTGGTGGATCTGGTCGCGGTCGTACTCGGCCAGACCGATCTCCACCGCCGCCACCGTGGAGACAGTGCCGGCCACGCCCACCACCGTTGCGGTCTCGCCCAGGCGACCGATGGTGATCAACATCTCGTCGAGCCAGGCGTCCACGTAGCTGATAGCGGCGCTCAGGTCCTCGGGTGCCGGTGGGTCGGTGGAGATGAACCGCTCGGTCAGGCGCACACAGCCGACGTCGGCCGAGAACGCCCCCCATATCTCGCCGTCGGGCCCGCTGGTACCGAGCACGAACTCGGTCGACCCTCCACCCAGGTCCACCACCAGGAAAGGACCCAGGGCGGGGTCCAGATCGGCGGTGGCGCCCCGAAACGAGATGGCGGCCTCTTCTTCACCCGACAGAAGCTCGGGACGGACCCCGACGGTGGACTGAACGGCGTCGAAGAACTGCTCACGGTTGGCGGCATCCCGGCAGGCCGAGGTGGCGGCGATGCGGATACGCCCGGGATCCACTCCGAAGCGGTCCAACACCGCCCGGTAGTCGCGTAGTACCGCCATGGTCCGTTCGATGGCCTCGGCCGCCAGCCCCTTGTTGCGATCGACCCCCTGACCCAGCCGGGTGATCCTCATCTGACGATCGCGGGAAACCAGAGTGCCGCCGGACGCCACCTCGGCCACCAACAGCCGGGTGGAGTTGGTGCCCAGGTCGATGGATGCCACGAGATCGCTCATGACCCGAGATGCTCGCCCATCAGTCGGCCGGAGGGGAAGTCCTGGCCCGGAACTGGCGGGGTTGGTCCTCGGCCAGGACGGCCAGCGCCCGTTCGACCTCCTGAGCCAGGATCAACCCGGCCATCTCTCGCGCCACCGGACGCAGTGCCGCCAGCGCCTGGGCCAGATCGTCGGCTTCAGCGCTGGGTCCGAACCCGGCACCGGCCCGCTTGACCAGGAGCTTCACGGTGTCGGTCACCGCCTTGGAGAGTCGGCGCCGCAGCAGGGAGACGATGGCGGCCGCCACGTCCACGTCGACCCCGGCGGCCCGCAGGGCAAGGGCGTGATCCATCAGGGCTGGGCTGGGAATGGTCCAGGTTCCATCGCGCTCGTCGCGGACGAAACCGCTTTCGATCAGATCGGCCAGCGTGCCGGCGGGGTAGCCGGCCACCAGGTCGCGAACCTCGTCGTAAGAAGCGGTGCGGGGTCGATCGGCTGACCACGGGGCTCGCAGCACGGCGTCCATTCCCAGCCAGGCCGCCACGGTTGACGATGGATCTGCCGAAGTGACCAGGTCGCGGATGGTGCCCAGCGACAGACCGCGGTCTCGTAGATCCACGATCAAGCGGAGCCGCTCGATGTGGTCAGAGTGATAGACGGCCTCCCGTCCTCGCTTCAGCGGGCGGGGAAGGAGCTTCTCGGCCTGGTAATAGCGGATGGTCCGCTCGCTCAGATCGGTAGCCGCCGCCAGTTCGGCCAGGGTCAGCTCATCGGACACCGAACCAGTCAACCATGCCGAAGGTCCCATCGTGACAGTGAACACTGTCACGATATGTTGACAGTGGGCACTGTCAGAGTGAGCATGGACAGCCATGGCAGTAACCGCGTACGTCCGGCCCCGCTGGCGCGGCGTGATCCACCGGGTCTCAGTGTTCGTGTTCGCCCCGGCTGCCGCGGTGCTGGTGGCCCTGGCTGACAGCACCGGCCACCGGGTCGCCCTGGCCATTTACGCCGTGGGAGTCACCACCATGTTGGGGGTGTCAGCCGTGTACCACAGCGGCCGTTTCGGCCCAGTGGGTATGGCACGGATGAAGCGGGTCGACCACTCCACCATCCTGCTGGCCATCGCCGGCAGCTACACCGCCTTCGCCGCCCTGGCCTTGGACCACGGCCCGGCGCGACGTCTGCTGATGTTCACCTGGGTGGCCGCCGCGGTCGGCGTGGTGATCCGTCTGGCCTGGATCCACGCTCCCTACCCGGTGGCCGCCGTGGTGTACGTGGTGGTCGGCTGGGGTGCTCTGCTGGAGTGGGGGGCACTGACCAGCTCCCTGTCCGCTGGCCAGTTCGCACTGCTGTTGGGGGGCGGCCTGCTCTACACCGTCGGCGCCGTGGTCTACGCCACCCACCGTCCGGTTCTCTGGCCGGCCACCTTCGGGTACCACGAGGTGTTCCACGCCCTGGTGGCTGGGGGTGTGGCCCTCCACCTGTGGGCGGTTGCCACCCTGGTGACCTCCAGCGCTCCGGCCTGACACCTCACCCTGGAGAGATCGTCGGGTGAGGGTCACCCTCACCGGCCGCCAGACGTTCGGCCACCCACCGGCCCACCGGGTCATCGCCGCCCGCCAGGTACCAGCCGTAGTGGGCGTGCAGGCACTTCACGCCGGTGCGGGTGCCGCCCACCCCCGCAGTGGGCACCGGTCCGCTCCAGTCCAAAGGCAGAGCGGCGTCGCGTTCGGCCCGGTAACGGTCGTGAGCCCGGGCCACCGCTTCCAAGCCCACCGCTTCCTCCGCCCGACGCACCCCGCCACGACTCTCGAGTCTGCCGACCATGGTGCGCTCGGGTTCACCCACCAACCAGTACCGGGTGGGCATGGGGGTACCGTCGTCCAGGAGTGGCTCGTTGCGGATCACCACCGGCCAGCCGGTCTGAGCATTGCGGACCACCACCCGGTAGGCCCCCTGAGGCTGGCGACCCAACAGGTGAGCCACCGCCAGACGGTCCGATTCGGTGGGCTCGTCATCGACCCTCACCGTCGGTCCAAGAGACGCCAGTCGCTCGTCCACGTCGGCGCGACCAGAGCCGGATCAGCGCACACCCAGGGCGGCTTCCACCCCGGTGAAGGGCCAGGTGTCGGGCAGACCCATGGGCTCCACCGATGCCGGCAGGATGTTGTAGGCCTCCTCACCGGGACGCACGTAACCGTTGCGACGAGCCTGAGCCTCGATCTCCGAATCGGTGCCCAGGCGGTCCAGCTCGGCTCTCACCGCTGCCCGCTCGGCCTTCACCTCGGCCAGCTCGACCTCCAGATCGGCCGAATCCGAGCGCTGTTCGAAGAAGGTGGGCGCTGGTAGCACCGCCACGAAGATGACACCCACCAGCAAGACGCACAGGGCCAGTCCGCCCGCGATCCAGGCCCGACCCGATCGGCGGTCACGTCGTTCGTCGTGGGTGGAACGACGCGACCCGCGGGGGCTGTCGACGCGCTCGAGGGCGCGAGGAGGACGACGCGGTCCGGCCACCGTCAGCCCCGGCCACCCCGGGCCAACGCAGCGATTCCGGGGAACACGGCGGCATCGCCGAGCTGTTCCTCGATGCGCAGAAGCTGGTTGTACTTGGCCACCCGGTCGCTGCGGGCCGGGGCACCGGTCTTGATCTGACCGCAGTTGAGAGCCACCGCCAGATCGGCGATGGTCGAGTCTTCGGTTTCGCCCGAACGGTGCGACATGACGGCGGTGTACCCGTTGCGGTTGGCCAGGGTCACCGCTTCGGTGGTCTCGGTGAGTGAGCCGATCTGGTTCACCTTCACCAGGATCGAGTTGGCCACGCCCACCTCGATACCACGGGCCAGGCGAGCCGAGTTGGTCACGAACAGGTCGTCACCGACCAACTGGACGCGACCACCAATGCGATCGGTGAGTGCTTTCCAGCCCGCCCAGTCCTCTTCGGCCATACCATCCTCGATCGACACGATCGGGAAGCGCTCGCACAGGTCTGCCCAGTAGTCGGCCAGTTCCTCGGCGCTGAGAGTGCGACCTTCGCCCTCGAGCACGTAGGCACCGTCCTTGAACACCTCGCTGGTGGCAGGGTCCAAAGCGATGGCGATGTCGTCGCCGGGGGTGAACCCGGCCTTCTCGATGGCCTCGATCAGCAGTTCGACCGGCTCGGTGTTGTTGGCCAGGTTGGGGGCGAAGCCGCCCTCGTCACCCACCGCGGTGGACAGGCCCTTGTCGTGGAGCAGCTTGCGGAGGGTGTGGTACGTCTCGGTTCCCCAGCGCAACGCCTCCGAGAAGCTGGCCGCGCCAACCGGCATGACCATGAACTCCTGGAAGTCCACGTTGTTGTCGGCGTGGGCTCCACCGTTGAGCACGTTCATCATCGGTACCGGCAGAACGTGGGCGTTGGTGCCGCCGACGTGGCGGTAGAGGGGGATGTCCAGTTCGTGAGCGGCCGCCTTGGCCACTGCCAGTGACACGCCGAGGATGGCGTTGGCGCCCAGACGGGCCTTGTTGTCAGTGCCGTCGAGGTCACAGAGGATCCGGTCGACCCCACGCTGGTCCAGCGCGTCGACGCCCACCAGTTCTTCGGCGATCTCACCGTTCACGTTGCTGACAGCGATGCTCACGCCCTTGCCGACGAACCGGTCACCACCGTCGCGCAACTCAACGGCCTCGAACTGGCCGGTGGACGCGCCCGAAGGAACGGCGGCCCGCCCGTGGGCGCCGGAGTCCAGCACCACGTCGACCTCGACGGTGGGGTTGCCACGTGAGTCGAGGATCTCACGGCCGACGATGTGCTCGATGGTGCTCATGGCTGAGGGGTCTGCTCCTGGGTCGATTCTGGGGCAACGGTAGTAGTCGCGGCTTCGGCCGCCCGGGCACGATCGGCGAGGGCCGTGGCAGCCGCCCGCAGGGAAGTCTCTGGGTCGGTGCCCACGACCCGAGACAGCGCCACCGCCGCCATCAGCACCCCGGCCAGCGTCGAGTCGGTGGGATCGCTCTCAGCTTCGATGGCGGCGGCAGCCAGATCCATGCCGGCCCGGTGTACGTCGCCGGTCACCCCCACGTCGAAGGCCGCTGCCTTCTTGTGCACCTTCAGCGCGTACAGAAGCGCCGGCAGATCCGACGGGATGCCGTCGAACACCGAGCTGCGACCTTTCTCCTGGCGTTTGCGCTCCTCCCAGGTGGCCGCCACCTCAGCCGCTCCGGTCACGGTCTCGTCACCGAACACGTGGGGGTGACGAGACACCAGCTTCTCGGTGACTCCCCGAGCCACGTCGGCCAGCCCGAACGCTCCGGCCTCGGTGGCGAGCGTGCAGTGGAAGGCGATCTGGAACAGCAGGTCGCCCAGTTCCTCTTCCAGGTGGGTATAGCTGTCGGGGTCGGTGTCGGGACCGCCGTCACCCACGGCGTTCAATGCCTCGAGCACCTCGTAGGTTTCCTCCAGCAGATGACGGGTCAGGGTCCGGTGGGTCTGCTCCCCGTCCCACGGGCACCCGGCCCGCAACTCGGCCACCAGTTCCATGAGCGCCGCCACCTCGCCG
>CAUJFC010000240.1 GCA_963169755.1 Actinomycetota bacterium | reverse complement strand
ACCAGTTCGGAGATCGGAGCCCTGGACCCTGGATCGCCGGATGCGCTGATCACGCCGTTGGCCGAAGCGGTTCAGGAGGTCACAGAGCAGCGCGACGACACGGTGAGGACCCTCGAGCGAGCCGAAGCCACCACACGGGCTCTGCGACAGATGCTGACCGGTCCGACGCCGTATCTGCTGCTGGGGGCCAACAATGCCGAGATGCGCGCCGGGTCGGGCATGTTCCTGTCGGCCGCCGTCATTCGTTTCGATCTGGGCCGGGTGGGGTTGGGCGAGGTGCGACCGACCCAGGAACTGGTTTTGCCGGCAGGGTCGGTAGCGGTGAGTGACGATCTACGGAACAACTGGCCCTGGCTAGACCCGGGTCGAGACTTCCGAAACCTCGGTCTGACCGCCGACTTTCCCCAGTCGGCCGAGGCCGCAACGGCAATGTGGCCGTTGGTTGAGGGAGGAGAGCCAGTTGGAGGCGTCATATCGGTAGACGTCGACGCCCTCCGAGGCCTGTTGCGGGTGGTGGGGCCGGTGGAGGTGGACGGTGTCACCTATGACGTGGACACGGTGCGGGGTGAACTGCTCCGCGGTCAGTACGACCGATTCGTCGACGACCCGAATGGTCGCGACCAGCGACGTGACTCGTTGGGCGTGGTCGCCCGCGCCGTGTTCGATCGGGTCGAAGCCGGCGGCTGGGAACTCGATGTCATGGCCACGACGATTGTCGAAGCGGTACAGGGCCGACATCTGATGGTGTGGGCGTCCGACCCGCAGGCCAGAGACGCTTTCGCCGAGGTCAGCGCTGACGGTCACCTCACCGAGCGGTCGCTGTCGGTGGCCCTGCTCAACCGCGGAGCCAACAAGCTTGACCCCAAGGTCGAAACGTCCCTGTCGATCGAAACCACGTTGGAATCTGATGGTCGGCGCTCTCTGCTGCTCACCTACGACGTGGTCAACACCGCCACGGGCAATGGCCCCCGATACGTGGTTGGTCCCAACATCGACTCCATGGTCGCCGGGGAGTATCGAGGGATCGTGGTGGTGAACGTTCCCGCTGGGACCACCGACATCGAGATGACCGGAGTTAGGCCGACTCTGGCTGGTCGCGATGGACCCACCTCGGTGGTGGGTGGAGAGCTTTCTCTGGTGCCCGGTGCCTCGGTGCGGGTGACCGTCTCGATGCGGCTGGGGCGCGGCGTGGACTCGTTCACTCTCGAGCCGTCAGCACGAATTCCCCGCACCCGGTTGGCGCTCGAGGACTGGAGCCCATCGGTGGATCGGCGTCGGGCCATTGATCTCGACGAGGGTTTGGCGGCCGGCGGCCGGGATGCCGACGATTGATGTGTACCTATTCTGCTCGGGTCCCATTGTTACGATCCGTGGTCAACATTGGCTCAAAGTCACGCAGCGTGTTGACGGCCGGTGGTCGTGGACTTAGCCTGTCGGTATGGGCATCAACCGGATCGTTCAACTCTCGATAGCGGTCCTCCTGCTGGTGGCCACCTTGGCGGGCGGTGGTGCGGCGTCAGCTCAGGAGAACCCCGACTACACGGCTCCGGCCCCGACGGTCGCGGTCACCTCACCTCCCGTTCAGCCCTTGCAGCCGGTTGCTCCCGCCACTCCGGCCACTCCGTCCGACACGCCACTGCCGGTCACCGGAGCGGACGTGGTTCAGATGCTCGTGATCGGTGGCGTACTCATCGGCGGGGGAGCCGGTCTGCTCACCATTCGTCGTCGCAGCGCCGCCTGAGGGCACCTGCGACTTCCCGACGCAGAGTTACTGGCTCCGGCGGAGCCGTCTGGGCTTCCGAGAGCGGATCAGCGGATCGACGACGCTGGCAAAGGCCTCAACCGCTTCTGAAGGCGTGTCTCGTTTCGCATCAACCCGAAACCGTTGTGGGTTCGCGATTGCCTCATCGAGCAGCCGATGCAACGTGGCTTCGTCCTCGGCCAGCTCGACCAGGTCGCGTTCTGCCATCCATCGGGCGAAGCTGACCTGGTGTTCGTCCACATGTTCGCCCAGGTCCGGACGTCGGGGAACCACCACGGGACGATGGCCGGCGTCGGCGGCGTCCGCCATCCCGGCGGGCCCTCCCTGCACGACGACCACCAGAGCCGTGGTCATGGCTGCCAGCAGGTCAGGGTGACCCATCAGGTCGACCGATCCTGCGGTTCGAGGTGGGCGTGAGGATCCTCGCTGGACCAGCACCTCGACGTCGTGATGGGCCGCTGTCCAAGTGTCGATCCAGTCGATGAGGCGGTCGAAGGGGTGGTGGTCGGTGCCCACGCTCACCACTACCTGGGGAGATCGAGGTAGTCCGACGCTGGTGGGGTCGGCTGGCCATGAGTTCGGTTCAACGGCCGAGGCGGTGCTGGGGGCCACCCCGGCATCGTTGTCGTTCACAGCAGGGGTCCGATCAGCTCAGAGCCCCGGTACAGGGCCTGTTGTTCGGGCCACTGCACCAAGAAGCGCGTGGTGAACGGGCGGCACAGGCGACCGGTGAGGGTGCGGCTGTCGATCCGGTCGAACACTTCCACGTACACGGTGGGGATCCGCAGGATCCAGGCGATCACGAAGAACGGCACGGCCACGCCTGCGCCGCTCGACACCACAACGTCGGGACGGAGCCGAGGTACTAGGCGAACGGCAAGGCCCATGTTGCGCACGAGGTTCCCAAGGTTGCGGGTGGTGGGGTGGAACGCCCAGGTCACCGTCTCGCCCTCCAGTCGGGACCGTGCGTCGGGCTTGTCGAAGGTCACCCACGTCCGTGCCTTGTCCTCCCACCAGGGACGTAGCCACAGCAGGTGGGCCAAGTGTCCGCCTGCCGATGCCACGAACAGCACATGAGGTCGGGGCGTACCTGTGTCCTCCATCGAGGCGACGGTAGCGGCCTGAGTCGACCGACGATGGACCTCTGGAAACGGGTGGGCCGGGCGATCTCGACTCGACAGTCGCGGGTGTGCCGGTTTCGGCTGGGGAGTTGAGGGTCCGTACCCTCAGGGGGTCATGATCCGCCTGGATGCCGCCACCTTTCTCCTGCAATGGGCGGTCGGAGGTTTGGCGTTCACCTGGGTGACCACCCGACGTCGAGAGGTGGGATTGGGCTACGGCTGGATGATGCGCGGGGTCTTCGCTGCCATGGCGGCGGGGTCGGTTCTGGTCGGGCGGGTGGTCGGGCCGGTACCGGTTCGCGACGCGGCGGCGGTCGGTGTGGTGATCGCTGCCGCGGTGGCACTGGTGGTGTCGGTGCAGCGGCGCTCTGCCGGTGTTGCCGGCCAGCGTGAGCTGGTGGAGCGCCGCTCGGCACGGGTGGCGGCCATGACGGGGATCGATCGTGAGGAGCAGCGTTTCGACAAGAACGCTGCTGAATTTCCACCCTCCCTGGACCTGGTGGCCCCGCTCGTCGGGATCGTGGGGCTTGTCGCGGGCGGGTTGGACGCCGGTTCGCCCGCCTGGCTGTCGGTTCTCCGGGTCCTGGTGGGAGCGGCGTTCATGGGGGCGGTTACTGATGCCATGCTGCTCGGACACTGGTATCTGGTGCAGCCCGGGCTCGCACGAGGACCGCTGCTCGAACTGGTTCGATGGACCGGCTGGATATGGCCAGCCCATGTGGCAGTCATGTTGATCCCCGTCGGCATGGTCTCAGTCCTCAACGGCACCATCGACGACGACTACGGCGGTGTGCTGGGCTGGATGTGGGTGGCGTGCGCGGCGACCACGGCGGTGCTGGTACTGGTCACTCGACTGGCGCTCAAGGAACGGCAGTACTCAGCGGTCATGGCGGCCACCGGATTGCTCTACCTGGCGATTCTCACGGCATTCGGTCAGGACTTGGTGGCCAGGGCCGTCCTGGGTTGAGCGCGGTCGATCGGTAGCAAGGACCCGAGCGAACAGGCCGACGGGGTGCGATGCTGGGTTCATGCCTCGCGCTCTCTGGCACGGATCGATCAGCTTCGGGTTGGTGAGCATCCCGGTGAAGCTCTTTGCCGCTACCCAGCGCAAGACGGTCCGGTTCAACCAGATCGACGCTAGGACCGGGGCCCGGGTTCGTCAGCGCCGGGTTTCGGAGGCCGACGGTCGTGAGGTGGACCTGGCCGATGTGGCGCGCGGCTACGAGCTGGCCTCGGGTCGGTATGTGATCCTCACAGACGACGAGTTGGCCGCTCTCGACCCCAGAGCCAGCCGTACCATCGAATTGATCGAGTTCGTCGATCAGGGCTCGATCAACCCAATCCTCTACGACTCGGCGTACCACCTCGGTCCCGACGATGTGACGGTCAAGCCCTACGCGTTACTGGTGCGAGCCCTGACCGAGACCGACAAGGTGGGGATGGCCAGATTCGTGATGAGAGGCAAGGAATACCTGGCGGCAATCAGGGCCGATCAGGGGGTGCTGGCCCTGTCGACCATGCTCTACCCCGACGAGATTCGGCCGGTCGAGGAGATCCCCGAGCTCGACAAGGTGAACGAGGCCGAGGTCACCGAGGCCGAGGTGGCTATGGCGCACCAACTCATTGCCAGTCTGGATTCGGTCACCTTCGCGCCCGAGCGATACCACGACACCTACCGTCAGAAGGTGCTCGAGCTGATCGAACGAAAGGCGGCCGGTGAGGACGAGCTGATCGAAGTGCCCACCTCGAAGGGTACGACGACCGTGGTCGACCTCATGGCGGCGTTGGAGGCGAGCGTGGCCGCTGCCCGGGCCGCCCGAGCCGAGGCGTCGACGGGGGCGTCGGCCGGTCCGGCCGATCCGGTCGGCCCCGACGGAACCGACCGGCAGTCGGCCTGACCGGTGGCCCCTGGCCGCGTCGCCGTTGTGGTCGAGGGACGGGAACTGACTGTCTCCAACCTGGACAAGGTCCTGTACCCAGAGGCGGCGTTCACCAAGGCGGAGGTGATCGATTACTACGTCCGGGTCGCTCCGGCATTGCTGCCTCACCTGGGCGATCGGGGTCTGACCCTGAAACGGTTTCCCGATGGGGTGAACGCTCCAGGCTTCTTCGAGAAGAGGTGCCCCGGGCACCGCCCCGAGTGGGTGGAGACGGCGCCGGGGCCCGGTGATCGCGCCGGACCGATCGGATACTGCGTGCTGAACAGCGCGGCCGCCCTGGCATGGGCTGCCAACCTGGCGGCCCTGGAACTGCACGCCCCGCTGGCCCGATGTGGCGACATCGAGAGTCCGACCATGGTGGTGTTCGACCTGGACCCGGGACCTGGGCGAGCGATGGCGGCGTGCTGCGAGGTGGCGCTGGCGGTCCGTGAAGTGGTGGGAGAACTGGGGCTGGTGTGCACGGCCAAGACCTCGGGGTCCAAGGGCTTGCAGGTGTATCTGCCCCTCAACCGTCCCCACTCCCATGACCACACCTCGTCATTCGCCCTGGCGGTGGCCCAGCTTCTCGAACGCCGACGTCCGGATCTGGTGGTGACGACTCAGGCCCGAGAGGCGCGCCGGGAGAAGGTTCTGATCGATTGGAGTCAGAACAGCCGCCACAAGACCACCATCGGCGTCTACTCGCTTCGCGCTCGACCACGTCCCACCGTCTCCACCCCGGTGACCTGGGACGAGGTGGCCGAGGGAGTGGAGGGGGCTCCGCTCAGCTTCGAAGCCGCCGAGGTGCTCGACCGTATTGATCGGCTGGGTGACCTGTTCTCCTCGGCTCTCACGGTGCACCAGGACCTTCCGGCTCCCCGGAGATAGCTGGGATTGTCGGTGGAGTTCACGTAAGGGAGGTAGCTGCCGATGGAATGGGCGTGCCAGACCTGCTGATGCGCTCCACCAGTCCTTACGGCAGCCGTAGGGCCGTGCTGCTCCGGGGCGAGGGCGACACCTACCTGTACCTGGAGGACACCACGGGCGATACCGCGGTTACCGCGTCGGCAGTGTGGGTGGCCAATCAGGCGCCGGCACCGACCGACGAGAACGATCCCGCGGCGTACCAGGGGTCGGGCCCGCCCCGGATGGCAGCATCGGGGACCCGTCATCCCGAGGGGTGCCCACCGCTTCGTGACGTGGAGGTGGTGTGGTTCGAAGAGGGAGACGGAGTGGCCATCACCGATGGCGAAGGACTGCTGGCGGTGGTGCCGGGATGGGGTGGGCGCGACGAGTTCTACGGCTACTCGCGCTACGCGGTGGGAAACACTCCGCTGGCATGGGAGCTGAACGGCGATGCCAGCGAGTTGCTGACCAAGAAGGTGAACGAGTCGCGTGACTTCTGGGCCTGGCGAACCGACCACGCATGGGGTCACATTCGCACCACTGGCCTGGCCCACCTGGATCAGGCCATCGGGCCCCACGAGGCCGTGTGGCCGCTCGGACAACGCACATTCCCCGAACTGATCGCCAGTCGTCACCGTCTGGGCGGCCAGGATCTGTGGGTCACGGCTACCACCGGGCTCTCGTCCCAGCGGATGGCGGGCGTCGAGGAGTACGTCGACCAACCCGAGCGGGCCTCACGCATCGAGTTGGCCATCGGCCGCGCCACCGCAGACCAGGTGGGAGCCGAGCTGCTCAGTGGGCTGGCCCAGCTTCCCTTCGGCCGCTGTACGTGGTTGGGCGAGGGTCACACCATCGGGGGAGTGGTGGGTTCGTTTCCGGCGTTCGGTACCGACAAGGCGGCGGTGCTGCTGACTGCTCAGCCGCCCGCTAGCGCGGATCAGCCGGTTCCCGACCTGCGCGGCCTCACCCGACGAGGGGGGCCGGTCACTTATCTGTGGGTGCTGGTGATCGATGAGGAGACGTTCGGAATCGCCCGCAGTCGAGACTCACGAAATGCCCTCCGGCACCTCCGAGACAACGGGGCCACCTGGGTCCAGTGATCTTTGGTGACCTCAGCGGGCCACGAAGTACTTGGCCTTGGGGTGATGGCAGATGATGGCGCTGGTGGACTGCTCGGGGTGGTACTGGTATCCGGTGTCCTCACCCACTTCGACGCCGATGCGGGCGGCGTCGAGAAGGTTGGCCACCCGTTCGTTGTCGGAGACGTCGGGACAGGCGGGGTAGCCCCACGAATAGCGGCCGCCGCGGTACTGCTGGCGGAACAGTCCAGCGAGGGTCGGTCCGTCCTCGTCGACGAAGCCCCACTCCTGTCGGACCCGGTGGTGCCAGAACTCGGCGAGGGCCTCGGCCATCTCCACCCCCAGCCCGTGCAGCATCAGATAGTCGTTGTACTGGTTGGTGGCGAACAGTTCCTTGGTGCGTTCGGAGATTCGGGCTCCCATGGAGACGATCTGGAACGCCACGTAGTCGATCTCACCCGAGTCGATCGGCCGGAAGAAGTCGGCGATGCACAGGTGGGGCTCTCGCACCGAACGGGGGAACGAGAACCGGGTCAGCTCGGTGGAGCGATCGGTGTCGGCCCAGATCACCAGGTCGGTTCCGTCCCCATTGGCCGGCCAGTACCCGTAGACCACCTGGGGCACCAGAAGGTCTGCGGCCCGGGCCTGGTTGATCTGCTCGCGGAGCAGTGGCCGCAGTCGGGCCTTGAACGCCGAGTCGTCCTCACCGTCCTCGGGGCGGTAGCCCCACTGGTTACGAAACAGCGTGGTCTCGTTGAGGAAGGCGGCGATGTCGTCGATGGGCATGCCCTTGACCACGCGGGAGCCGATGAAGGGCGGCTCGAAGACGGGGTTGTCGGTCTCGACTTCGGGTGAGCGCGCTGGCAGGGCCGCCAACTCCTCGGGGGTGGGCTCATCGTGCAGTCGGGACGGAACCTTCGATGACGAGGGCACCCGACCCCAGTCGGGGTCGTCGGCCTCGGGGTTGCGGCGGATCTCGCCCAGGCGGTCCATGACCCGGAGACCTTCGAAGGCGTCCTTGCCGTAGAACAGGCGGCCTTGGTACACCTCGCGAAGGTCGCGCTCGACGTAGGTGCGGGTGAGGGCAGCCCCGCCCAGCAGCACCGGGATGTCAGAGAGCTCCCGGGCGTTCAGCTCCTCGAGGTTGTCGCGCATGATCAGGGTGCTCTTCACCAGCAGCCCGCTCATTCCGATGGCGTCGGCCTTGACCTCCAGGGCTTTCTCGATCATCTCGGCGATCGACACTTTGATGCCGACGTTGTGTACCTCGTAGCCGTTGTTGGTGAGGATGATGTCGACCAGGTTCTTGCCGATGTCGTGGACGTCGCCCTTGACCGTGCCCAGCACGATCCGGCCCTTACCGGCGTCGTCCTCGACCTTCTCCATGTGGGGTTCGAGATGGGATACCGAAGCCTTCATGGTCTCGGCTGACTGAAGTACGAACGGGAGCTGCATCTCGCCCGCCCCGAACAGCTCACCGACCACCTTCATGCCGCCGAGGAGATGTTCGTTGATGATGTCGAGTGGGCTGATGCCCTCGGCCATTGCCTGATCCAGGTCCTCGATGAGGCCCTCGCGGTCACCGTCGATGATCCGGTGGTGGAGGCGCTGACCGACCGGCCAATCCGATCGGTCCTCCTTCTCGACCGTCTGCACCTTCACATCGGCGAAGATCTCGAGCAGCTTGGCCAGCGGGTCGTAGTCGGCTGCACCCTCACTGAGCGCGCCAGCCGCCCCCCGCCGGTCGTAGATGAGATCGAGGGCTACATCTCGCTGCTCATCGGGGATACGGCTGAGGGGCAGGATCTTCGAGGCGTGCACGATGGCCGAGTCCATGCCCGCTTCCACGCACTCGTGGATGAAGACGCTGTTGAGAACGTGACGGGCCGCCGGTGACAGACCGAAGCTCACGTTGGACACGCCGAGAGTGGTGAAGCAGCCGGGTATCTCGGCCTTTATCCGCCGGATGGCTTCGATGGTGGCCATGGCGTCGCCGCGGAGGTCCTCGTCGCCGGTGGACAGTGGGAAGGTGAGGGCGTCGAAGATCAGGTCGGACGTCTCGAGGCCGTAGGTGTTCACGGCCAGGTCGGCGATTCGATGCGCCACCCGTACCTTCCAGTCGACGTCGCGGGCCTGACCCTCCTCGTCGATGCACAGGCAGATGACGGCTGCGCCGTACTCCTTGGCCAGCCGGAACACCCGGTCGAGTCGTGAACCGGGGGCGAATCCGTCCTCCAGGTTGGCCGAGTTGAGGATGGCCCGGCCGCCGACACGTTGGAGACCGGCCTCGATCACCTCGGGTTCGGTCGAGTCGAGCACCAGTGGGGCGTTGGCGCCGGTGGCGAAGCGCTTGGCGACCTCGTCCATGTCGAGGGTGCCGTCCCGGCCGACGTAGTCCACGCAGACGTCGAGAACGTGCGCTCCCTCCTTCACCTGTTGGGTGGCCATGGCGGTGCAGGTGTCGTAGTCACCGGCCAGCATCGCCTCACGGAACTTCTTCGACCCGTTGGCATTGGTGCGTTCACCGATCATCAGGAACGACGTGTCCTGGTGGAGGGCGACCGGGGAGTAGATGGAGGTGACCGAAGGTTCGTGCGTCGGCTTGCGGGGTGCCGGGGTGAGCGAGGGGGCCATGTCGGCCAAACGCTTGATGTACTCGGGGGTGGTTCCACAGCACCCACCGATGACCTGCACGCCGAGTTCTTCGACGAAGCGCCGTTGGTGGACCTCGAGTTCTTCTGCCGACAGGTCGTAGTGCATCTTTCCGTCGACCACCGATGGCAGCCCGGCGTTGGGCAGCACCGAAATGGGCATGCGGGCGTGGTGGGACAGGTGGCGGACGTGCTCGCCCATCTCGGCCGGCCCGGTGGCACAGTTGAGCCCTATGACGTCGATGCCGAGGGGGTCGATGGCCGACAGGGCAGCAGCGATCTCGGTGCCGACCAGCATGCGACCGGTCAACTCCATGGTCACCTGGGCCTGAATCGGCACCTGGCGTCCAACCTTGGCCATGGCTCGGCGGGCCGCGATCACCGACGCCTTGAGGGCCAGGAGATCGAAATGGGTCTCGAGGATGAACAGGTCGATCCCGCCTTCGAGCAGGGCCTCGGCCGCCACCTGGTAGTGGTCGCGCAGTTCCACGAAGCCGATCTGGTCCAGACTCGGAGACTTGGTGCCCGGGCCCAGCGATCCGGCCACGAACCGCTTCCGGTCCGGAGTGGAGTAGCTGTCGGCCACCTCGCGGGCCAGCAGGGCGTTGGCCTTGGCGATCTCGTGGGCGCGGTCGGCCAGGTCGTACTCGCCCAGCGGTACACCGAAAGCGCCGAAGGTATTGGTCTCGACCACGTCGGCGCCGACCTCGAAGTACGCGCTGTGCAGGGCCCTGACCACGTCGGGCTTGCTGATTCCCAGGTAGTCGGTGCAGCCCTCCAGTGCCTCGCCGCCGTAGTCGTCGGCGGTGAGGTTCTGGGTCTGCAGCCAGGTACCGGTGGCGCCGTCGTACACCACGACCCGTTCCGCCACCAGATCTAGAAAGGAGTCAGTCACGCCAGGCACCATACCGGTGCCTCGCCGATGATGACCCCTTTGGGAGCCGACACTCGGCTGCCCAGCGGTGGGCCGTCGGTAGGCTCGGCTGTCATGAAGATCTACACCCGCAAGGGTGACGATGGAACCACCGGCCTGTACGGCGGGGGGCGGGTCCCCAAGGACTCACCTGCTCCTGAGGCCTACGGCACAGTCGACGAGGCCCAAGCAGCCATCGGGTTGGCTCGGGCCTTTGCAGCGTCCAATCACGAGCTGGACGAGATGCTGGTGGCCCTCGAACGTGACCTTTGGGTACTCATGGCCGAGTTGGCCACCGACCCCGACAATCGGCACAAGCTGGTGGTCGGAGCTTCCCTGGTCACCGCCGAGATGGTCGAGCACCTCGAGACGTTGATAGATGACGTGACCGGTCGCTACGAGCAGCCGACCGAGTTCGTGGTACCGGGAGGTAACCCGGTCGCCGCCCACCTGGACATGGCTCGCACCGTTGTACGCCGGGCCGAACGTCGGGCGGCGTCGGTGGTGGTGACTGGCTCACAGGTCGGGCCGTATCTCAACCGATTGTCGGATCTGCTGTGGACCCTGGCCCGCTGGAACGAGGGCGAGTCGTTGCCCGCCAAGGATCGCTGACTCACCTTCGTGGGGTTGGCAGCGCGCCGAATGGCCCCAGCCGAGAAGCGAGACTGTCGGTGTCGACCCCTGGCCCTCGGTCGACGTGGTAGCGATTGACCCCGAACCCACCACCGAACTGATGGAGACGAACACGTGCCGCTGACCATTACCGTTGACCACGCCCCCAACCCCGCTGCCGTAGACGGCCAGGCCCTCGAGGTCCGAGGGGTTCGGGCCGGCTCGGTGGCCGCCGACGCTCCCGGGGTGGATCAGGCTCTGTTGGCGGCCGCCGGGTTCACCGCCAAGGTGGCCCAGACCGTGATGGTGGCCGGCGAAGGTGGACCGGTCCTGCTGGTAGGTCTGGGCGAAGATGTGTCGGCGGCCCCCATGCGCCGGGTGGGCGCGGCGATAGCCCGGGCTTCGTCGGCAGTGGCTCACGTGGCAGTGGACGTTCTGGGACTGCTCGACAGCGGAGACCGGCCCGGTGCGGCGCGTGAACTCACCGAAGGTCTGGTGCTGGCCAGCTACGCATTCGATCGTTACAAGGAGCGCTCGACCGACATCTCGCTGGCTCGTGCGACCGTGGTGGCCGGGGGCGGCAAGAGGGTGGCCGACGCCATAGGTGCCGCACTCCGAACCGCTGAGGCGGTCGCCCTGGCCCGGGATCTGGTGAACACCCCTGGTGGAGACCTGACTCCCAGGGCCTTTGCCGATGTCGCCAAGAAGTCGGCCGATCAGTTCGGGCTTGGTTGCGAGGTGCTGGACAAGAAGGCCATCACCCGGGAGAAGCTCGGAGGCCTGCTCGGAGTGAACCGGGGATCATCACAGGAGCCCCGACTGGTGAAGCTCACCTTCGAACCCGACAAGCCCCGGGGCCACGTGGCCCTGGTGGGCAAAGGCGTGACCTTCGACTCGGGTGGCCTGTCGATCAAGCCGTCGGCGTCGATGGAGTGGATGAAGACCGACATGGCCGGTGCGGCGGCGGTGCTGGCGGTAATGACCCTGGTGCCAAAGGTGGCACCGAAGATGAAGGTCAGTGCCTACATCCCGCTCACCGACAACATGCTGGGTCCTGATGCCACCCGGGTTGGAGACATCCTCACCACTCGCAACGGCAAGACCGTCGAGGTGCTCAACACCGATGCCGAGGGGCGCCTGATCCTGGCCGACGCACTGGCGCTGGCGGTCGAAGACGGGGCCGACGCCATCGTGGACGTTGCCACCCTCACGGGGGCCTGCATGGTGGCTCTGGGCGACAGAACCGCTGGCCTCATGTCCAACCACGGCGAGTTGGTGGCGCGGATCATGCGGACCTCAGAGGAGGTCGGTGAGGCCATCTGGCATCTGCCGATGCCCGAACACCTCCGGGCCACGATCGATTCCGAGGTGGCTGACCTGCGCAACCTGAGCACCAGCCCCTACGGAGGCACGTTGTCAGCGGCACTGTTTCTCAAGGAGTTCGTGGGCGACGTGGCCTGGGCGCACCTCGACATTGCCGGTCCGTCCAACTCGACCGCGTCCTACGATGAGGTGACCAGGGGTGGAACCGGGTTCGGCGTCCGAACCCTGGCCGGACTGCTGGCGACTTGGTCGAAGTTGCCCAAGGCCTGAACACTCGGGCGGTCAAGCCGGAACAGGGCGGCCAGTGGCCGGAGCGACATTGTCCACGGTGGGCTGACGGCGTCGTTCGTGGGCCCACCGCAGGGCCTCATGAGCCAGTGCGGGGTGGAACTGCCATCGATGGAGTTGACGCTCGACCTGCTCGTCGGTTTCGCCGATCTCCACCAGACTGAGCGCCAGCCGACGGGCCCGGCGGCGAAGCTGCTCGACATCGGGCTGACGCTGGGCCTCGGCGATCCATTCCTGGTGGATCGCCTGGACACTCGGCGGCAGGCGATCCAACTGAGTCCTGGTCAGAGGAGGCAGACGCTGGTGGACGGCCAGTGTGTCGTGCCCGACCAGCCGGACCAGGCGGAACTTGGCCGCTCGGGCCACCGCCCGTAGGAAGGGGGTGTTTCGGCCGCCGGCCTGCCCCAGCCCCAGTGATCGGGCGGTGTCGGGCAAGACCAGATCGAACCCTTCGGGGGCCGGGTCGAAGCGGTGGGCTACGTGTCGGAGGAAGAGCGTGGTGGTCGGGCCCAAGATCGGAAGCCAGAAGTGCTCGACGTAGGTGGAGCGAGCGTCGTGACCGTGGCGCTCCAGAACGGGGTCGGACCAGGAGGTGACGTGGATGACGTCGGTGGGCAGGGAATGGATGGCGGGGGGAAGTGACATTTGGTCTCGGAGGTCAAGGCAGCGGGGCTGAGAGGGAGGATCTCGGGGAGGTGATTCATGCAGTTTCATGCTGTTTCAATGGATTGTCAACCAGGGGGAATGTCCGCGCTGGACCGATTGTTGACCTCACAGGTAGCCTTTTCGGGCTCCGTTGCACTTCGGCCCCGCCGTTCCGATCGAATCCGCCTGAGGTCCCGCCATGGCCAG
>CAUJFC010000239.1 GCA_963169755.1 Actinomycetota bacterium | reverse complement strand
GCTCGAGTGGGCCGCGCGCATCGTGGACGCCTGGGCATCCACCGGTGACCGACCAGCGAAGGCCGGTTGAGTGCTCCTGCTCGACAGCGAGGCCATCTCGTCGGTTGCCCACGGGCCGGGCCTCCGCCGGGATCGGGTCCGAGCGCTCGTGGCGGAGATGCGGTCGCGGGACCTGCCGATCGCAACGGTCGCGGCCGTCCTCGCCGAGGTGGTCCGCGGTCGACCGGCTGATACCAGCGTGTTCGCCGGTCTGCGGCGTGAGCGGGTCGAGGTCCATCCTGTCGACAGACGCATGGGCGTGCGAGCCGGTCAGTTGCTCGGAACGGTCGGCGCTGGGACGGAGATCGCAATCGATGCCTTCCTCGTGGCCGACGCGGACCTGCGCGGAGGGGCGGTCATTGCGACATGCGACCCCGACGACCTGAGACGGCTTGCATCAGTGGCACAGCGCGTTCGAATCGCCGATCTCGATCGGTGACCGGGATTACACCGTGTTCGGCGACGTGACCGACACGCGGAATACCCCCATCGGAGCATTGGAGCGGGCGCAGTAACCCCGGCACCGAGACATCACAGAGGACCACGTCGGGGCTGACATCGTTGCCAGGTGCGGGGCGAGCCTGGACGAGACGATCCAAGCGGCACGCATGACGATCGAGGCGCTAAGCGATCGCCGCGAAGTCCACCGGATCTAACGGCACTTGTTGCCGTTGGTTGGTTCCAGGCAGATGGTGTGGGTGCCGGTGGTGGTTTCGGGGCTGACCGCGAGCACCGAGCGGTCACGGTCCCAACCGAGATCGGTGATCTCCTCACCGTCGAGCACGACTCGGATTCCCTTGTCGAACAGCCGGGCGGGAACCGCCAGTTCGGTGGGACCGTGGGCGTCATCCCGGCCGGTCCAGTCCATGGTGAACACCTTGTCGCCCGCAGCCCAGGCGAACTCAGATGGTGTGCCGGCTATGGCCCGGGGCTGGACCCGCAACAGAGCCTCACCGTTCGACGACAGGGTGGTGCCGTCCTCCTTGACTGGTGACCATCCGCCCGGATCCCAGCTCCACCATGCCCAGCCAGCCATCTGACGGTCGGCCATGGACGTCACCTCGGTGATGAACTCGGTCATTCGGCTCTGGTCGGGTGCGCCGCCCCATTCGCCGAACCACAACACCCCCTGCATGCGGGCGGCCTCCTCGCTGCGGTACTTCTCCCACTCGTCGACATAGGTCGAGCTGGGGGCGTAGCCGCCGCCATCGTGCACGGAGGGCTCATAGAGGTGGCCGGCGTAGCTGAGCCGGGGTGGACCGTCTCGGGTGTCCTTCAAGTCCTCGAACACCAGGTCACCGGGGTAGGGGAAGGCGTTGAGCAGCGAGGTCGGTTCGATCATCACCCAGGAGTCCTGGTCGTGACGTCGCACCGCCTCGATACCTCGTTGCATGAACTGGGTGAGATTGGGGTTCTGAAACTCGCCAGCAGCCGCCTGGGCCTGTATGGCGAGGGTCGCCTCCAGGTCGCCGTTGGCGAAGGAGGGCTCGTTCATGACGTCGTAGCCGATGACCGCCGGATGGTCTGCAAAACGCTCGGCCAGATGGGCCAGGGCGTCCAACCACTCGGACTGGAGATCGGCTTGACCGGGCTCGGGGTTCCAGAACGACTGGAAGGCGTTCTGCACAGCAGGGTCGGTGCCTGCCAGATACCAGGGAGCGTTCTCGTCGCGTGGTCCCTTCTCCACTCCCTTGGAGTCGACCGCCCAGTCGGGGGCGCCGTCGAACCCGACCTTCCAGGCGTAGAGGTCTTGGTGCATGTCGAGAACGACGTGGATGTCGTTGTCGGCGTACCAGTCGAGCCACTCCTCGACCTTGTCGAGGTAGGCCTCGTTGAACTTGTCCTTCTCTGGCTCGATCGCCCCCCAGAACACCAGGAACCGGACGCTGTTCCAGCCCCAGTTGGACAGTGCCGCCTGGCCTTGAAGGCCCGACGCTGGGAGGTGATCGCCCTCCTGGGTGGTGCCCTTGGAGGAACTCTCCACGTTGACACCCCGCAGCATCACCACTCGTCCGCAGGCGTCCACCACGAACCTCACGTCTGGTGACTCGGCGGTCCCGTCGCATTCGGCAGCGTCGAAGGTTCCCCCGGCTTCTGAGGTGTTCGATGAGCGACCGTCCGTGGACTTCGACGAATCGTCATCGCTACTGCACGCAGCCAGGGGAAGCAGAAGAGTGGCGACCAGCAGCAGTGCCGCCCGATGGAAGGGAGCCGAGGGCTTCATCGCGGCGATGGTACTGGCTACCCCATATAGGTATCGGATGATTCCAAACCGTGGTCACCCGTGGTCAACCAGGCCTCCGCTCGCTGGGCGTGCAACAGCGCGACCGCGGTGGCGAAGACGGCGATGGCCGTGGCTTGATGAGCCAGTGCAATCCCCTCGTTCACCGAGCTGATCACGGTCACCACCCCCAGGGCGATCTGGGCGGCCACGATGGCGCTCAACCAGGTGGCCGACCGGCGCACCGGCGCGGAGCATCTCGCCCGGTGTACCAGTCCCAGAACTGCCAGAGCGGCGGCAGCCACCACGAACGCGAACCAGCGGTGGATGAACATCACGGTCAGGGGAGTGTCGATCAGGTCGCCGGCATTCCCGAACATGCCGTCAGGAATCAGATGACCGGACATGGTCGGCCAGGTGTCGGCGACATGTCCGGCCTTGAGGCCGGCCGTCAACCCGCCGTAGGTGACCTGGATCGCCACCGCCGCCAGCAGGACTGTGGTGGCCTTTGCCTGGGGAGTCCAGGCCGGCCCACCGACTGGTCGGGCTCGGCCCCGGTGGTGGTCCAGGGACGTCCAGATGGCTATGCCCAGGAGGGTGAAGGCCAAGAGGAGGTGAACGGTGAGGTTCAGATGGTCCACCGCCGGGCGGTCCTCCAGCCCGCTGGCCACCATCAGCCAGCCAGCCACGGCCTGGAGAACGAACAGGGACCCCATGACCACGTAGACCGGTAGATCCCGGCGAGGAATCCGGCCACGAAGGGCGAACACCGCCAAGGGGATGGCGTAGGCAAACCCAGCCAGGCGGGCCACCAGACGGTGTACCCACTCGATCAGGAAGATGCGCTGAAACTCGGACATGGTCATGTGGGTGTTGACCGTGAGGTACTCGGGGCTCTGTTGGTACTCGGCGAACACCTCATCCCACGCAGCGTCTCCCAGCGGTGGAACGACTCCGGTCACCGGCTCCCACTCGACGATCGACAGCCCCGAGCGAGTCAGGCGCACGAATCCGCCGAAGACGATCAGCACCGCGACTACGCCACAGAAGGCGAAGAGCCAGCGCTTCACCACCGGATCGGGCTGGGTGACCATCGGGGACCTCCGGGACTACACGTCGCCAGGGCCAAGTCTGACAGGCGGCGCCGGGCTCATCCCTATCGTGGCGATGGGAGTGGTTGACCTGATCTGTTCAGGCGATCACGTCCCGACGGGTTGGCCCGTGACGTCACTCCAGGTCTGCGTAGGCCAGGTAGGTGGAGCAATGAAGACATCTGAACAGGTAGGCGGTTGCTGATCCGTCGACATCCAGGGAACCGACCAGGGCCGAGGCATCCTCGTGGTCGAGGCCCCAGCCATTGATCTGGGTGGTCACACATCCGAGCGCATCGGGATACGCCTCCAGTTCCTCCCATCCCACCGCGCCGAGAAACGCCGCCCCGTCGCCACAGTGGAAAAGCCATCGCTCGGGCTGCCAGGCGCTGAATCCCGGGGTGCGGGTCTCGATCTCTGTCACCACCGCTGTGGGCACATCGCTCGGAGGGTCGATCACTTCGGTGAAGCGAACTCCGAAGTCGCGCGCCGCCGAGCCGTCAGAGATGCACCAGGGGCAAACAGTGTCTCGCAAACTGTCTACTCCGTAGGCACCCAGCACGTAGGCCCAGCCGCGGGATCGACCACACACACGGCACACGGCTGGCATCTGCTCGAACGCGCCGGTGGACACCGGGTCAGGGTGATACCGAAATGGTGGAAGCGTGGTGTCGTCAGCAGAGGACACGACGGAGCGGCCGAACCGCTAGGCGATCACCACCGGTAGGCCCAATGGAATCTCGAGGTCCACCAGCTTCTTGATGTCGTCGTTCTTCAGTCGGATGCAACCGTGGGACACGGCCTGACCGATGAGCTGAGGCTGGTTGGTGCCGTGGATGCCGACCTGGCCGGGCCCTCCGTTGAACTCGGTCAGGGTCTCGGAGTGCATGGCCAGACCGAAGGCATAGGGGCCGTAGGATCCGCTCGGATTGGTGTTCTGGATCAACTCGGTCACGTACGTCGCTCCGAGTGGAGTCGGGTTCTCTTCGGTACCGATGGCCACCGTGGTCTCGAACACCGACGCACCATTGTTCTCGACTCGCAGCTTCTTTCCTGCCAAGTCGATGAACATCCGCATCGGGGTCTGGGTGAGGGTCACTGAGGCTGCGGGTACCCAGGCTGTGGCCTGGTTGGGGCGAATCGGAAGCAGCACCTTGTACCAGCCATTGGTGGCGGCGCTGGTGACTCCGGGGTCTCCGAGCACTGCAAACGTGGTGGGGGCACCTACCGCGGTGGTCGCTCCGATTTCGATGCGCTCGGCCTGGGCGTCAGGCTCGGTGCGAACGTCGGGGGTGGTGCCGATCGGGGTGGCGATGTAGCCGAGCAGGTTCTCGGCGCCGGGAGTCAGCTCGTCGAGCCGGGTGGTGGAGGTGGTCGACCCAGCACCCGCGGTCGTGCTGGTGGCTGACGTCGACGGTGGCCGCTCGGCCAGAGTCGGCCGGTCGCCGTTGGAGCAGGCCCCCAGCACCAGAACCATTGAGGCAATGGCAGCTGTGGCGGCTGAACGAACCCGACGGGATGACAACGAGGCAATTTCCACGGTGAACGAGCGTAGTGGTCGTGCCTGGTGGTGCCACAGGCACCCTCGTCGCCGCGTTCGCATCTTGACCGTCCAGTCAATAGAGTTCGCCACCATGGAGATCAATGGGATCAGTGCAATCGTCACCGGCGGCGCCTCAGGCCTCGGTGAAGCAACCAGCCGCCGCCTTGCGTCGCTCGGCGCCAAGGTCGTGGTGGCCGACCTGGACCGCCAGGCCGACAAGGGCCAGGAACTGGCCAAGGAGATCGGGGGCGTGTTTGCGGCCTGTGACGTGACCGATACCGCTCAGGTCATCGCCGCCACCGAGGCCGCCAAGGAGCTTGGCCCCATCAAGGCCCTCGTCAACTGTGCCGGCATCGGATGGGCTACCCGCACCATTGGCAAGGACGGGTCCTATGACTCGGCCCACGACCTCGACATCTTCAAGAAGGTCGTGGAGATCAACCTCATCGGCACCTTCAACTGCATCCGTATCGCCGCCACCGCCATGTCCCAGAACGAGGCCGACGAGTTCGGCGAGCGGGGTGCCATCGTCAACACCGCCTCGGTCGCCGCGGAAGACGGTCAGATCGGCCAGGCCAGCTACTCGGCCTCCAAGGGCGGTGTGGTTGGCATGACCCTGCCGATCGCCCGTGACCTCGCTGCCGTGGGAATCCGGGTGAACACCATCCTTCCCGGCCTCATCGACACCCCCATCTACGGTCAGGGTGAGGCTTCCGAACAGTTCAAGGAGCGTCTCGCTGCCGGCGTGTTGTTCCCCAAGCGCCTCGGAAACGCCGACGAGTTCGCCTCGCTGGCCACCGAGCTCCTGTCCAACAGCTACATGAACGCCGAGTCGATCCGTATCGACGCCGGTATCCGCATGCAGCCCAAGTGAGCCCGCGGTTCTGACGGCGCGGGACGATCATCGTCAGTCCCCGCTGGAACAGACCGGAGCCCATCGTTCGTGCGACCGCCCGTGGCTCGAGCCCGGGCGGTCGTGCGCGTTCTGCGCCCGCTGTCTCAGGCAGTCGCCGACGGTGAGGCCGAGGGCGTGTCGCTCTGATGGCGCGAAGCGATCAGGGCCTCATGGTGTTGACCGTCGATCATGAAACTCCGGTCCGCCATGGCCAACAGGTCAGTGTCTCCCGACGAGTTCCCGTAAGCCCACACCTCGGTGATCTGAGGATTGTCGTCCAGCCACCGTTGCAGGCGCACTCGCTTCTCTGGTCCTCTGACGTTGGGCCCGGCGAGCCGACCGGTGAGAACTCCGCCGGGGCCGGTGTCCATCTCGACTGCGATCACGTGGTCTATTCCGTGTTCGGCACCGAAGGGTTGCAGGTAGGCGAGCAACGAGGCTGACACGATGGCAATCAGATCTCCATGATCCTGGTGCCAGCGGAGTTGGTCGACCGTCTCGGGTCGGAGGCGGGCACTCAGGGTGGTGGAGAAGACTCGGCCACGATCGGACAACCAATCAGCGCCCCGCCCGGCCAGCAACCGGTGGAGCACTGCCTCCTTGGCCGCGTCGCGGGGGTGGATCGGTTCTGAGCTGCCGCTGAACCGCGCCCGCACGGTCCGGGGAGCCGTCATGGCCGCGGCCCCCATGACCGACCCTGCACCGCAGGCGCTGATCAGGAATGGAACCAGGGTGTCGCGTCGGGTCAGGGTCCCGTCGAAGTCGAAAGCAGCCAGTCGGCGGTTCTCCATCTGCCCATGGTGACACGTCTCATGGCCTGTCCCATGAGGTACTCCGATGGGGGAATCGCCTCACTCGCGTGGCGGGAGCCCGTAGGAGGCGCCCTTCTCCGGCCAACAGTCCCTACTCTGACTGACGATACCCGTCTGATTCTCGGGTTCGAGACCGGCAACCACTGAAGGGACAACTATGTGGCAAGAGTTCAGGGACTTCTTGATGAAGGGCAACCTGGTCGAGATAGCCGTAGGTCTCTTGATGGCCGTGGCCTTCAAAGACGTGACCGATGCCTTCGTCAACGGCATCATCAGCCCCATTGTGGGGTCGGTCCTGGGAGCCCCTTCCTTCGCTGACAAGACCCTCAAGATTGGTGACGGGGTGCTGGCCTACGGAGCGTTCATCGACGCGGTGATCAGCTTCGTGATTGTTGGCTTCGTACTGTTCTTGGTGGTGAAGGCCTACAACGCTGCCAAGGCACGACAGTCCAAGGGCGGTGAAGATGCAGAGGTGGCTGAGGATGTCGCCGTCCTGCGGGAGATCCGCGACCTTCTCCAAGCTCGCAACGGCTGACATCGGGGGGAGCGCCCCCACCCTCTTGGAATGGCAGGGGCCGGCGGTGTAGTCCGCCGGCCCCTGCCACGTCTCGGCGGAACAGGCCACGAGGGAAGTTCAGGAGCCCTGGTACACAAGCTGCCACCAGTGGTCGTATGGACGGTCGAGTTGATGGGCGTGGCTCCGCCATGGTTCAACCAGGTACCGCCGGGGTTCAACCAGGTACTGCCGGTCTGGTCAGTACGTCCATCGGGGCCCATCCTTGGCGGCTGACAGTGTGGCTCGACACGCGAAATGGCCCCCGGCCAAAGCCGGGGGCCATTTCGACGTACGACGGGGTGGACCCCGCAGTCAGTTGGTCAGGCGGCGCTGTGCTTGCGGGTTGCCAGAACGGCGGCACCACCGGCGAGCAGGAGGCCGGCGCCAACGAGCGCCAGGGTGTCAGAGTTGCTACCGGTGCGGGGCAGCGAGGAGCCACCGGTGCCGGGGCGACCAGCAGTGGTGGAGCGGACACTCAGTGGCGAGGTACGAACCAGATCACCACAGGTGGCGACCACCGAGTAGGTCCCAGCCGGCAGGTTGGCGGCGAATGAACCGCTGAAATCACCAGCGGCGTCAGCGGTGACGGTGGCAACCGTCGAGCCATTGATGGAGAGCACCACCGAGCTTCCGGGGGCGCAGCCGCGACCCTGGAAAGCGGCATTACCGCCGACGGTGACGGTGCCAGGGTTGACGACGAAGTCGCCGTACTGGGCGCTCGCCGGAGCGGCGAACAGAGCGACGACCATCAGGGCGCCGAGCAGAACCTTACGAAGCATTGCGTTGTCTCCCTTCGGGCGCAGAGGCCCACCACGTGTGCGTAGATCGCACTGTAGTGCCGTTTGGCACTTCGCGCCACATCTTCAACGAGTGTCACCCGAAGTAGGCGCTGATCTCTATCGGCTCGGTGAGCTTCTTCTTCAGATCGACCACCCCGGCGGGGGTGTCGGGCCCCACCAGTTCTCCGGTGGTGGTTTCGACGGACACGGTGAGTTGGTCGGGGTTGGCCACCGGCTGCGGGACTATTCGCAGGTGGTAGCCGTCGGTCAGGTTCAGACCGCCCTCGATCTGGAACTCGACGGTCACCGACTCGTTGGGGGCGATGTTGAAGAACGGGGTGTCGTAGGCGTTCACACCGGCCTCCTCTTCGGCTCCGAAGTCCACGGGGGCGCCGTTGATCTTCATTGCGGTCACGTTGTGGGGTGTGAAAAGGCTCAGCCAGGTGACGTTGGTTCCGCCGGGTTGTCCTGATCGGTTTGACCACACTTCCAGCGGAAGCTCTGACAGCGGACGGGGCACGTCATTGGAGAGCGTTACCGTCATCGTTCCGACCAAGGCGCCGGTCTGGCGGTCAATGGTGGCTCGGTAGTCGATCTCGCGGTGCAGGTAGGCGTCGAGCTTGTTGTTGCCAGCGTTGTTCTGCGCTAGTTCGAATCCGTCCTCGCCCCGGCGAAGATCCAGCGATGAATCGGCGTCGATCCGCTCGAACAGGTGCTGTTCGGCCGCCGTCGGACTCCACACCTGAAGGTGCCGGCCTCGCGCCGCGGGACCCAGCGCCCGTCCGATCTCGGCCGGGGTCGGCAGAGAGGCTGAGGTGAGCTTCGAGAATGTGGCCTTGGTGGCCTCAGCGAGAAAATCCTTACGCTCCTGCTGTGAACCGTACGGACCTTCTGGCACTGGGTCATCGCTGTCGCCTTCGCCGGCAGCCTTGCCGAACTTGATGTATTGCTCCCGGAGCAGCAGATCGGCGGCATTGTCCGCTGAGAGGACCTCGTCGTACCCCTCGACGGTGACCGGACCAGTGAGCTCGAGCATGGCGGCGAGGCCCTCGGGGTCGACACCGATCACGCCATCGACCGCCCTGCCTCCAGCCTGGGGATAGAGCTCTGCGAGTACCTGGGCGCTGGACGGGAAGTTGGGGCTGAAGGTGACATCTTGGATGTAGTCCGCCGGCTCGAAACGGCCGTAGCGTCGCAGATAGTCGGCTGGTCCCGAGATCGTTCTCTCGCCCATCTCGCCGTGATAGATGAGCTCACGGATCGGGCCGGAGCGTGACAGGTCGAGCCGGCCGTTGCGGGCTGTCATCTCGGCATAGCTGCCAATGAAGCCGCCGCCACCGCGAAGTTCAGCCGGTGTCAGGAACACGATGAGATATCGACGGTCACCATCGCCACCGAACAAGCCGGGAGCGACATCGAGGACCTCCGAGGCGAGGTCGGTGACCTCGGTGACCTCGGTGACCTTTGTCGACAGTTCGTCGATGCGGGTTCGTAGCGGCCCCACCAGCCATGGAGATCTGGCCTCTGCCAAGTTGGTGCTTGCGTGCTCGAGAACGCTCAGCACCTCATGGGCGGCTGGGGCCAGCTCGGACAGACGGTCCACATCA
>CAUJFC010000238.1 GCA_963169755.1 Actinomycetota bacterium | reverse complement strand
CTCGAATCAACCAAGTCCCAGATCCGCGAGGTCACCACTGCCGAGGCCGACGAACTCCGCCAGGCTCCCGGTGCCGTCACGCTCGACGTCCGCGAAGCCGACGAGTACGAGCAGGGGGCGCTGCCGCGTGCCCTTCACATTCCCCGGGGGACCCTCGAGACCACCATCGAGATGAAGGTGCCCGACAAGACCACGCCCCTGGTGGTCTATTGCGCCGGTGGTACCCGCTCGGCCTTCGCCGCCAAGACCCTGGCCGAACTGGGCTACAGCGACGTGGTGTCGGTGATCGGTGGCTTCAATCGATGGAAGGACGAGGACCGCGACTGGCTCACCCCGGCATCGCTGAACGCCGAGCAGCGCAACCGCTACAAGCGCCATCTGTTGCTGCCCGAGGTGGGGGAGACGGGTCAACAGGAGTTGCTGGCCGCCAAGGTCCTACTGCTCGGAGCCGGTGGACTGGGATCTCCCGCCGCGCTGTACCTGGCGGCAGCCGGGGTGGGCACCATCGGGATCATCGACATGGACGTGGTCGACGCCTCCAACCTCCAGCGTCAGATTCTCCACAACATGGACCGCATCGGTGACCGCAAGGTCGACTCGGCCAAGAAGACCCTGACGCTGCTGAATCCCGATGTGAACGTGGTAACCCACGACGTCCGTCTGGGGGCCGACAACGTCATGGACATCCTGTCGGGTTACGACATCGTGGTCGATGGCACCGACAACTTCCCCACCCGGTTCCTGGTCAATGACGCCTCGGTGAAGCTGGGCATTCCGGTGGTCCATGGCTCGATCTTCCGATTCGAGGGCATGGTCACCGTGTTCGACCCCCGTAACGGGCCGACCTACCGCGACATGGTGCCCGAGCCGCCGCCGGCCGAGCTGGCGCCGAGCTGCGCCGAGGCCGGTGTGCTGGGCGTCCTGCCTGGCATCGTCGGCTCCATCCAGGCCATCGAGACCATCAAGCTCATCTTGGGACTGGGAGATCCGCTGGTGGGTCGTCTTCTGGCGTACGACTCCCTGGAGCAGAGCTTCCGCGAGTACAAGGTTCGGGTGGACCCCAGCAACGAGATCACCTGGGAGAACCGAGACCGCATCGTCGTCGCCGAGCTCGACGGCATGTGCGCTCCCTATCCATTGGAACCTCCGCCCGCCTGAGGCTCCCGATACCGTCTGGGGCGCTCAGCGGACCCGGGCCGCCACCATGGTCCAAGGGAACGGCCGCTGAACCGAGCAGACCGAGAACTGTCGGCCAACCAGTTCGGCGAATCGTCGAGATCCCCAGTGGTTGATGTGTCCGGGCGTATTGCCCAGGTCGGCGATGTACTTGCCGCGGGCCAGGTTGGCTGCCCGCCAGATCGGTTCGCGCGGCACCGACACCACCAGGTCGGCGCGTGCCACCCGGCTCAGTTCGGCGAGGGCCAGCTCGGGAAAGGGCACGTGTTCGAGTACCTCGATGGCCAGCACCAGGTCGAACTGATCATCACCGAAGGGCAGTCGACCGATGTCGGCGAACAGGGGAGCGAACCCGCGGCCGGCCCAGTGGGCGGCCAATTCGGCGTCGGGCAGGTCGAGCCCGACGATGTCGGCCTCTGGCCACCGGGCGGCGAGGCGCTCGGTCACCTCACCCTCGCCCACGCCCACTTCCAGGATGTGTCGCGGGGTGCGGGTCGGCAGAGCGCGGTCCAGCGCCGTGAAGAAGCCATCCATCAGCCGACGTTCGATCGGGTTCTTCGACTCGTACTTGTCGTAAGTGTTGCCGGTGGGGATCGGGACGTCAGCCGACTGGGAGGCGGTGGCACGACCGCTCATGGCGTCTGGTCCACCGGCCGCCCAGCAGCCGGGCGTCGACCCGGTGGGAAGGTGGGGGCGGCGTCACGGATGAAGCCGGCCGCCGGCTGCACCTCGGAGGTGGCGCGGGTGGCGCGGCCCACCAGGTCGGCCAACATGCCCACCACGAACACCTGGAACGCCGCCAGCAGAATCAGCAGGGTGTTGATGGCCACCTTGAAATCGTGGGCGGTCACGTCGTAGCCCAGCTTCACCAGCCCGATGGTGGACAGCAGGAACCCCACCGGAAGGAACACCCGGAAGGGGTCGTAGCTGAGGGTCATGCGGATCACCTGGAGCAGGTACCGGCGGGTGTCGGACCACCAGTGGAACTTCGAGGTTCCGGCGCGCTCCGAATAGGTGATGGGCCAGTACTTCACGGTGTATCCGTGGGCGAGGAACGTCAACGTGATGGTGGTGACGCAGCTGAACCCGGCTGGAAGCTGGCTCACATACTGGAGGGCGACGTCGCGACGGAAGGCCCGCATGCCCGAGTTCAGGTCGGGGATCGGGGTCTGCACCAGGTACGAGGCCAGCTTGCGAATGAACCACTTGGCGGGCACCCGGAACGCCTTGTGGGTGCCTTCCTCGGTGGTGCGTGCTCCCACCACCTGGTCGTAGCCGTCGAGCTCTCGGACAAGCTCGGGGATCAAGTCGTTGGGGTAGGACATGTCGACGTCGGTCCACACCACGATCCGGCCCCGGGCGGCCCGGGTGCCGAATTTGCGGGCCGATCCCGATCCCCGGTTGGTGAGGAACTGGATCAGTCGGATGCCCTCGATCTCTCTCAGGGCCTCGCCCGAACCGTCGTTGGAGCCGTCATCGATGACCACCAACTCGTAGGAGAACTCCGAGGCGTCCATGGCGGCCCGGATCCGGTCTATCTCGGCCCGCAGATGCCCCTTCTCGTTGTAGACGGGGAGCACGATGCTCACGTCGATGTCGTCGGACCCGGGTGGTTCGACCGCGTCGGAGCTGTCCGGCAGGGCGGAAGGCATGGACCCGAGGGTATCGGGCCGATGGTGGGGCTCTGGTGCTTGCCGGGGGATCGAGCACCGGCTCGGTACCATCGTGGTCGAGATGACCGAACCGCCGTCCCGGGTCGACTCGGGGTCAGATCGTGACCGCCGGTCGACTGGAGCTGACAGTGGCGCGGGTGTTGGTGGATGGAAGGCCCGGGTCGGTACCGCGCTGGGAGCTCTGCTGGGGCTCGGAGCGCTCGCCATGGTGGTCCGCGAGCTGACCAGTGATTGGGACCGGGTCGAGGAGGTGTTGCGCGGCGCCGAGGTCACATGGCTGGCTTTGGCCGCCGGGCTGGCGGCCGCGGGGATGGCCTGGATCGGTGTCGTCTGGGGGCAGGTACTGCGGAGGTTGGGCGTCGTTGTGGGGATGGCGCGGGTGACGTCGTGGTATTTCGTCGGTGAGTTGGGCAAGTACCTGCCGGGTGGTGTGTGGCCAGTGGTGGGACGCGGCGAGCTGGCCCGACGCGCTGGCGTGCCGCGGAGTCGCGCCTACTCCAGCGTGGCTCTCTCGCTGGCCATGCTGTACCTGGCGGCCCTGTTCGCTGCCGCCGCGCTGGTGCCGTTCGCCATGGCGGGAGGCTCGGCCACCGCGTGGATGTGGTGCCTGCTGGCCCTGCCGGTGGGAGTGGTGGCCCTACACCACCGGGTCCTGGGGTGGCTGGTCGATCTGCTCGGTCGGGTCGTGGGCCGAACCATTGGTTTCCATCCTCCCGAGTGGCGCCAGTCGCTGACGCTGGTGGCGATGTACCTGCCCACGTGGGCTCTGATCGGTACGGCCACCTGGGCGGTGGCCCGGGCACTGGACCCCTCGGCATCGTTGGTGCGGGTGATGTTCGCGGCGATCCTGAGCTGGGTGGCGGGCTTCATGGCGGTCCCGGTCCCGGCCGGGGCCGGAGTGCGCGAGGCGGTACTGCTGGCCTCCTCCGGACTAGATGGTGGGGTGGCAGCGGCCACCGCCATCATCGCTCGGGTGCTGTTCGTCGGAGTTGACGCCCTCGGGGCGATGATCGGGGCGCCCGCTGCCACGCGCAAACGCGGTGGTGTCCGGGTGGGTCCGCTGCCGGGAGCAGATGTCGCCTCCGATGCGACCGACGATGTGATGGCCGAAGTCGACTGAGGCTGTATTGGAGAGCGAGCCGCTCCCGTGGGCGGCGGCGACGAGGTGGCGACGAGTCGGCCCTGGGCGCGGTCCAACACCTGGTTGGAGCCGCCTAGGCTCGGGAAGTGGACGGACTACGCCCCCTCGGGGTGAGCGAGCTTCTCGACGCCTCGCTGAAGATCTACCGGAGTAGGGCCCGCACCCTTTTGGCAGCGGTGGCGGTACCGGTCATCCCGGTGGTGATCTTCTCGACCCTGGTGTCGGTGTCGGCCGGCCAGGAGCCCTCCATCGACCCGGTGACCGGTGAGCTGACCAGCGACGGGGGCGACCTTCTCCTCTACGTCGTGGGGGCGTTGGTGTCGTCGTTGGCCATCATCGTCGCCACCGTGGTGGCGACCGCTGCCTGCTTTCGCTCGATCAGCGGGGCCTACGTTGGTGACGATCCCGACTGGAAGGAGAGCCTGCGATACGGGTTCTCTCGGTTCTGGTCGGTTGTCGGTCTGACCCTGCTCAGCACCCTGGCCACGCTCGCCGGGCTGGTGCTGTGCCTGGTGGGTGTGCTGTGGCCCATGGCGGTCTTCTCCGTGGCCATGCCAGCGTTGCTGATGGAGGACCTCTCAGCCGCTGGATCCATGGGCCGCTCGGCCCGGCTGGTCAAAGGACGGGGCTGGCAGACCCTTGGAGTCGTGCTGCTGGGGTCGATCATCGCCAGCGTGTTCCAGGGGATGCTGGCGGCTCCGATGATGGCGATGATGTTCGCCGACGTACCGGTGGCCATCGAGGCGGTGGTCACCGGAGTGGTGACAATCGTGAGCACGGTGCTGGTGACTCCGTTCACGGCGGCGCTGACCATGGCCCTGTACGTGGACCTGCGGGTGCGTAAGGAAGGTTTCGATCTGTATCTGTGGGCCCAACGGCTGGGGGCGGATGCCTCGGGTGGGTTCCCGGCCCAGCCGGGAGCACCGTCATTGCCGGCTGGCTGGGGTGCCGCTCCGGCCTACGGATACGCGGGGCCTCCCCCGGCTCCCGGTTATCCCCCGGCTCCCGGTTACCCGCAGGGTGGGGGACCGGCTCTTCCGCCGCCCCCGCCACCTCCACCACCTCCGCCGCTACCGGGCGATGCGCCAGTGGAGCCGCGTCCGATGATCGATCCCGAGCCGACCCGATGGGCCCCTCCCGAACTCGACGGGCCCTGATGGCCGCACCGTGATGCCGCTGGGGCCGGTGGGGGCCACAGTCGACCCCGATACCGCCCGAGCTCGGGCTCGAGCGGTGCTGGAGGCCGACAAGTACCACGAGCCCCGCCTTCCCCGGCCGTTCAAGGGCGTGCTGGAGTGGTTCGCCGACCTGCTGCGTCCGATCGTGAACGCCGTCGACCGGGTGGGCGGTGCGATCCTGGAGTGGGTCCTCGCCTTGCCCGGTGGTCGGTTCATACTTCTGGCACTGGTGGCTGGGATGGCAGTGGGTCTGGTCTGGTGGCTGGCCAGTCGTCGGAGTCGGTCGGTGGTCGGAGCACCTGGTGGATTCGGCCTGGTAGACCCGACAGCCGACCCCGACCAACTAGAGGAGGAGTCTCGTCGAGCCGAGGCGGAGGGTGACTTTCCACTGGCTCTCCGTCGCACCTACGAGGCCGGGCTGCTGCGGCTGGTACGGTCTGATCGGCTGGTTCTGCTGCCTCAGACCACGGCCGAGGCTGCGGCGGCCCAGGTGGCGCACCCCACCATGGATCGGCTCACCGTCACCTTCCAGGAGGTGGTGTTCGGCGGACGGGAGGTGGCTCCGGTCGAGTTGTCCGAGGCCCGTCGGAGTTGGACCGAGCTTCTGACCGCCGGGGTCGTGGCGGCGGAGGCACGATGATGAGCAGTACGCCAATCGAATCGCCCTCTCCCATGGTCCGTTGGTGGCTGAGCCTGGGGCGGGCCCAGCAATTGGTACTGGCCCTGGTCGCAGTGGTGGTGGCAGCCAATGTCGGACTGATGGGGCTGCGCAGTGCCATCGGCGGCGGTAGCCCCGGCGGGCCGACCTCTTCATCGTTCAGCACCGGTGCTGACGGGTTCGAGGCGTGGGCCGACCTTCTGGTGGCCTCCGACCGGGCGGTCATCCGCCGCCGCGACCGGGTTGAACCCGGGGTGCTGCCCTCGGGGGCCACCGTTGTCCTGGCCGATCCCGCCGCGTTGAATCCCGACGAGGCCCGGGTGATGTTGGACGCAGTGGTCGACGGCGCGCGTCTGGTTCTGGTGGGGTCTGACACCTCCCCGCTTCTGGAGGTCGCCGTCGGGGGTCCGGTGGAGGTGACGCAGGTGGACCCCGCGCCACTGTTGACAGCGGTGCACGGCAGCGAGGCGGTGATCGGTTCGGCCCGCTCGGTGGCCGGTGATCGGGGTGGACGGTGGCGTGTGGCGGACACGGTCCATGTCCACCTGGAGGACGAGCAGGGTCGGCCAGCGGTGCTGTCGGTGACCTTGGGCGACGGCGAGGTGGTGGCGGTGGCTGACAGTGCGCCCCTCCAGAACCGGAACCTGGCCAAGGCCGACAACGCCGCGCTGGCTCTGGGGTTGGCGGGCCCGGGATCGGCGCCGGTGGTGTTCGTGGAGTCGGCCCACGGGTTCGCGTCCGGCGGGCTCGATGCGGTTCCGAGCAGTTGGAAAT
>CAUJFC010000237.1 GCA_963169755.1 Actinomycetota bacterium | reverse complement strand
CGTGTTCGGCCTGGTCGAAATGATCGTGTTCGCCATCGCGGTGTTCGCCTCGTTCATCTACCTGATCGCCAACGGTGCCTTGGACTGGGGGCCGGTCCAGTCGGTCCGGCGGATGGTGCCCAGCGGCATGATCAGCGCGGCCCGGACCTCCGCGACCACCGTGCGCCGGGTGGGTACCGAAGGACGCGAGCGTCCTCAGGATCACGGAGCGGCCGCCTGATGGCCCTGGACTTCAGCAACGGGCTCGAGAGCCTCGACTACAACGTCGTCACCGCCAAGGTCGAGGACGTGGTCAAGTGGGCGCGTACCCGCAGCATGTGGCCGGCCACCTTCGGTCTGGCCTGCTGTGCCATCGAGATGATGGGGGCCGGCGGGTCCCACTATGACCTGGCTCGCTTCGGCATGGAGGTCTTCCGGGCCTCGCCCCGTCAGGCCGACCTGATGATCGTGGCCGGTCGGGTTTCCCAGAAGATGGCCCCCGTTCTGCGTCAGATCTACGACCAGATGATGGAACCCAAGTGGGTCATCTCCATGGGTGTGTGCGCCAGTTCCGGTGGGATGTTCAACAACTACGCCATCGTCCAGGGCGTAGACCAGATAGTGCCGGTCGACGTCTACGCCCCGGGCTGCCCGCCCGGTCCCGAGACCCTCATCCATGCCATAGGAACGCTGCACGAGAAGATCGCCGATGGTGACATCTTCCGTCGCCGCGCCGAGACCGGCGGAGGAGCGGGTCTCACGGTGACTCAACTCGACGGCCAGCAGAGCCCCCAGCTCGTGACCATCGGTCGGTCCTGAGGTGAGCGATCCTGCGGTGGACGCCGCTGCTGAACCAGAACAGCCCCCTGTACCCGAGCCAGAACTGCTCCACGGTTCGCCGGTCATGACTGCCTTCGGGCAGCGGGTGGCCTTCGTCGATCGTGACCGCTTGGTGGAAACCGTCCGGACTCTCCGCCACGAGGGATGGATTCAGTGTCTCGACGTGACCGGTGTCGACTACCTGACCAGTCCCCGCCGCTCGCTCCCCGCCGGGGTGGCACCCGAGCGGTTCGAGGTGGTGGTGACCCTCATCAATCACACCCTCGGAGAACGCCTCCGCTTGCGAGTACAGGTTCCTGAGGGGGACCCCGAAGTCCCATCATTGTTCAACGAGCACCCAGGTTCCGAGGCCATGGAGCGCGAGGTGTTCGACATGTTCGGAATCTCGTTTTCCGGTCACCCCGACCTGACCCGCATACTCATGCCAGAGGACTGGAAGGGCCACCCCCTCCGCAAGGATTACGCGGTCGGTCGCATTCCGGTTCAGTTCAAGGACGCTCCGGGCCCCCGCTGAACGGCCCTTCTTCATCGCCATGACCGTCACCGATCACAACGCACCCGCGGCCAACGCCGATCCGCACCTGACAGACGAGAGTGCCCAGGAGATGGCGCCTCGCGCCCTCACCGGCGGGGTGGAGGTGTTGCGAGAGGTGGGATCGGTGCTGCGCCTGTCCGAAGCCGATGCCCAGGCTCTCACCACCGGTCCCGACGACGCCGAGACCACCATCATCAACATGGGGCCCCAGCACCCCAGCACCCACGGTGTGCTGCGGTTGATGCTCGAGCTAGACGGCGAGACCGTCCTGCGCACCAAGCCGGTGATCGGCTACTTGCACACTGGCATGGAGAAGACCGGCGAGCAGCTCACCTATCTCCAGGGTGGCACCAACGTCACCCGGATGGACTACGCCTCCCCGATCTTCAACGAGTTGGTGTTCTGTCTGGCGGCCGAACAGCTTCTCGGAGTCGAGTTGCCGCCCCGGGCGGTGTGGATTCGCACTCTCATGTGCGAGTTGAATCGCCTCACCTCCCACTTCCTGTTCCTGGCCACCAACGGTATGGACCTCGGCTCGTCGTCGATGATGATCTACGGCTGGCGAGAGCGGGAGGAGGGCCTGCGGATTCTGGAGTCGATCACCGGGCTGCGGATGAACCACAACTTCATCCGAGTCGGGGGTACGGCCGCTGACCTGCCCGACGGGTGGCAGGAGAAGCTGACCGCGTACCTCGACTCCATTCCTGCCCGCCTCGAGGACTATGAGGCCCTCATGTCGTATCAGCCGATCTGGCGGGAGCGGCTGCAAGGCGTGGGCGTGATCACCACCGAGGAGGCCCTGGCCCTGGGGGCCACCGGCCCGATCCTGCGGTCCACCGGTTACGCCTGGGATCTTCGTCGTTCCATGCCGTATCTGGCCTACGACCAACTCGATTTCGACGTCGTGGTTGGAACCTACGGTGACTCCTACGACCGCTACGCCATCCGTCTCAACGAGGTCCGTGAGTCGGCCCGGATTCTGCGGCAGTGCATCGAGCAGATGCCCGAGGGTGACTACCGCCTCCAGGACAAGAAGGTCACTCCACCCCCACGGGGTCGCATCGACGAGTCGATGGAGGCCCTCATCCACCACTTCAAGATCTTCACCGAGGGCTTCAAGGTGCCCGAGGGTGAGGTCTACGTGGCGGTCGAGTCACCTCGAGGTGAGTTGGGCTGCTACCTGGTGTCGGACGGTTCGGCCACGCCGTACCGCATGCACATCCGCGGGCCGAGCTTCGTGAACCTCCAGGTGCTCCCGCACCTCATGCAGGGCGGCCTCATCGCCGATGCCGTCGCCATCATCTCCTCCGTCGACCCGATCATGGGCGAAGTGGACCGGTAGCACCATGGCCCGATTCAACGAACAGAACCTCGCCACCGCGCTCGAGATCGTGTCTCGGTACCCGGTGGCCAAGTCGGCCACCATCCCATTGCTCCATCTGGCGCAAGAGCAGGACGGGTACGTCACCGATGACGCCATGGAGCACATCGCCGAACTGGTGGGGACCACTCCCGCCCAGGTTCTCGGCACGTGCTCCTTCTATGAGATGTTCAAGCGGGAACCGGTCGGGACCTACCTCGTGAACATTTGCACGAACATCGCCTGCCAGGTGATGGGGGGCGAGGAGCTCTTGCACCACGCTGAGGAGACACTCGGGATCAAGGCGGGCAGCACCACCTCCGACGGCATGTTCACCATCGAGGACGTCGAGTGCATCGCGGCTTGTACCGAGGCCCCCTGTCTGCAGGTGAACTACCGCTACTTCCACAAGATCACCACCGACGAGTTCGACGAGTTGATCACCGAGATCCGCGCCGGCAAGCACAAGGGCGACATTCCGCCCCACGGCACCCTCGCTCGGGTCCGCCAGCACATTCCTGCTGACCGCGCTGCTGGTCCGGCCGATCCCACTGGGGTCCCCGAGCCGGTTTGGCTGGCCCGCAATGCCCAGGGAGAGGAGCCGGCCTCGTGACCATCGCCCAGATCCCACGCATCACCACCAGTCGGTTCGACGATCCCGACGGGCACACTCTCGAGCGATACCTGGCCACCGGTGGCTATCAGGGCCTGCGGGCCGCGCTCGGCCGCCGACCCGCTGACGTGGTCGAAGAGGTCAAGACGGCATCCCTGCTCGGTCGTGGCGGAGCGGGTTTCCCGGCCGGGGTCAAGTGGGGCTTCTGTCCTCCCGGGGTGTTTCCCCGCTATCTGGTGGTGAACGGCGACGAATCCGAGCCCGGCACCTACAAGGACCGTCTCCTCATGGAGAAGGACCCTCACCAACTCATCGAGGGCGTACTGATCGCCTGCTATGCCGTGGGTTGTTCCCAGGCTTTCCTCTACGTCCGGGGCGAGATGGCACTGGCTCAGGAGCGGATAGCCCAAGCCCTCAATGACGCCTATGAGGCCGGCTATGTGGGTCGCAACATCTGCGGATCGGACTACTCCGTCGACGTGGTTCTGCACTGGGGTGCCGGTGCCTACATCGTGGGTGAAGAGACCGCCCTCATCGAGAGCCTCGAGGGCAACCGGGGTATGCCGCGGCTCAAGCCGCCGTTCTTCCCGGCCGCCAAGGGCCTCTACATGCAGCCGACCATCGTCAACAACGTGGAGACCCTGTCCAACCTCCCATGGATCATGTCCAACGGGGGGGCCGCCTTCGCGGCTCTCGGGGCCGAGAACTCCAAGGGCACCCGAATCTTCGCGGTGTCGGGCCACGTGAACCGACCCGGGGTCTACGAGGTCGAGTTCGGCACCACCACTTTCCGGGATCTGCTCTACGCCCCCGAGCTGGGCGGCGGCATTCGTGACGGAAAGCAACTCAAGGCCTTCATCCCCGGTGGTGCCTCGGCCCCATGGCTGTACCCCGAACATCTCGATGTCCCTCTCGAAGCCGGAGTGGTGGGACGACTGGGGACGATGCTGGGGTCGGGAGCGGTGGTGGTGTTCGACGAGGACACCGACATGGTCAAGGCCTGCCTGCGCCTGGTGCGCTTCTTCGCCCGTGAGTCGTGCGGTAAGTGCACTCCTTGTCGAGAAGGCACCAGTTGGATGGAGAAGATCCTCCAGCGCATCCTTGACGGTCATGGTCGTCCCGAGGACTTGAACCTGCTGCTGGACGTGGCCGACAACATCTCGGTGGGTCTGAACTGGCCACCGGCCCAAACCACCATCTGCCCCCTGGGTCCCTCGGCGGTGTCGCCCATCGGGTCGGCGGTGATGCGGTTCCGAGACGAGTTCGAGGCCTACCTCGGTGGCCCACTGGAGATCGAGGTCGATATCAAGGGCGCCGCCTTCGTGGCTCCGCCTACCACTGCGGAGGTGGTGACCGGTGTCTGAGACCCCAGTGGAGACCACCGTCTCGATCACCATCGATGGCAAGCAGGTCGATGCCCGGCCCGGAGAGCTGGTTATCGACGTGGCCGAACGCACCGGTACCTACATTCCGCGCTTCTGCTACCACCACCGCATGGATCCGGTGGGAATGTGCCGGATGTGCCTGGTCGACATCGACGGTGGCCGAGGGCCCGCCCTCCAGCCGTCGTGCATGGTCACCGTCACCCCCGACATGAAGGTGGAGACCGAGACCCCCCGGGTGAAGAAGGCCCAAGAGGGTGTCCTCGAGTTCCTCCTGATCAATCACCCACTCGATTGCCCGGTGTGCGACAAGGCCGGCGAGTGCCCTCTCCAGGACCATGCCGTCAGCTTCGGCCCGGGTGAGAGCCGGTTCGTGGAAGAGAAGCGGCACTACGAGAAGCCGCTGTCCATCTCCGACAACGTCTATCTGGATCGCGAGCGTTGCATCCTGTGCGACCGCTGCACCCGGTTCGCCAAAGAAGTGGCGGGTGACACGCTCATCCATTTTCAGGACCGCGGCAACGGCACCCAGGTCAACACCTTCCCCGACCACCCGTTCGCGTCGTACTTCTCGGGCAATACCGTCCAGATCTGCCCGGTCGGAGCCCTCACCGCCAAGCCCTACCGCTTCAAGGCCCGCCCCTGGGATCTCGACGTGGCCGAGTCCACCTGCACCGGTTGTTCGGTGGGGTGTCGGATCGTGGTCGAATCGTCGCGCGATCAGGTGCTGCGGTTCATGGGTGTCGACTCCGAGCCCGTCAACTGGAGCTGGTTGTGCGACAAGGGTCGCTTCGGGTTCGAAGCCCTCAACTCACCCGATCG
>CAUJFC010000236.1 GCA_963169755.1 Actinomycetota bacterium | reverse complement strand
CGAACTCGGGGGCCCGGGCCGCCAGGGTGCGATCTGGCAGGTCGAGGTCGACTCCTCCGATTTCACTGAACCGATCGCGGACGGTGACCAACAGCCCCCGGTACTCGTCGGGCTCGGACACCGCTTCGGTGAGTATCAGGCGGATCTCGGCCTCCATGGAGCGACCATGGGCGGCGGCCCGTCGCCGCAGGCGCTCCCGCACCTGGTCGTCGAGATCTCTGATGCTGAGAGCGGCCACGATACCTCCCCGGGGGTGCTATCAACGCTAGCACCCCCGGGAAGCGGAAGGGACCGGAAAAACAGCGCCGGCGCCCCGAAGGGCGCCGAGCGCAGCGACACCAGGCGGCGGATCCCGGCGTCGCGAACTGATCAAAGTCTATGCACACCCCGTGCGAAAACCCAACTCTGGTTCGCCGATTCGCCAACCGATAGTGGGTGACATCAGTCACTCTTGGCCAGCGGACGGACAGAAGCTCGCCAGGACGCAGCGATCGCAGGCCGGCTTACGGGCCGTGCAGACGCGACGTCCATGGAGAATGATCCGCAGACTGAACACTCCCCGCTCGGCCGCCGGCACCATGGGGTTGAGCGCCAGCTCCACCTTCACGGGATCGGTCTCGTCGGTGAGGGCGAGGCGCCGAGCAAGGCGAAGCATGTGGGTGTCAACCGGCAACCCGGGTAGGTCCTGAGCCACCGACCGCACCACGTTGGCGGTCTTGCGTCCCACCCCGGGGATGGTGACCCAGTCAGCCATACGAGTGGGTACCTCACCGTCGAACCGTTCGATCAGGGCGTTGGCCATCCCGATGAGGTTGCGGGCCTTGTTCCGGTAGAAGCCGGTGGAGTGGATGATCTCCTCCACCTCGACCGGGTTGGCCATCGCCAGGGACTCGGGGTCGGGGTACCGGGCGAACAGGTGGGGCGTGACCTGATTGACCCGCTCGTCGGTGCACTGGGCCGACAGGATGGTGGCCGCCAGCAACTCGAAGGGGTTGCGATGGTCGAGCTCGCACAGATCGCGAGCGGTGCCCGGATACTCAACAGCCAGCAGTTCGTGGGTACGACGAGCCCGACCGGCGGGCGTCCGGGGTCTGGCCATGAGCCGACAGGCTATGGATGTCGGCGATGCCGCCCAACCCCGACACCAGCGCGAACCCGACCGACACCGGACGACCCCGGTAGCGTCAGTGACGTGACCGGGCACACTGTCGATCCCGCGCCCACCCTGGGGCCGGCCTCAGGGGCCCTCCGCTACCCGCTCGACCCGGGCGAGAGCGATGCGATCTCGATGGTCTGGCGTACCCGGGGCCGCACCACGGAGGCTGTGCTCACCTGGGCCGGCGACCCCGCCGCGCTGATGAGCCAGGTGCCGCCGGTGGCCGCCGACGTGGAGTCGCTGGCCAACCAACTCATGGCCGACCCCACCGCACCGGTCACGCTTCTGCTGGTCGCTGACCATCCCGGCGAGTCGATCGACCCCTTACCCGAGGCGGTGGCTGAAACCGCCGGACTCACCAGACGTCGAGATCTGTTCGAGCTGAGACGGCCGTTGCCGGTCCCCGATGACCATGCCCTCCGGCGCGACGCGCCATCGGTGACGGTCCGCCCGTTCCGGCCCGGCACCGACGACGACGCCTGGATCCGGGTCAACAACCGGGCCTTCGTCGGCCACCCCGACCAGGGGGCCGAGACTCCCGCCACGCTGGCGGCCCGTTGCGCCGAGGAGTGGTTCGACCCGACTGGTTTCCTGGTGCTCGATGACCCCGAGCGACCCGGGGAGCTGGCCGGGTTCTGCTGGACCAAGGTCCACCGGGCAGCAGGCGGCGAAGGAGCTCGAGGCGAGATCTATGTGATCGGGGTCGACCCTTCTCACCGGGGTGAGCGTCTGGGGTCTGCACTGGTACTGGCCGGGCTTGACCATCTGGCAAGTCTGGGCCTGGCCGAGGCCTGCCTGTTCGTTGACGAGACGAACCGGCCCGCCCGTCGGCTCTATGACGACCTGGGGTTCGCGGTGCATATCCGTCGCCGGATCTACACCGCGGCCTCCACCCCACCCATCGCCACAAGCAGCACCGAGACCACCCCCGGGACTGGCCCCGAATGACCGACGTCCCGATTCAGCAGTCCCCCTCGGGTAGCCGTGGGCGCTATGACTGGACCCGGGCAGAGCTGGCCGAACTGCTGGGCGACCAGCCCCGGTACCGGGTCGACCAGGTGTGGGCCGGGCTGTACACCCAGGGTGGAGAGCCCGCCGAGTGGACCTCGCTCTCCAAGACGTTGCGGGCCCGGCTGAGCGACGAACTGTCGCCGTCTCTGAGTCTGGCCGCGGAGTCGGTCAGCGATGACGGCGACACCGTCAAGTGGCTGTGGACCCTCCACGACGGCCGCCAGATCGAGACCGTGCTGATGATCTACCCCGACCGGGCCACGGTGTGCGTGTCGTCACAGGCCGGCTGTGCCATGGCCTGCGGGTTCTGCGCCACCGGCCAAGCCGGCTTCGACCGCCATCTCAGCACCGGGGAGATCGTGGAACAGGTGGTGCGGGCCCGGGCCCGGGCAGCCGCCGACGGGCGGCGTCTGTCCAACGTGGTGTTCATGGGGATGGGTGAGCCCTTCGCCAACTACGACCGCACGTGGGCGGCGGTGGAACGGATCCACGACGATCTGGGCCTGGGGGCCCGACACCTGACGCTGTCGACGGTGGGTGTGGTGCCCGGGATACGCCGTCTGGCCGAGGCCTCGCTTCCGGTGAACCTGGCGGTTTCGCTCCACTTGGCCAACGACACCGAACGCAACGAACTGGTGCCCATCAACCGGCGCTATCCCCTGGCCGAACTGGCTGACGCCTGCCGTGACTATGTGGAGGCCACTCGTCGCCGGTTGTCGTTCGAGTGGGCGCTGATCCACGACGTGAACGACACCGACCGCCACGCCCGGGAACTGGCCGACTATGCCCGTCCCCTGCGAGCCCATGTGAACCTCATTCCCCTCAACCCCACCCCCGGCTACCGGGTGCGGGGAAGTTCCCCCGAGACGGTTCGGCTCTTCGCTCGACGGCTGGGCGAGCTGGGGGTGAACGCCACCGTCCGCCGCACCCGGGGCACCGACATCGATGCCGCCTGCGGCCAACTCCGCGCCACCCACGCCACCGCCCCCACCTCCGGCGACCCGACCTCGGGCGGCCCCACCCCGGTGGCGGTGGGGCGGAGAACACACGGGTGAAAGCCACCCCATACCAGGGCCCGGGGTGACCGTTTCCTCGAAGGCCTCAGCGGTCCCACCTGGGTCACCGTCCCCGGGCCACTTGGCGGCGGTGGTTCTGGCGGCCGGGGCGGGCAGCCGGCTGGCACCGTTGACCCGACTACGGCCCAAGGCGCTGTGTCCGGTGGCCGGCCGGGCACTGGTGGACCACGCCCTGGACCGAGTGGCAACGGTGGTGTCGGACCCCACAGCGGTGGCGGTGAACCTGCACCACGGCGCCGAGGCGCTCCACGCCCACCTTCCGGCTGGGCTGCACCGTTCATTGGAGATGCCGGTGGCTCTGGGGACCGCCGGGGCGCTGGGCCTCCTCCGCCCCTGGACCGGTGGCCGCGACGTGCTGGTGACCAATGCCGACGCCTGGCTGGCTGGTCCCCTCGACCTCGGCGACTTCGTGGCCGAGTGGGACCGGACCAGGGTGCGTCTGTTGTGCGTGGAGGTAGGGGTTCCCGCCGACTTCGGCACCCTCCGCTACGCCGGGGTGGCTCTGCTACCCCATCACCTGGTCGATCGGCTGCGACCCGAACCCAGCGGCCTGTACGAGGTGATGTGGCGGGACGAGGCGGCCGCCGGCCGGCTCGATCTGGTGGTTCACCCCGGGAAGTTCGTGGACTGTGGCACCCCGGCCCGCTATCTGAGTGCCAACCTCATGGCGTCGGGTGGAGACTCGGTGATCGACCCCACGGCGGTGATCGGGTCGGGTGCCGTGGTGGAGCGATGCGTGGTCTGGGACCACAGCACGGTGGCACCGGGCGAACATCTGGTGGACGCCGTGCGGGCCGGTCCGCTGACGGTCCTGGTGCGGCACCATCCGACCTGACGCCCCGTCAGGTCGGCGTGGCATGCTGGGGCCATGACCACGGTTATCAACGGCATCGCCGGACTCAAGGAACGCGTCGGCACCCACCTGGGGTACTCCGACTACATGGAGATCACCCAGGAGCGGGTGAACACCTTCGCCGAGGCCACCGGCGACCACCAGTGGATCCACGTCGATCCCGAGCGCGCCAAGGCCGAGAGCCCCTTCGGAGGGCCGATCGCCCACGGCTACCTGACCTTGTCTCTGGGCCCGGCCCTGGCGCCCCAGATCATGAAGGTCGAGGGTGTGAAGATGGGCGTCAACTACGGCTGCGCCAAGGTCCGGTTCCCCTCGCCGGTGCCGGTGGGCTCCAAGCTCCGTCTCGGTGCCGAACTGACTGCGGTGGAAGACCTGCCCAACAACGGAGCCCAGGTGTACATGACCTTCACCTTCGAGGTGGAGGGCGCCTCCAAGCCGTCGTGCGTGAGCGAGATCATCTTCCGTTACTACGAGTGATCATCGAGCGCTGAGCCCGGCACCGGCCCACGGTGCCGGGCTTTTCGCGTCCGGGCCCGAGCCGCGGCGTCAGGTGACCGACACCTCGAACAACTGGCCCACCGCCCAGGTCACCGCCATGGCCACCGTTCCCCCCAGCACCACCCGAAGGGCGGCCCGCCCCATGGGGGCACCTCCCAGCCAC
>CAUJFC010000235.1 GCA_963169755.1 Actinomycetota bacterium | reverse complement strand
CCGTCGCAAGGCTCACAACCTGCGGGTGCGCCTGGCCCGCCTGGCCGACATCCCTCCGGCGTCGGCTCGGTCGGCCGGGGGCCCACATCGAGACACCTCGCTGGCTCGCTGGGCTGAGGTGGTGGGTGTGGTCAACGCCTGCCGCGGGCTGGAGACAGTCGAGCGAACCTATGACCTGGGTGCCGAGGCTTTGTCGATGAGTTGGGCAGGGAGTCCGACCCGTGCGAGAGCTACGGCTGGGGTTGCTTGAAATCGGTGCACACGAAGTCGGACCCCAACGGGTAGGCGTCGAGTTCGTTGGCTTCCACCAGGAACTGGGTGGCCTTCAGGTCCCAGGTGGCACACATCCAGGAGCTGGTATTGGGAATCCAGTGGCGGACACCGTCTCGGTCGACATACCAGGTGGTGGGCCCCAGCTTCATGATGTGACCCCGGTAGTCGATGGCCGGCTCGGGGTCGGGGGGCAGATCGCTCCAAGGGTGCCAGATGTAGCGGTCGGCTGGCTGGGCGGCCGCGTCCTGGTCGGAGATGACCCCGGGGAGATGGAGCCAGCCGTTCTGGAACGACTGACGGGCTCCGGTGGAGGCCAGGCCTGGCCTCCAGGTCACCTCGCCCAGCTCACCCGCCCCGGACTCGGGCACTCCCATCGGTAGACCCATGGGGCCGCCGGCCCCACCGTGGGACATCCAGAAGTCCCACGCACCGCCCAGCACCGGAACACCCACTCCACCGGGCTGGGGAAAGACCAGACCGCCTCGGGTGGTACGAATGACCGGGGTGCCGTCGAGGTCGAGTCGCCCCACCGGATAGCCCAGAAGGTTGTTGCCGTCGGGTCCCCCGTTGTAGCGGAACCGGTACGAGTTCCACTCGGTGCTGGTGAGGAGCATGGCCATGCTGGAGCCGTCGGCGGCGGTGATGATGGTGCCGACGTCGTTGCCCCCGGCTTCCAGGCGCTGAATCACCAAGTCCCGCCACGGCTCCAGAGGGTGGGCGCACACCAGGTCAGTTGAACTCCACTCGGAGTAGGCCAGTGCCCGGAACTTCGGGTACAGGGTGGTGACCGACGGGGGGCGTCGGCCTCGAACCCGCCGATCGGCAACAGCCCCAAGTTGGGGCAGCCGAGCTCGTCGGGCTCGAGCTCGTCGGGTTCGGGTTCGGGATCAGGCTCGGGTTGGTCGACCTCGGGCTCGGGTTTGGGCTCGCGGTTCAGGCCAGTGTCGGGCAGATCCTCAGGCAGGTCAGTTGATGGCCCGGTGATCGGGGCTTGCTCCTTGGCCCCCGGCAGCCACAGAGTCCCGCCCGGGACCCCTCCGGCCGGGACCCCTCCGGCCGATGGACTCATCGTGCCCGTACCCGGCCAGGCGCCGTCGATGGAGACCTGAGAAGGCTGAGGTGTCGAGCTGACATGTCCGGCCCGGCCGTTGCTCGGGCTGACGGCGGGCTCGAGGGCGGGAGGTGTCGCCGTGGCACCGTCGGTGGTGACAGGGTGGGGGTCGGTGGGGGGCGGCAGATTCATGCTGGCCCGGTCGGTGGTGGGCTCGCGCCCGGCCACCGCGTCCAGCCGGGTTCGATCGCCGGGCTCAGGCTTGGTTGGACGGAACTGAACCCACAGGGCGGCGATCAGTACCAGTACGGCACAGACCGCGGTCAGTTTCGCCGCGGTGGAACCAGAGGCGCGGTTCGAGGGAGATGGGGTCATCGGCACCGGTACGGCTCTCCGATAGGCAGGGTGGACACCGCGATGATAGGTATTCGCTCCTCGATCGCGCCTCCGGTGGCGCTGGCGCAGCCGAAGTCACTGGAGGTGGGAAGCCAGTGGCGAACGCCCGCCTCGTCGATCCACCATGACGAACCGTCATCAGCAGTCACCACCCGCCCGGCGATGTCGGCCGGCAGCAAGGTTGCCGGGTTGGCAACCGGTTCCCAGCGCACCGTGGAGGGGTCTCGGTAGCTGATGACGATCCGACCCTTCTGGAAATCCTGCACCTTTCCCTGGTCGGGGACGTCACGCAGATCCGAGATCGGCAACCCCATGTCTCCGTCAGGTCCGCCTCGACGGGTCCAGGTGGCGTAGGCCGCACCGAAAACCACATGTGACTTCTGGTAGCGCCCGCCGACCAGGGCGCCGTCGGTCAGCTCCACGATCCTGGTGCCGTCGGGTCGGTCGGTTCGGGCGACGGGCACACCGATGGTGGCCCCATAGGCCATTACGAACCTGCGGTAGGTCCAGTACTCGTGGTGGTAGAGGAGCAACACCCTTCGGGGGTCGGTGTCCACTCCGACCAGAGCCCCGACTCCTTCGTTGGTGTCGTCGGAGATCGGCTGGATGATCAGGTCCAGATCGTGGCTCAGGAGTCCGGCGCAACGGCCGACCCCGTCGGGAAGGTCGCTCCCGGCCCGACGGAACTCAGGGGCCCAGCTTCGGAGCGTGTCGTCGGCGGTGGGGGAGAGGTCTCCGACCTGGTGGGTCAGGCGCTCACAACTGGTGGGGCGCTCGGGGGCATCTCGGGGTGGTGCCGCCACGACGGTCCGGTCGTGGTTGTCACCCCGGGCGAGAACGCTCCAGGCCAGCGCCCCAGCGCTGAGAAGCAGTACCGCGGCCCCTACTCCCAGTATCACCGCTCGGGTTCGGGGATGGGGAGTGTCCGGAACGGGCCTTGGCTCGTCGCTGGTCGGGGTGTTGGTGTCGACATCGGTGGAGTCGATCACCACGGTCGCGGCGGGGTGGGTGCCAGTCCGATCGTGGAGGGTGCCGCTCTGGCCGTTCAACAGGCTGGCCACCAGAGCGTCGATGGTGTCTTCGAGGTGAGACGGGGCGGATGTGCGGCGTCGCCGGTAGTTGTCCCAGCCACAGTTGAAGGCCGAGGCGGCCTCGGCTCCACGCTGGGCCACCGTGGCCCATCGGTTCGGTCCCGAACCCAGCAGGGCGGTGGCGGCATGGCGATGGGCCGGGTCGTCGATGTCGGCAATGGCCTGATCGATCAGACGGGTCAGGGCGTTGAACCGGCTGTCGGGGGTGGACTTCTCCTCGTCGGTGAGAAGATCGAAAAGGGCAGGAAACGAACGGTCTTTGACCGAGGTACGTGACCTCATACCGATCAGCTGGCGGATCTCGTCGGCCAGAACACCAGCGGAGGTGGGTGATTGGGCGTCGATGCTCACCGGTCCTCCCAGGTCGTCGTGGCGCGTCCATGGTATGGGACCGGCGTGACTGTGGGTGATCGCCCGCCCACGCAACATTCACGGGGGCGCGGCAAACCGATCACCGGGATCAGGGAATTCCGTGAACGGTGACGTTCACCGTCTTGTAGTCCAAGGTCATCGGACGTAGGGCGTCGTAGGCGCGCACGCTCAGTGCCTGCTCGAGGGGCCGGTCCACCGGACCGGGGACCTCGATGGTCACATCGAGGTCTGGGTGGTTGGACCCGATGCGGCACTCGACGTCATCGGGGCTCAAGCCGGCCTCGGCCAGCAGCGGGCCCAGGCGGGTCACCACCGCGGCCGCCATGGGCTGACGGGCCAGTTCGACCGCGGTGGCGCAGGCGGCGGTAGCGGTGGTCTCGTCGGCGTGTAGTGCCACCCATTGGGCGTAGGGCCCGGACCCGCCGTCGCTCACCTCAACCAAGGGAACGCCGGCTCGGATCGCGCAGCGGACTCCATCTTCGTGAGGGGTGGGCCCGGTGGAGTTGTCGGCCCGCACCAGAACCGCCACATCGACGTGGTCGTCGAGGGGACAGTGGGGGTCGGGCCCCAACCCCACGCAGGCGAAGCCGTTGTCGCCCCGCTCATGGCAACGGTGCACCCGGTATCCGTCTTCGGTCAGCCGTTGGGCGGTGACCTCGCCGGCCCAAGGGTTGCTCTCGAGCAGAAGAACATTGAGAGGGCGCGTCATCCCCCGAGCCTCTACCCCGGTGGTGCTCTCGACAAGGGCACAAGGTCCCATGTTCTGTCATTCACGCCACGGGGCGGGATCGATCCCGTTGGGAGGCTCGATCTCGTTGGATGGTTCCGGTCTGCGCTGGCAGATCAGCCGGTCAGGAACTGGCGGTAGGCGGGGTTGTGGCCCTCGTCGGCGAAGGGATACCCCAGCGTCTTCAGGAAGGTGTGGAACTGACCCCGTTCCGCCGGGGGAACCTCGAACCCGGCCAGCACCCGGCCCACGTCGGCTCCATGGTTGCGGTAGTGGAACAGGCTGATGTTCCAGCGACCTCCCAGTACCGAGAGGAACTGCATCAGGGCGCCGGCGCGCTCGGGGAACTCGAATCGGTGCAGCACCTCGTCGGTCACCCCGGCGGCCCGGCCCCCGACCATGTGCCTCACGTGCAGCTTGGCAACGTCGTTGTCGGACAGGTCGATGGTGTCGTAGCCGCTGTCACCCAGCCGGGCGATGAGCCCCTGGGCGTCGTGGCGTGAGGTGGTGGTGACCCCCACGAAGATCTGTGCGCTGGTCCGCCCGTGCAGGCGGTAGTTGAACTCGGTGATGACCCTCTTGCCCAACACGTCACAGAAGTCGCTGAACGCCCCCTTGCGTTCGGGGATGGTCACGGCCAGCAGGGTTTCACGCTCCTCGCCCACCTGGGCCTGTTCGGCCACGAATCGCAAGCGGTCGAAGTTCATGTTGGCGCCGCTCAGCACCGCCACCAGGTGCATCCCGGTCACGTCGTGGTCTTCGGCCCACCGCTTCATTCCGGCCACCGACAGTGCCCCGGCCGGCTCCACGATGGATCGGGTGTCGTCGAACACGTCCTTTATGGCGCCGCTCACCTCGGCGTTGGTCACGGTGACCATCTCATCCACCACCTTCTGGGCCAGGGAGAAGGTGTGTTCGCCCACCCGACGCACGGCCACACCGTCAGCGAAAATCCCCACCTCGGCCAACTCCACCCGATGCCGGGCGGTCAGCGAGCGTGACATGGCGTCGGCCTCGACCGATCCCACTCCGATCACCTTCACGTTGGGGGTGACGGTCTTCAGGTAGGCGCCGATCCCAGCGATCAGGCCGCCCCCGCCGACCGGTACGAACACGGCGTCCAATCCGTCGGTGGCGCGACGCACGATCTCGTCACCGATGGTGCCCTGCCCGGCGATGACCAGCGGGTCATCGAAAGGGTGGACGAAGGTCATACCGGTCTCGGTCACCAAGGTGTCGCAGCGGGCCTGGGCGTCGGAGTAGCTGTCGCCGCTGAGGGTGACCTCGGCCCCCAGGGCCTGCACCGCCTCCACCTTGATGGACGGAGTGGTCTCGGGCATCACGATCAGGGCTCGGGCGCCCAGGTGACGGGCGGAGTAGGCCACCCCCTGGGCATGGTTGCCGGCGCTGGCGGTGATGACCCCGCGGGCGAGCTCAGCCGGGGACAGGTGCGCGATCTTGTTGTGGGCACCACGGATCTTGAAGCTGAACACCGGCTGGAGGTCTTCTCGCTTGAACGAGATGGTGCATCCCAGGCGGGCCGAGAGCTTGTGAGCGGTCTCGAGAGGGGTCTCATTGGCCACCTCGTAGACGCGGCTGGTCAGGATCGACCGCAGCAGGTCACCGGGGTTCACATCGGGCACGCTACCGGCCACCACGGCCGGCGATCTGGCCCTGACTACCGAACCAGGACGACCATGACGTTGGCGGAGCGGGAGGGATTCGAACCCTCGGACCCTTTCAGGTCGCCGGTTTTCAAGACCGGTGCATTCGTCCACTCTGCCACCGCTCCGCCCGGCATCGTAGGCGTGCGAGATGGCGACGACCGACTCGACGGTTGTGGTGCGTCATGTGGGTGTGGCGGTCGCGCCGGTCGGTGTACCATGCGGGCCGCATCCCTGGAGAGGTGCCGGAGTCCGGCCGAACGGGCCTCCCTGCTAAGGAGGTGACGGGGTAACCCGTCCGTGGGTTCAAATCCCACCCTCTCCGCCAGGCAAGCGAAGAGAACCCCGTCTGCCATCCGGTGGGCGGGGTTCTCTCGTTGTTGGCGGCACTGTGTCGGCCGGGTAGTGGCAGTGCACTCCTGGTACCGGGTGGCGGGGATTGCGCTTGGTGGTCGTTGGTCACGGTTTTCTTTCTGATGTTGCATTTCCATGACAAATGCGACAAACATGTCTCCTCGTTCTCCCCAGCGCGGTGGTCGCGGTCACTTCGGTGGCCCCCACCTCCGCCCGCAGCCCGCCGGTTCGCCCGGTAGCTGGACCGCCCTCCGGGTTAGTCGGGTCCACCGAATCAGGAGTTGCAAACGAGTGTCAGCCCCCGCCCCCGCCCCGGTCCACGGTTCCGTCGAGAACGGAGCCCCGAAGCCGGAGGCGTCACGGCGCCGCCCCTGGCACCTGTTGATCGGCCTTCTGGCCGTTCTTGCAGTGGCCGGAGCAACCTCGGCCTGCACCCCCGAAGGCATTGCCCGTCTTGCCATCTCCCAGAACTGGGGAGTGGATGCGGCGTGCGCCGAGCGGATCGTGCACCGTGAGTCGCGGTTCCAGGCCGATGCGGTGAACCCCCGCAGCGGAACCACCGGGCTGTTCCAGATTCACCCCACTCACAAGCGCTGGATCAAGAAGACCTTCGGCTACGAGTTCGCCGAGATGGCCGACCCGGTCAAGAACGCCCAGGTGGCCAAGGCTCTCTCCAACGAGGCCGCCCGTATCTACGGCGACGCCTGGCAGCCCTGGCGTCCCGGTGGCCGCCGGATCCCCGGTGGCGGCTGCCCCGCCTGATCCTGACCTCGAGGGCCGACTCAGGTAGGTCAGGACTCGGCTCGCCTCGGTAACCGATCACAATCTGGATGGAGCACCGGTCATCCGGTGCTCCATCGGCGTTTTTGGCCGTCCTCGCCGCTGACGCCGATTCGGTTCCGACTCCTCCCGTAGCCTCAGGCCGTTCGAGTCCGACGGAGTTCCCCATGACCTCACCTCTGCGTCACGCCATCGACATGGTGGCCTATTCGGCCACTCGGTCGGGACACGCCGCCCGTGACCGGGCCACGGTGGCCGACTTGGTGGTGGACCCTGGCGAACTCGGGCTGCCCCCCGGTCTGGAGGTGAGCTGGTTGGGGGTGGCGGGCTTCCGGCTGTCGTATCAGGGCACCACGGTGCTGATCGACCCCTACGTGAGCCGGGTTCCGCTGTCGGCCATGCTGCGCCGCCGTACCGTTCTCCCCGATCGGTCGCTGGTGAGCCAGTGGCTGCCTCGTGCCGACGCCGTGCTGGTGGGTCACACTCATTTCGACCACGCGGTGGATGCCCCCGAGATCGCCCGTCGTGACGGGGCCACCGTCTACGGCAGCGCATCGGCTCGGCACCTCATGGCACTCCACGGACTGGCCGATCGTGCGGTGGAGGTCGAAGCCCACCGGGTGTATGAGATCGGGCCGTTCGAGGTGACCTTCGTGCCCAGCGTCCACTCCAAGCTGGTCTTGGGGTTGAAGGTGAACCAGGGGGGTGAGCTCACCTGCGAGCACCTTGGCGCCCTCACCCCGCAGACCTACAACTGCGGTCAGGTGTGGGGGATCCACATCTCGGTGGCCGGGGTGAGCCTTTACCACCAGGGCTCGGCCGACCTGCTCGACGACGAGGTGGGCAATCGTGAGGTGGACGTGATGCTGTGCGGCATCGCCGGCCGCCAGTTCACCCCCCGTTACCTGGAACGGATCCTGCCGCGGCTGGAGCCCCGACTGGTGGTGGCCACCCACCACGATGATTTCTTCGTACCTCTGGGGGCGGAGCAGGGATTTGCTCTGGGGGTGGACGTGGCCCGCTTCCCCGACGAGGTGGCCGCGGTGAGCCGCGACTTCCGGGTGGTCACCCTGCCGCCGCCCGAACCGGTTGCGTGTTGGCCTGCCCCACCGGCCGGGTAGTAGGTTGCACCAACCAACCTGGCGCTTGTAGCTCAATTGGATAGAGCATCTGACTACGGATCAGAAGGTTGGGGGTTCGAGTCCCTCCAAGCGCGCCAACCAGATGCGCAGGTCAGAGGCGGTCCCCGGTCCCGGAGGCCGCCTCCGCCGATTCCGGGATCAGGCCGACTTGCACCGGACTTGCACCGGAGCGTGTGTGTGCAGTCCCGGTTCATGGTGGACACCGTGGCTCCGGTAGCTGGGTGACACTTTTTCGACGCGGCCTCGGTAAGTGGGTGACAGTGGCCCCGGCATCTTGTTGACTCCTGCGCTCTGGTGCGGGTGCCGCCTTCTTTGAACTAGCCCGGCTTTCTGCTCAGGTAACGGGCAGTCCTACGACTGGGTCTCCGACACCCGGACTTGCTTACTCATGGCACGTCTCACGCTCGGCTTCGTCTCGTCTTGGCCCAAGTGGCTGCGTGGGCCGCATTTCGGCACTGTGGTCCGTCCGGGATGTCACCGGGCCCGAGTACCATCGATGGCGAGCTTCGGGGTCGAGCTGATGACCCCCAGACACCAGCCGACGGTATGGAGGGTCCCATGCTCCACGCCCCCCGGAGCGCACATCACGAAGGTCCGCCAGCTCGCCCAGTGGGCCCTCCAAGAACTGATCGAGGCCGAGGCGGCTGCGGTCATCGGTGCGGGCCCGTGGGAACGGGGTCCTGAGCGGACCACGCACCGCAACGGGCATCGGCCCCGCCTGTTGTCGACGGCGACTGGTGATCTGCACCTCGAGATCCCCAAGCTGCGTCAGGGCACCTACTTCCCGTCGCTGCTCGAGCCTCGTCGCCGTATCGACCAGGCGTTGCACGCGGTGGTGATGGAGGCCTACGTGCACGGCGTGTCGACGCGGGCCGTCGATGACCTGGTCGAGGCCATGGGCGTCACCAGGGGCATGTCCAAGTCCGAGGTGTCACGGATCTGTGCAGGTCTCGACGAGCTCGTCGACGCCTTCCGCAACCGCACCCTCGGCCACGTCGCGTTCCCCTACGTGTACCTGGACGCCACCTACGTCAACGTCCGTGACGAAGCCCTGGGTCAGGTCGTGTCTCGGGCGGTGGTCATCGCCACGGGGATCACCGCGAACGGTCGCTGGCGAGTAGTTCCTCGCTTCGAGATGCCCGAGCCAACGGTTGCCGATCTCGACCAGACCGGAGTCGCCGTCAAGCCGATGCATCCCACCAGCCCGGGTCACCGTCACGGTCATCAGCGCCACCTCCGCCACCGAGTCTTCAGCCGCTGAATCATCAACAAGTGGACCCCCCTCGGCCGTCTCGCCGGAAGCCCAGTCGAGGGCCGGTTAACGGAGAACCTGCTCGCGGTGATCCCCAAGGCCCACCCGGAGATGGTGTCGGCCGCGTTCTGGTCGATCTTCGCTCTCGGCGACCCCGGCGAAGTGACCGCCCGCTGGGATGAGGTCACCGACACCCTCGAGACCCGGTTCCCCAAAGCAGTTGCCCTCATGGCCTCCGCGCGCACCGACGTGTTGGCGTTCGCCGCGTTTCCGCGGGCGCACTGGCGCAAGATCTGGTCGAACAACCCCCTCGAACGGCTGAACAAGGAGGTGAAGCGCCGCTCCAACGTGGTCGGGATCTTCCCCAACGACGCCGCCGCGCTCCGTCTCATCGGTGCCGTGCTCGCCGACCAGCACGATGAGTGGGCCATCGCCCGCCGCTACCTCTCAGAGACCTCGATAGCCCAACTCGACCAGACGCGCGCCACTGACCCCGCCCAGCCCGAAATCGAAGGCTGAGCAACACCGGGCATCACACCCCAAACCCCACCACCCCACGGGACTCTGTCCAACACAGAAACGCGGGTAAAGATAATGAATCCAATATGGTCTATTCAATCACGTAGATGTAGTCCGCAATCCGACATCCGCGGTAAATGGGTGGCTGCCAGAATCGCGTTGATTCTGATCATCACGACGTCGCTGACAAGTTGCTTCGATAATATGTTTCCAACGCAGGGAACCTTCGAGAATGGGAGAACAACCTGCAATTCGGGTAACAGCCTCTGCAAGACAGACGGCACTACGGTCACATATTGGATCGACCCAAATGTCAAGCAGTATATATGGGAAGGTGCGGTCGCTGGGATGGAGGCACTCGGAAGTCAAACCGAGCTCAACACGTCTCGTGTCACCAATGCGTCGACTGACGCTGACGATAACCTCGAAACTGATATGATGATTCGCGTCAACAACAACATGGTCAACTATCGTGCGGCGCAGAGCTACTGTGAGGACTCCGATTTCCCCGCAAGTGCTCGATGTGATCAGTCATACCTAGAGATCCATCACGATCGACTACTTGAGCTGCTTTCTACCTCTGCGGGTACGAACCCGGATACCTACCAGGCGAGCATCTGTCATGAAAGTGGCCATCAAGTAGGTCTACTGCACGGCTCAGATGCCGATCCGGTTCAGAATGACGACAATCCAGTTCTCGGGTGCATGAGGGATGGCGCATCTGAGCGGGTCCTGCACCTCGGCGACCACAATGTCACCATCATTAATGGTACCTACTAGGGCTTTGCTTTCGACGCTTCACCTTCCAGGCTAGCTGGAGCGACATTTAGTAGTGAGTTACACCCATTGGAGGAGATAGCATGAAGATCGCCAAAGTCATAGCCCCACTATTCGTACTTGTTGCCCAAACGGCCTGCGGTGGTGAGGGCTCGAAGTCCTCCGCATCAGACTCATTCGTGCCTGTAGACACTATCGTCTCCCACGGAATGTCCTTCTTGCCTGATGATGAGCCTCGCGACATAGTTGACTTCAGCGACGCCGTGGTAGAAATCTCCGTCACAACAGAGAGATTCGCTGAAGGCGACCCAGCGGGCGACGTTGGGCTCGGCCAAACAGTACTCCGGTATGTTTCGGTAAACGTAGACTCGGTCATATGGGGTGAGGCGAACTTGCTCGGGACTGAGTTGGAGTTGCAGACTCTCGGTGGAGTTGCAACCCCTGATGGCTACCTGGCCGAAGTCGAACCTGGCGCACCTTCACTGGATGTTGGTCGCAGTTACGTGGTGGCGCTATTCGTCGTCAACGGCGAGTGGTCCCAGCAGACTGGCTTGACTGTGTTCCCGATCGAGGATGGGCGTTTGGACCTATCGGATCATGCTCTTCGGGACAGTCACCCGTTCGATGGGCTGACCGTCGATGAGCTCCGTGCATTCCTTGCGGGGATCACGCTTGATCCTGAGGTCGAGGGACTTCGCGATCTGCCCGCAGTGGAGCGTTTGGAACGCGTCGAGGCCGGGTAGAGGCGGGCGATCCGGTGGCCATCGCCGCCACCACACCCTCAGGCGCAGCTCCCCATCGCGCATCGGCAGCCACCGTCGATCGGGACTGCCGCGCGACGATGGGACAGTGGGTAGTCAGGCGGCGGTTGCCGTCTGAGGGGTCATGATCGTTTCGTATTCGATGGGGGTCAATCGGCCGAGGCGGGCTTGGCGTCGGCGTCGGTGGTAGGTGCGTTCGATCCAGGTGATGATCTCGATGCGCAGCTCGTCGCGGGTTGCCCAGGTGCGCCGGTCCAAGACGTTGCGCTGGAGCAGGGCGAAGAACGATTCCATGGCGGCGTTGTCGCCGGCGGAGCCGACTTGGCCCATCGAACCGACGAGGCCGTGGCGGGCGAGGGTCCGGTGCACCTTCCGAGCGCGGAACTGGCTGCCACGGTCGGAGTGCAGGATGCAGCCGGCGATGTCACCGTCGCGGCGGGCGGCGGCCATCTCGATTGCGGCGACCACGAGGCGGGCATTCATCCTCGAGTCGATGGCCCACCCGACGATCCGGTTGGAGAACACGTCCTTGATCGCGCAGAGGTAGATCGTTCCTTCGCGGGTCCAGTGCTCGGTGATGTCGGTTAGCCACAACTCGTTCGGCGCCGTGGCGGTGAAGTCCCGCCGCACCAGGTCGTCATGGGACGGCGTTCCGGGCTTGGAGCCCTTGCGGGCCTTGGGTTTGCCGAAGCACGACCACCAGCCGAAGTCCCGACAGATCCGCCACACCACCCGGTCCGACACGACCCAGCCGGTGAGGCGGACTTCGTCGGCGAGGAACCGGTACCCGAACTCGGGGTCGTCGCGGTGGGCGTCGAAGATCGCGTTGGTGAGGTACGCCTCCTCCAGTTGGGCGTCGGTGAACTGCGAGGCGACCCAGCGGTAGTAGGCGGAGCGAGCAAGACCGAGTACCCGACACGACACCGTGACGGGGATCCCGTCAGCGGCGAGCTCGCGCACGAGCGGGTACATCAGCCTTTTGGGAGGTTTGCCTGCCCCAGATATGCAGCGGCTCGGCGCAGCACCTCGTTCTCCTGCTCGAGCAGACGGATCCGCTTGCGGGCGTCGCGCAGCTCGGCCGACTCAGCCGAGGTCACACCGGGGCGCTCCCCGGCCTCGACCGCGGCCTTGTTTCCAGTCTGACCCAGCACCCGGATAGAACAGCACGGATCCATCAAGTTGCAGGGGTGGGGGTCCGCCTTCCCTCCAGGCGATCTGCGCACGGGGTTGTCGGGGGGGATCTTGAGCACGACGTGGAGGTTCGGGCACCGTCTTTCCTTCCGCTCGACTCGGGAGGGTACCTCTCGTCTCTCCAAAGGCCGAGGACGATTGCGAGGAGCCTCGGGGTCTTGTGGCGGTCACCCTGGGTCGTCGGAAGTTGCACCAAAGTTGCACCGGGACAGGCTGGACTCGGTGGGACTGGCCGGACGCAATGGGACGGCGCAAGCCCTCTACCTGGGACTTCGCGGACTGGTCGGGACGGGCTGGACGTACTGGGACGCCGGTCACCTGACTACGGATCAGAAGGTTGGGGGTTCGAGTCCATCCAAGCGCGCCAGCAAAATACCTGGTGAGAGGCGGTTTTCGACGTCGGAGGCCGCCTCCGTCGCGTCCGGCCCGAAGCCGATTTGCACCAGATCTGCACTAGACACGGCGCTGGCGTGCGACGTTCTCGCGGAGGCCGTTACCCGCCGACCCG
>CAUJFC010000234.1 GCA_963169755.1 Actinomycetota bacterium | reverse complement strand
TTCGGCGTCGAGCGTGAACTTGTCGGCAATCCAGGTACCGAAGGCACCGTTGGTCTGGACCAGGGGGGCCTCGGGTCCCATGGTTCCACCGGCACCAACGCACAGCAGCGAAATGGGGATCAGGGGACGGACTTGGCGGATGTCCTCAGCACCGCCCAGTACGTGGATGTTGTCGACCAGGAGCTCGACGTTGCCGCTGTCGCCAAGCAGGCGGGACAGAACCGTGATGGACACCCCGACGGCCACCAGAATGAGCCCGTGGGCCAGGGCGGTCCAGTTGTCGCCGGGTCCCAGTAGCTCGGTGGTGACGTGAAGCGCCCCCAGGTAGGCGGCGCCGACGATGCCGCTACCCACGCCCACCACCAGTACCGGTACGGCCAGGCCTTGGCGGAGTCGGGTGGTGGCGAAGCCACCGAAACGGGTCAGTCGTCGTCCGCGGTCGGGACGGGTGGCGGTGAACACGAAACCATTTTACTTCGTGTCACGATCTAATCCCAAGGCGGCGGAATGTTTCCCTCAGAACCGGTCCGGTCAGTCGGTCGCCGGATCATCCAGTAGTTCGAGTAGCCGCTCGGGCGGGCGGGCCACCACGGCCCGGTCCCCCACGATCACGATGGGGCGCTCGATCAAGATGGGGTCGGTGTTCATGGCGGCCAACACGGTGTCGTCGTCGGCGTCGTCGAGACCCAGCTCTTTCCAACGGGCCTCACCGGTGCGGGCGATGGCGCGGGGGTCGGTGGTGCCCATCATGGCCAGCACCCGGCGCAGCTCGTCGACCGAGGGTGGCTCCTGGAGGTACTCGAGGTAGGAGGCGTCCACACCTCGCTCGGCCAGGATCGAGTGGGCGGTGCGGCACTTGGAGCATCTGGGGTTGAACCAGACGGTGGGCTGGGACACGGTGGGGCCTTTCTCGTTTGCTACTGGTGGTCGCGGATCGGTCGGGCCATGGATCGCCCGCCCCCGCCATGATGGCCCAGCATCTGGAACCAGCTGGGCCGCTCCGGTGACGGCGCGGAGCCGTCAGGCGCTGGCGGCCCCCATCGGGTCGCCTACCGCGGCCAGCAGAGCCAATGAGAGGTCGCGGAACTCCTGGCGTTCCCCGGCATCGAGCACTTCGAAGGCTGGGGCCAGGGCCCGGTTGGTGGCCTCCTCGGCCTGGTCCCAGTCGGCTGACAGGCCAGCGGTGTCGAGCGGTTCTCCCCAGCCGAAGACCGTGCTCATGACCGGTGAGCGATGCGACACCGCCTGATGCATGGTCAGCCCGGAGGTGACCACCGCCGCCGCGTGATGAGCGGCGCGAAGTTCCCGCAGGGCGTTCATGGCGAAGGTGGCCGCCGACGGTCCGTCGGGCACGGTGATGGCGGCCCGCCAGCCGGCGAACAGCGGAGCCACGGCCGGGGAGGCGGCGGCCACCACCCGAGCCGCCAGGTCGGCGAGGCGGGTGGTGTCGAAGTCCTCGGGAACCTTGGCCTCGGTCCAGGTACGCAGGCAGTCGGCGAACGTCCGTCCCGCCTCCAGCGGTTCGCTGACCCGGCGGCCCATCTCCCACTGGGTTCTGACCATGGTGGGCTCGAAGAAGGCGAAGGCCGCCGTCACCACGTCGGCGTCGACATCACCCAACACCCCACCCCGGCCACACACGTAGAAGTCGAGTCCACTGAAGCCGAGTTCGGCGCCGCGGGCGTAGGTACGGGGGTGCAGCATGAACGCCGAGGTCAGATGCGACACGGCGGGAGCGGTTTCGACAGCGACGGTCAGGGCATCCACTGGTTTCTCGATTCTCCGGGAGGGTTCGGGCTGGGCCCGAGGGTCACCGGTGCATGCTGGCACGCCGGTGGCGGGTCAGCAGCGCCGACGACCGAGGACCACGGCAATTGCCGACAGCGAAGCGACCACGACCAGACCGGCCGCCAACCGCATCCGTCGGCGGTGCGCCAGGTCGGCCCGTTGAGCGGCATCGAGGTAGTAGGCGGCTGGCACCGACAGCACCCATCCGGCGGCCGGTAGCGCCCACAGCGATCGACCCGAGGTGACCGTCAGCTCTCGTCGGGCCACGGCCTCCAGCGGAGACATCCGTCCACTGCACACCCGGCTCATGGCCAACCACGGCCCGGCCATGGCTGCCGCCCCGGCGGCGGCGCCATCGGCCACCGACACCCCGGCTCGGCCGAAGGTGAGGGTGATCGACAGGTCCCGGTCCGCGGCGGTGAGTACCACCGAGCCCCGCAGCAGGGCCGCCACCCGGGCCCGGCCCCGATAGTCGCGCAGGTTGTCGGCCAACAGGTCGGCGATCATGATCGCCATACCCGAGGCGTCGTCGCCGTCGCTCAGCTCGACTGCCGGGGCGGGCCGTGGACTCAAATCTGGATCCACCACTTGTCGAGGTCCAGGTCATCGGCGATCACCTGGAGGGCGTTGTAGCCCGGTCCGAAGGTGATGAAACCGTGGGGGTGCTGGGTGGAGCCCGCCATGTAGAGCCCCTGTACGGGAGTGCGGTACTGACCCAGCTCGGGCAGAGGCCGCTGGTCCAACATGTTGGCCAGGCTGATCTCACCCATCATCCAGTCTCCCTTGACCATGTTGGGGAGCTTGCGGGCGATGTCGAGGGGGGTGAACACCTCCCAGTCCAAGATGACCTCGTCGGTGAGGTTGGGGGCGTAGCGCCGCCAGGCCTCGATGCAGCGGTGCCCGTAGGAGCGGCCGATGCCGTCCCAGCCGGCGGCACCGCCTTCGGCCAGGTCGTAGGGGGCGAACTGGCGCAGCAGGCCGGTGGCACACCCCTCGGGGGCGTCGGTGGGGTCATAGAGGGTGTTGACGGCGGCGTTGGGTTGAGGACTCACCAACCCTCCGGCCCGGATGGTCTTCCAGTCGGTGTCGAAGTGGTCGGTGGAGTCGACACCCAGGTTCACCACCCAGGCCCGGTCGACATCGGGGTTGAAGGCGGCCGCCTCGTAGTGGGGCAGCGCCCCCATGGCCAGGTGCACCGAGAACAACGACCAGTCCTTGTGGGCGATCTCGTGGCGGACCTTGTGGGCGAGATCCGCGCCCACCACCGACTCGTCGAGGAACTCCAAGAAGGTCTGCTCGGCCGACACGGTGGAAGCCACCAGACGCCGAGCCTCGATCTCCTCGCCGTCGCTGAGCCGTACTCCCACCGCCCGGCCGCCGTCGACCAGGATCCGGTCCACCTCGGCGTCGGCGATCATCACCCCACCGTGTTGGGCCAAGTCCCGCCAGAGAGCGTGGGCCAAGCGGTGGGAGCCCCCCAGGCACAGATGCCAGTTGTTGATCTTGCCCACCAGCAGGGGGAACCCGATGGCCAGGCCCGGAACGTCGTTGGTGTAGGAGCAGACCGCTCCGTGGAAGGCCAGGTGGGCCTTGATCCGGGGATGGGTGAAGTGGGCGTCGAGGAACTGGTTGATGGTCTCGCGCCGCAGCTTCACCGACAAGAACTCCGAGCGCTTGTCGACTCCGAAGGTGGACAGGGCCTTGGTGAGCTCCTTCACCGACAGCGGCGGCTGATACATGAGGGTGCCCAGCAGCAGGTCCACGAACCCGTGAGCCTCGTCGTAGAGCCGCTTGAAGGTGGCGGCATCGTCGGGGGAGAACTCGGCCATGGCTTCTACCGTGCGGTCGATGTCCTGGTAGATGCACAGGGCGGTGCCGTCATCGAACACCGAGGCCATCTGTACCTCGGGACGCACGTACTCGATGCCGTGACCCCGGACGTCGAGGTCGGTCACCGGGGGTGCCATGCCCACGAAGGTGTGGTAGTTGGCGTGGATGTTGTGGAGGAACCCGGGCAGGGTGATCTCCTCGGTGCACAGGCCGCCTCCCTCCTCGTGGCGGCGTTCCAGCACCACCACGCTCAGGCCGGCCCGGGCCAGGTAGGCACCGAGGGTCAAGCCGTTGTGGCCGGCTCCGATGATGACGGCGTCGTAGGAGGTGGTGCTCACTTAGTCACCGCCCCGGTCGAGCCGTAGGGCGGTCTCCCCTGGGGCCAGGTGGTGTCGACCCCGGAGGTGTAGGCCCCCAGCAGAACGTTGACCAGTTCGGCCTGTCGAAGCAGGAACCGCATGTCACCGCGGACCTTGATGGCCCCGTGGAGCACCACGTCGATGGGGTCGTCGAGACCGGCGGCGATCCCGTCGAACACACTGGCCGGGGCGGTGAAGCGGTAGTCGAGCCGCTCGTCGGGGTCGCCGTCGAGCTCGCGGTACCACAGGCAGCGACCGGCTTCGATACGTACCAGGAACCTCCTCATGCCCTCGGCGGGGGTGTAGGGCGACGCACCGTCACCCATGATCTCAACGCAGATGGTCCACGCCCCCTCGGGGGTGTCCGACATGGTGTCGACGGCGTCGTTGATGGCGGTCTTGACCGCCTCGTACCAGTCAGGGGTGTAGATGTCGGGCATCAGTAGCTCCTCCCCGCTCCGATGGGGCTGGGAAGCCCGAGATCCGACGCGATCTTCTTGTAGGCGTTGTACCCGCAGGCGGCGTGCACACCGCCGCCCGGGTAGGTCGACGAGCCGCACAGGTACAGGCCGTCGATCTCGGTGAGGTAGTTGGACGCCTCCGGGAAGGGTCGGTTCACACCCTGCTGGTCGGGCACGAACTCGCCGTGGGAGAAGTCGCCCTCCCGCATCATGACCTTCCGCTCCATCTGGTCCGGTGTGTAGAGCTTGTGGGCGATCACGTTGTCACGGGTCATGTTCGGTGCCAGGGCCTGCCAGGCGTCGAGGAACCGGTCGTTGAACGTCGCCCGGACCTCAGCCCACTCCTCGGCACTCAGCGCGGAGGCCGGCGGCAGGAAGTACCACCCGCTCGCAGCGTGTCGACCCGGCGGCGCCTGCGCGCGGTCCCACAGCGAGTTGACCCAGGTTCCCGCCGCCGGTTTCGGAAGCCTCCCCGAGTACGCGTCACGGATGTAGCGGGCGGTGTCGTCGGGGCCGTCGAAGCCGACCATCGTGTAGAAGCAGCGGTCGATCTCCGGGTCCCAGCGCGCCGAGCGGTACTGCGGTGCTTCGTAGAGGCAGAACATCGGGGTGCCCAGCACATGACTCGGCCCGTAGCGGTAC
>CAUJFC010000233.1 GCA_963169755.1 Actinomycetota bacterium | reverse complement strand
GAGGGTCTGGCGGTCGACGCCCTGGTCGGTGGCGATCTCAGCCAGGCTCTTACCGCTCCGGAGCTGTTCTCGCAGCTCGTCGGGGGTCAGGCCCAGAGCCTGAGCCGCCACCTCTCCGTCGAAGTGCCCGAGCCGACCGCGACGCCCATGGCCCTCACCCCGCTCGGGCAGGGTGCGGTCGACGAGCTCGGCCATTCGTTCGGGCAGTGTCGCCCGGAGTTCGTCGAGTTGCTCATTGCCGGCGGCCACCAGGGCGTCGATCACCGTCTGGCGATCTACGCCGTTGGCCTCGGCCACCTCGGCGATGGTCTTTCCCTCCTTCAGGGCTGACTTCAAGTCATCGACACTGATACCGATGGCCTCGGCCGCGGCCTCGAGCTTCATTCCCCTCAGGCCCACTCCGGGGCCCCGGTGGCCTTCGGTTTGGTTGGCTCCAGTGGTGGAAGCGCCGGAGCCGGGGTCCTGCTGAGCGCCGGTGATGGAGGGGGTGCCGATCACTGCACCCACCAGGCCTCCGGTGGTGAGGGCGGCGGCCATGGCGGCTGAGGCGATGATCTTGCGACTGGTCATCTCTGGGTTCCTTCCAAGTGGGGGATCTCACCCTCAACCCAACCTGTTCAAGCTGGGAAATCGCTGGGAACCAGCGGCGAGTTCAGACAGTACCGGCGACGTCGGGCGTCGCGGGCGGGCTCGGTGTGGGCAGTGGCAGAGCCACCGATACGGTCGTCCCACCGCCGGGGGTAGGTGAGATGGCGACGTGCCCGTGGTGGGCGGCAACCACTCCGGCCACGATCGACAGCCCGAGTCCCGATCCGCCGGTGGAGCGAGCGCGGGCGGTGTCAGAGCGGTAGAAGCGTTCGAAGGCCCGGGCTGCGGTTTCGTGGTCCATACCCGGCCCTTCGTCGGCCACGTCGACGATGGCCCACTGGTCCTCGGTGCGTAGCCGTAGGTGAACCGGAGTGTCGCTCGGAGTGTGCATGCGGACGTTGCCGATCAGGTTGGTGAACACCTGTCGGACCAGGGCCTCATCGCCTTGGACCACCAGACGGTCCGGTCCGTCGTAGCTCACCGGTCGATCGGGTTCGACGGCGCGGCAGTCTCGAACGGTGTCGTCCAGCACCGAAGCCAGGTCGACTGGTCCGAACTGGAGCGGTCGTCCCTGGTCCAGGCGGGCCAGGTTCAACAGGTCTTCGACCAGGGACGCCATCCGGCGCGCCTCCTGTTCGGTTCGCCGCATGGCGTCATCGAGCTGATCCGACTCGACCAGTCCGCCCATCCGATACAGCTCGGCGTAGCCGACGATGGTGGCCAACGGGGTCCGCAACTCATGGGAGGCGTCGGCCACGAACTGACGGAGCCGGGCCTCAGAGGAAGCCCGGGCGGTCACGTCCTCCTCTATCCGGGTCAGCATGTGGTTGAGGGCGTCGCCCAACTCAGCCGCCTCGGTCCCGGGGCGGGTGTGAGGAACGCGACGGCTGCGGTCGCCATCGGCGATGGCCGTGGCGGTGGCGGTCATCTGGCGGATGGGCGAGATTCCGAGCTTCAGCACCCAGAAGGCCACGACGCCCAGGGTGGACAGGACCACTGCCAGCCCCACCAGTTGGTTGTTGCGTACTCGGCGAACCGCCTCTTCAACATCTTCGAGGGGCGCGGCGTAGACCACGATGCGTCCCGCCCGGGCGTCTCTGGTCACGTACACCCGGTAGCGCATGTCCGAGCCGGTGGCATCGACGGTGAACGGTGGCGCTCCCAGTGCGGCGCGTGCCCGGTCCGGGCTCAGGTCTGGCTCGCCCGGGTCGGATCTGGTGAGGCCTGGGACCAGCACGGGTCGCAGCCGACCTCGGGCTATCACCCCGACCCACAGCGGCGATGCGCCCGGGCGGTCGATGCCTTGACCGACCACTCGCAGTCGAGGGGCCGAGCGAACCAGAACGGCGTCGACCTGGGCGATCATGTCGGCCTCGGTGGTGCGGATGGTGCGCGCCGCGAATCCCACCAGCACCACGGCGATGAACGCCATGCCCAGCGCCACTCGCAGTCGCAGCGACACCGATCGGCCTCAGTTCCGGGGGAGCCGCAGGGTGTAGCCGACACCCCGGACGGTGTGGATCAGGCGCGGGTCGTGGCGGTCCAACTTGCGACGGAGATAGCCGATGTAGGTCTCGACCACACCGCCGTCGCCGCCGAAGTCGTACTGCCATACGTGGTCGAGGATCTGTGCCTTGGACACCACCCGTCCCTGGTTGGTCAACAGGTAGCGCAGCAGGTTGTACTCGGTGGGCGACAAGGCCACTTCCTCACCAGCCTTTGTCACCACATGGGCGTTGTCGTCCAGGCTCAGGTCTCCGCAGCTCAGTACGGCGTCGTCGCGGTGGGTTCCGCTGCGGCGCAGCACGGCGTCGATACGGGCCACCAGTTCCTCCAGGCTGAACGGTTTGACCAGATAGTCGTCACCACCGAGGGTCAGTCCCTTGACCTTGTCCTCGGTCGAGTCCCGGGCGGTGAGGAACAACACCGGAGTGCGAATGCCCTCGGTGCGCAGTCGCTGGCAGACCGCGAACCCGTCGATGTCGGGGAGCATCACATCCAGCACGATCAGGGCTGGGTCCACCTCACCAACGGCCGCCAAGGCCTCGCGTCCGTTGGCCACCGGATACACGTCGAAGCCGCTGTGGGAGAGGGCGGCGTTCAGCATCGACCGGAGGTGTTCTTCGTCATCGACCAGCAGGATCTTCTCGCTCGCCATGGGCTGAATCGTTGCACTGTTTCCTGAGAAGTTGCTGAGAACTCCCTGGGAGTGTCGATCCAACCCTGGCTCGGGCTTGGCGGTCTGCGACGATGGCGACCCCCGACGAAACGAGAACCAATGCGCCCCGACGGCCGTTCCCCCAGTGACCTTCGCCCGATCACCTTCGAGCGCGACTTCACCGTGCATGCCGCTGGTTCGGTATTGGTGTCGTTCGGCGCCACCCGGGTGTTGTGCACCGCCTCGGTCGATGAGGACGTGCCCCGCTGGATGAAGGGCCGGGGAACCGGCTGGGTGACCGCCGAGTACTCGATGTTGCCGGGCGCCTCCCCCGAGAGGATCTCGCGTGAGGCGGCCAAGGGACGCCAGTCGGGCCGGACGCAGGAGATCCAACGACTGATCGGGCGTTCGCTGCGGTCGGTCTGTGACATGGCCCTGCTGGGTGAACGCCAGGTGGTGGTGGACTGCGACGTCCTCCAAGCCGACGGCGGTACTCGAACTGCGTCGATCTGCGGCGGCTATGTGGCCCTTCATGACGCCCTCACTCGGCTGCTGCTGGCCGGTTCCATCACCACTCACCCGTTGGTCGACTCGTGTGCCGCCATATCGGTTGGGGTGGTCGACGGAACCGCCGTACTGGACCTTCCCTACGTGGAGGATTCACGGGCCGAGGTCGACATGAACGTGGTCATGACCGGATCGGGCTCGTTCGTGGAGGTGCAGGGAACCGCCGAGGGGGCCACGTTCGCCCGGTCCGAGCTCGACGCCATGTTGGGTCTGGCCGAGGCCGGAATCGCCACCATCACCGAGCTTCAGCGTCAGGTCCTGGCCACGCCGCCCACCCCTCGGGACGCCCCGTGACACCGACTGCCGAAGGTGTCAGGGGCGAGTCGGTGGTGCTGGCGTCAGCCAACCCGGCCAAGGCGGCCGAGATCGCCGAGATCGTGGGCGACCGTCTGCTCCTGGTTCCCCGGCCGGTCGAGGTGCCGGAGGTCGTCGAGGATGCCGACACTTTCGTGGGCAATGCTCGCCTCAAGGCCCGGGCGCTCAGCGCCGCTACCGGACTGGCTGCCCTGGCCGACGATTCGGGCCTGGAGGTCGAGACCCTCGATGGTGCCCCTGGAGTGCACTCGGCCCGTTTCGCCGGTGACGCGGCCACCGACGCCGACAACGTGGCCCTGTTGTTGGAGCGCCTGGCCGAGTTCGTCGACCCCAGCCAGCGGCGGGCCCGATTCCGGTGCGTGATCGTTCTCCACCGTCCCGACGGAACCGAGGTCGTGGCCGAGGGTGAGGTGGCGGGCCACATCGCCCACAGCCCCAGGGGGACGGCTGGTTTCGGCTACGACCCTGTGTTCGTGCCCGACGATGCCGGGGGGCAGACCTTCGCCGAGATGGGGACGGAGGCCAAGCACCGCATCAGCCACCGGGGCCGGGCCCTGGCGGCGTTGGTAGCCGCCTTGGATTGAGCGCGCGGTCGGGTTGGAGTGCCGACGGCGCGACTCGAACGCGCACTGGCCAGGACCTAAACCTGGTGCCTCTGCCAATTGGGCTACGTCGGCGGGCCCCCCAGCCTAGGGGCATTACGCCGTTACCTTGTCCTTGGCGGGCTGACCGGTCTGGGGTGGGCGGCCGCTAGCCTGCCGCCCATGACGCAGCCGCCCATGCTCACCCCCGTGGCCCAGGGACCGGGGGGATTCGACCCCGCTCAGGACATCTACAACCGCCTTCTGCGCGAGCGGATCGTGTTCCTCGGCACCGACGTCAACGACACCATCGCCAACCAGCTCGCCGCCCAGATCCTGTACCTCGACGGCCAGGACAGCGAGCAGGACATCTGGCTCTACATCAACTCACCCGGCGGCTCGATCTCGGCCGGAATGGCCATCTACGACACCATGCAGTTCGTGACCGCCGAGGTGGGCACGGTGTGCATGGGTCTGGCCGCCTCCATGGGTCAGTTCCTGCTGTGCGCCGGCGCCCCGGGCAAGCGATTCGCCCTGCCCCACAGCCAGATCATGATGCACCAGCCGTCCGGCGGTTTTCAGGGACAGGCCTCTGACATCGCGATCCAGGCCGAGCGCATGATGTACATCAAGCGCCTCATGGCCGAGCGCATCGCTCACCACACCGGCCAGACCGTGGAGCAGATCGAAGAAGACTCCGAACGCGACCGGTGGTTCACCGCCGAGCAGGCCAAGGAGTACGGCATCATCGACAAGGTGATCGCCGCCCGCGGGCAGCTCGACGACTGACCGGCTGAGTCGCCGTTGGTGACTCAGCCGGTGGTGGACGGCCCGTTCTGATCGGGTCCGGTCGTTGAAGAACCGGTCGATGAGGAAGCGGTCGATGAGGAAGCGGTCGGGTCGGGGTTCTCGACCACGGTCGGGTTGAGTTCCACCGAGCACCGGGTTCGGGCGGCTTCGGCTACCGCCAACCCCGCCTCTTCGGCCCGGGGGTGGGCGGCGACCGCCTTGCGAATGGTTTCGGCGGCCGCCACCGGGTCGGTGGCGTTGGCTCGGACCCCATCGATGACCGCCATGACCAGCTCGACCACTCGGTCGACCTCATCGGAGAGGTCCTCGGGGGCTGACCTGCGGAGCTGAGCGAAGCTGGCCTCGGCATCGTCGAGGGCCTCGGTCAGCTTGGCCGGCGACATCTCGCTGAAGCCGGTCAGTACCGAGGCCAGCGACGGAACCCGGCGTAAGTCGTCACAGAACGCCTGATCGGACCCGGTCTCGTTCTTCGAGCACCCGCCCAGCAGCGCGGCAGTCACCACGACCACCAGAGCAGTCCGGCCCAACCACGTAGCCCCCCTGGTCAACCTCAGGCTCCCGGGTGTTGGGCGGCCTCGGCCCGTGAACGCAGGTCGGCCACGGCGTGGGCCAGGCCCTCAGGGTCGCGGTAAAGCGCGCTGCCCGCCACCAGAACGTTGGCGCCCGCCGCGGTGGCTCCGGCGATGGTCTCGGGCCCGATGCCACCGTCGACCTCGATGTCCACATCTAGGCCTCGCTCGACGATCAGGGTCCGTAGTTCAGCAACCTTGGGCTCCATGCTGGCCAGGTAGGCCTGGCCGCCGAAGCCCGGATTGACGGTCATCACCAGCACCATCTCCACCAGATCGAGCACATGGGAGACCGCACTGATCGGCGTGGAGGGGTTGAGGGCCACGGCGGCGGCGGCTCCGGCGCTGCGCACCTGCTCGAGGCAGCGGTGCAGGTGGATGGTCGACTCGGCGTGCACCAAGATCAGCTCGCAGCCGGCTTCTATGTAGCGATCGAGCAGCACCTCAGGGGTGCTGACCATCAGGTGAGCCTCGAAGGGCACCGTCACGTGAGGCCGACAGGCCGCGATCACGTCGGGTCCGAAGGTCAGGTTGGGAACGAACTGCCCGTCCATCACGTCCCACTGGATGCGGTCGACCCCGGCTTGTTGGAGGGCCACGCACTCTTCTCCCAGGCGGGAGAAGTCGGCGGGCAGCACCGAGGGGGCGATCTGGACGGGACGGGGAGCGACAGTCACGCCGGTCATCCTACGAAGCCAGTTCCGGTCGTCTCGTTTCGGGACCGCTGGCGCCCGCGGGGTTGATCGGGGCGCCCACCTAGGCTGGCTCGATGGCTGGCCCGGTGATCGAACTTCAGACCACGGCGGTGGCGGTGGGTGGCGAGATGGTGGCCCGCGACCCCGAGGGTCGGGTGGTGTTCGTGACCGGTGCACTACCGGGTGAGACGGCCCGAGTCGAGCTCTACGACGAGCGGTCCCGCTTCGCCCGTGCCTCGGTGATCGAGGTCATCGACGCCGCACCGGGTCGGGTGTCGCCACCCTGTCGTCATGTGGGGCGCGGCTGTGGCGGTTGCGACTGGCAGCACATCGACGTCAGCGTGCAGACCGAGCTGCGCCGGTCGATGGTGGCCGATGTTCTGGCTCGCGATGGGGGAGTGGTCGATCCAGTGGTCGAGACCGGTGAGCCGTTGGCGGCCGCCGGTCTGCGCACCACTGTCCGCGGGACAGCGGGAGCCGACGGGCGCTTCGCGTTCCGGCGCCGTCGGACCAATCAGCCAGTGGAGGTCGACTCCTGTCTGGTGGCTCACCCGCTGGTCGAGGAGCTGGTGGCCGAAGGCCGCTTCGGCAGGGCCCAGGACGTGACCATCCGGGTGGGTGCCAGAACCGGAGAGCGGATGGTGCTCACCTCGCCCAGTACGGCGGGGGTCCGGGTACCCGACGATGTGAAGGTCATCGGCACCGATCAGCTCCGCAAGGGGCGGCGGGCCTGGATCCACGAAGAGGTGGCGGGCCGGACGTGGCGGGTATCGGCCGAGTCGTTCTTCCAGGCCAGCCCAGAAGGTGCCGATGCCCTGGTTCGAGAGGTCCAGCAGTTGGTCGACCGCTGGGCACCCGAGCACACCCGGCTGGTCGACCTGTGCTGCGGAGTCGGGCTTTTCGCCGGTTCGATCCTGTCCGAAGAGCCCGGGCAGCGGGTCGTGGGGGTGGAGCGCAACGCCTCGGCAGTGGCCGACGCCCGGCACAACCTGGCTGACGAGCCGGTGCGCATCGTCAAGGTTGCGCTCGGAAAGTGGCAGCCGTCGAACGCGCAGGTGGTGGTGGCCGACCCGGCCCGCAGCGGGCTGGCCCGCGAGGGTGTGTGGGCCGTGGCCGAGACCGGCGCCGAGCTGTGCGTGCTGGTGAGCTGTGACCCGGCTTCGTTGGGGCGAGACGCCCGGTTGTTGGGCGAGGAGGGCTACCGCCACGCAGGGTCACGCACCCTGGACCTGTTCGGCCACACCGGCCAGGTCGAGGTGGTGTCGGCCTTCGTGCGCGATCTGCAATCGTGACCAGGCACCCGATGCTGGACAACGCGGCCGTATCCGCGACCATGACAGCTTTCAGGCTGGTCGAGTGGTCTTCTCCCCCGCAGTTGATCGAGATTCCGGTTCCGGTCCCCCGAGCAGACCAGGTTCGGGTGAGGGTGGCCGGGTGCGGGTTGTGTCACAGCGACCTGGCCATGGCTCAGATGCCAGCCGAGTTCGGCGCCACCATGGGCTGGCGGGTCCCGTTCACCCTCGGCCACGAGGCAGCCGGATGGATCGATGCCGTGGGCTCTGGCGTGGACCTGCCCCCGGGTCTGACGGTGGGCTCGGCGGTGGTACTGGTGTCGCCGGCGTCGTGCGGAAACTGTCGGTGGTGTCGACGTGGCCAGGAGAACGCCTGTCCCCACGGTCAGGTGGGTCGGGGCTACGGACGTGACGGCGGCCTGGCCGAGTTCGTGGTGGTCGACGACCCGGCCCGGAGCCTGGTGGCGCTGGGGTCATTGGACCCGACGATCGCCGGGCCTCTGGCTGATGCCGGTGCCACCTCGCATCACGCGGTGAGTCGGATCGCCCCGTACCTGGACGCCGAGAGCACGGTGGTGGTGATCGGTGCCGGCGGTCTCGGCGGGTTCGCGGTGCAGTTGTTGCGGGCGCTCACCCCGGCACGGGTGGTGGCGGTGGATCCGTCGCCTCGGCGGCGTCAGGTGGCGTTGCGCTATGGCGCCCATCACAGCGTCGACGGCGTGGATGGCGACACCGGGGCGAAGATCTCGTCGCTGGTGGGTTCGGACCCGATCGATGCCGTGGTCGACGTTGTGGGGTCAACCGACACCATCACCCTGGCGGCTGACCTGTTGGCTCCAGGTGGCGCCCTGGCGCTGGTGGGGGCAGCGGGTGGAACGCTCCGCCGCCCGTGGTTCGGGGCTCTGCCCCGGGACGGGGTGGTGTTCAGTTTCCAGGGGTCGGATCGAGCCGATCTGGCCGGAGTGGTTGAGTTGGCTGCCGCCGGTCGGCTGGTGGTCGACATCGACCGGTTCACACTGGCGGAGGTGCACGAGGCCTACCGTCAGATGGAGGCTGGAGATCTGACTGGCCGCGCCGTCGTGACCCCCTGAGCCATGGGTTCGCCGAAGCCGTCCCTCTGTGACCCCGCCCCCCTGCCGACCGGGTGCCGACCGTTGCCTAACGTTGCCAGACAGCTCGTTGGCACCGCCGAAACGGCCTCGGAAACAACGAAACCCCTGGCCAGGCGCAGGACTTGTGCGCTCACCAAGGGCTTCGTTTGGCAGTGCTCGGCGAGGGTGACGAGGCGCAGGCCTGCGTCGCGCAGAAGCGTGGGGATCTTCTTGCGGCCGAGGCTCCGGTCGAGGAAGAGGTCAGGCAGCCCGTCGGGATGCGACACGCAGTGCGTCCTCGAGGTCCTCGATCGGTACGCCGAAGTCGTCGGCGAGGTCGTCGAGGGATTCGCCGGCATGGAATCGGTCCATCACGTCGGCGACCTTCGCTCCGCCGCGGACGAACATCGGTTGGCCGAACGACCGGGTCGGATCGGCTACGACCTGGCGCCGCTCGTACCCGGGAAGGTGCAGGAGGCTTGCGTAACCGTCGTCCGCGTACTCGATGCGCTGGAGGTAGTCGCTCACGACTTCGGTGAACACGCGCTGGCCGTTTCGCAGGACGACCAGTTCCATCGTCTGGTCGCGCTCGGCCTTTGGCTGTGAGTCGGCGAAGTCGTAGAGCAGTTCGGCGCCGTCGGAGAAGAGCCGCTCGCTGGCGAGGGCGTACTCGATACCCAGGGTCTCCTGGAGAGCGAGCAGCGCTGGCCGGATCCGCTGCATCGGGACGCCGGTCTTGCGGATAGCGGCCAGGACCATGCCTTCGGCCAACGCGATGAACGGCACACCGGCACCACGCTCAGCAGAAACGCTCGAGAGCACCGGCGCGCCGGTCACAGGCTGCCGCCCGACTGAGCGTCGGACGTAGCCTTTGGCCCAGCTCGAGAACGTCGTTGCCGGCACATCGAGGTATCGGGCGGCTTCGGTCAAAGAGTAGAGCGGGGTGTCGAATCGAAGGTCACGCTTGACATTGTTCATGCCTGCACCTCCTCGTATCGCCGTCAAAGCCGTTGTGGGGACCCCACGTTACCTACGCCGAGTTGACCGATGTCGCCGGACTCGGAGCAGTCGGCTGACGCGTTGACTCGGCTGCAGTGTCGTGGTGCACACTGCAGGCACCTGCTCGAGGCTCGCAGGTGTTGGCGGAGACGAGCTTCCTCCCCAAAGGTCGGGCGCGCTTGGCGCGCCAGGAGGAAGTTCCCATGGCCGGCTACCGCCGCCGCAAGCCGCTCGTGTCCTTCGAGTACGGCACCCGCATCCACGCACCATCCGAAGGTGAGCGCCGCTTTCGTGTCGTCGCCACCGATTCCGATGGGCAGCGAGTGTTCGCCAAGTTCACCACCGAGGGGCCAGGCGATCGGGTTCATCCCCCGTTCGTCGCTGCCCACCGACGAGGACTGCGACAGGCTGTTCAAGGCCCTCGGCGCGGCGGGGCAGCCGACGTGGGCGCTTGCCATGAGGCTCAAGCACCGATCGGGCCGGCGGTGGGGTGAGCTGATCGCGCTGCGTCCAGTCGACGTGGACTTCGACCCGCAGCGGGTCATTCGGGTCCATCGAGCGGTCGAGCAGTCCCGCCAGGGCCTGGCGATCAAGGGCACCAAGAACCGTCGGCACCGGGTGACCACGTTCCCGGCCAGCCTCGTCGAACCACTCGAAGCATGGGCGCGACGCGCCGAGATCGAGCGCGGTGCCGAAGGGTTGCTGTTCCCCGGCAAGGACGGCGATTTCGCCAACCGGCGCTGGTTCCAGCGGGTCTGGGCGCGTGCCGCCAGAGACGCAGGCTGGCCGATGAAGCAAGACCGCCGCGATGTGGCATCCCCACGACCTGCGCCACGTCGCCGCGTGTTGGATGCTCTTCGACGGCGGTCTCGACCCGGCGGTGGTGGCCACCCTGCTCGGCCACGCCAACGCCGCGTTCACACTCTCCCGCTACGTCGGCGTCCGAGGCGACCTGAGCGCCACCGTCACCGCCGCGACGGAGGACTGGTGAGACGAGCGCCGCCCGCCGTCAGAGGCGAGAGAGCAGTTCGGTCGCGACGAGGGCGGCCGCGGTGTCGATGTCGTAGTCGCCGTGTACCTCGGTGAGCGCGGCAAGATCACCACGAAAGCCTGCGTGAGCCACGTGCTCGGCCAGGGTCGCCTCGGCAGCCACGCGGTCGTAGCCCTCAGGCCGGTAGGGAGCAAAGCAGGCGGCGATCTCGACGGGGTCGAGGTGCATCTCGGTCAGCGCCAACCAGAGGTCGAAGAGGTCACGGCCCTTGCGGCGTTGGTGGAGCGCTCGCAGCTTGGTCGCCACCAGCTCCGCCGACGTGAAGGTCTGAACATCGGCCTGACCGTTCCACCAAGGCGATTCGACCGAGTACTGGAGTCGGATGAGGGGTCGGGCCGGGCTGGTCTC
>CAUJFC010000232.1 GCA_963169755.1 Actinomycetota bacterium | reverse complement strand
GGGTACGCCATAGCGCTCGGCCAGGCGCACCGCCTGGGTCCCCTTGCCAGAGCCTTGACGGCCCAGCAGAACTAGTCGGATTCCGTTGGACATCGGTAGCTACCGGGAGGACTTGGCCTTGGTCTTGGCCCTAGCACGGGCCTTCGAGGTGTCCAGAAAGCCATCGTAGTTACGCATCATCAACTGGCCGTCGATCTGCATGACCGTCTCCAGCGAGACACCCACGGCGATGAGAATCGAGATTCCGAAGAAGCTGAGTTGCTGACCGCCACCGGAGTCACCCAGGGTCTTGCCGATGATGAACGCGGGAACAAGGGCGATTCCGGCCACGAACAGCGCACCCGGCAGGGTGATCCGGTTGAGGATCCGGGCCAGGTAGCGCTCGGTCTGGTAACCGGGACGGATACCGGGAATGAAGCCCCCCTGCTTGCGGATCTGATCAGCCTGCTTGTGCGGGTCGAACTGGATGGCCGTGTAGAAGTAGGCGAAGGCGACGATCAGGATGCCGTAGAAGGTCAGATACACCGGCGACGTCGAGCGGACCAGGTGGTCGTTGATCCACCTCTGAACACCAACCGCCCAGTTGTCATCCTTGGCTGGCAGGATCTGGGAGATCATCACCGGCAGGTACAGCACCGAACTGGCGAAGATGATGGAAATCACCCCGGCGCCGTTGACCTTGAGCGGGATGTAGGTGCTCTGGCCGCCGAACATCTTGCGACCCACCTGACGCTTGGCGAACTGCACCGGAATCCGACGCACTCCCTGCTCGATGAACACGATGGCCACCAGCAGCAACGTGAACATGAGGGCCACTCCGATCATGGCCCCCCAGCCCTTCTCGGCCCGGACCGTGGCGAAATTGGCGGGCAGCCGGCTCACCACCGAGGCGAAAATCAGGATCGACATGCCGTTGCCGACGCCGCGTTGGGTGACCGTCTCGCCCAACCACATGAGCAGCGCGAACCCAGCGGTGAGGGTCATGACCACCAGCGCGAAACGGCCGGAGCTGTAGTTGCCGGCAAAAAGGTCGACACCCAGGCCCCCGCCGAATGCCCCCTGTCCACCGGTGTGGAACAGATAGGTGATACCAGTGGCCTGGAGCAAGGCAATCGCCACACCCACATAACGGGTCCACTGGGTGATCTTGCGCTGCCCGACCGCTCCCTGCTCTTGCCACTGCTCGAGCTTGGGGATGACCACGCCCAGGATCTGCATGATGATCGAGGCCGTGATGTAGGGCATGATCCCCAGAGCGAACACCGCGAACTGGGTAATGGCGCCACCAGAGAACGTGGACAGCAACCCGAGCACGCCGCCCTGTTCGGCCCGCAGTTCCAAGTCTTTGATGATCGACAAGTTGATGCCGGGAACCGGGATCTGTGATCCGAACCGGTACACCGCAATGGCGAACAGGGTGAAGAGCAGCTTGTTACGCAGCTCCGGGATCTTGAGGACGTTGCGGAGAGTCGACACGCGCGCTCCTGGCCCGGCGGGCCAAAGGTTGGGGGATCAGCGGTTGGTGAACTGGTTGCCCTTGGCCGGCGGACGCCGGTCTCCCCACGGGAGGGGCAGATGTTCAACGGTACCGCCGGCGGCGGTGATGGCGGCTTCGGCGCTCTGGGAGAAGGCGTGGGCCTTCACGGTCACAGCCCGGGAGATCTCACCCCGGCCGAGAACCTTGATCAGGGCAGCCTTGCCGACCAAGCCTTTCTCGTACAGCGAGCCGGGATCGACGGTGTCCAAGCCACTGGCCTCGACAGTGTCCAGGTTCACGGCCTGGTACTCGACCCGGAACGGGTTGGTGAAGCCCTTCAGCTTCGGAACCCGCATGTGCAGCGGCATCTGACCACCCTCGAACGAGGCTGGGATGTTGTTACGGGCTTTCTGACCCTTGGTACCACGGCCGGCGGTCTTGCCGCCTCGGCCACCGATACCCCGACCCACCCTCTTGGAACGGCGGTTCGAGCCCGGTGCGGGCTGAAGATCGTGGACCTTCATCAGGACGACACCTCTTCCACGTTGATCAGGTGCGGCACCTTGGCGATCATGCCCCGGATCTCGGGACGGTCGGGCAAGGTGTTCGATTGGCCGATACGGCCGAGTCCGAGTGCTCTCAGGGTGCCCCGCTGCTTGGGCTTGGACCCAATGGCAGAGCGGGTCTGGGTGACCTTGATGTCAGTCACTTCACTTCACCTCTTCCACTACGAGGGGTCCGCGCTCGCTCTCCCGATAGGCCTCGAGCAGACCCTTGGGCACAAACTCCTCCGGCGACAGTCCACGCAGTCGGGCGATCTCGTCGGGGCGCTTGAGGCTCTGAAGCCCCGCGATGGTGGCCCGAGCCACGTTGATGTGATTGGCCGACCCGAGCGACTTGCACAGCACATCGTGGATGCCAGCCTCTTCGAGGATGGCTCGGGCCGCTCCACCGGCAATCACACCGGTACCGGGGGCGGCAGGCTTCAGCATGACCCGCCCGGCGCCCATGACGCCGATGACGGGGTGGGTGATGGTCGAGCCGGCCAGCGGCACCGAGAACAGGTTCTTGCGGGCTTCTTCGGTGCCCTTCTGGATGGCCAGGGGGACTTCCTTGGCCTTGCCGTAGCCGAGGCCGACCCGGCCGGCACCGTCGCCGATCACCACCAGGGCTGTGAAGGAGAAGCGACGACCGCCCTTGACCACCTTGGCCACGCGGTTGATGTTGATGACGCGGGATTCACGGAGAGCCACGTCGGCGTTGTTGGGGGCCATCAGAACTCCAGTCCACCTTCGCGGGCGGCGTCGGCGAGCGCCTTGATGCGCCCGTGATAGAGGTTGCCGCCACGGTCGAACACCACCGAATCGATTCCAGCGGCCTTGGCCCGCTCGGCAAGGCGGGTGCCCACCTTGGTGGCGGCATCGATGTTTCCACCGTTGCCACGCAGGTCGGCTTCGTGGGTCGAGGCTGCGGCCAGGGTACGGCCGCTGCGGTCGTCGATGACCTGGGCGGAGATGTGCTTGTTGGACCGGAACACTGCCAGGCGGGGACGCTCGGCGGTGCCGCGGACCTTCTTGCGCACCCGACGATGACGTCGGATACGGGCCTCTCTCTTCTGCTGTGCGGAGTAGGTCATGGGATCTGCCTCACTTTCCGGACTTGCCGGCCTTGCGGGCCACGTGTTCACCGAGGTACCGCACACCTTTGCCCTTGTAGGGCTCGGGCTTGCGGAGCTTGCGGATGTCGGCGGCCACCTGTCCGACGACCTCCTTGTCGGTACCCTTGACCGCGATCCGGTTGGGAGCAGGAACCTCGAAGGTGATCCCGGCGGGGGCCTTCACCTCGATGGGATGGCTGTAACCCAGCGCCAGGTCGATGGCATCGGCACCCTTGGCGGTGGCGCGGTAGCCGACACCGATGATCTCGAGCTCCTTGGTGAAGCCATCGGTGACTCCGACGACCATGTTGTTGACCAGGGAACGGACCAAGCCGTGCATGGCCCGACTCTGGCGCTCGTCGTTGGGACGCTCGACAAGAAGGGTGTCTCCCTCCTGGCGCACGGTGATGGCGCCGGGAAGCTCACGCTCCAGGGTGCCCTTGGGGCCCTTCACGGTGACATGGCGATCGTTGATGGTCACGTCAACGCCGCTGGGCACGGGAATGGGGGACTTTCCGATTCGGGACATTGGTGCTCCTACCAGACGAAGCACAGGACTTCGCCGCCCACGTTGCGCTTGCGCGCCACGCGGTCGGTCATCAGCCCCTGGCTGGTCGAGACGACGGCTACCCCCAGTCCACCGAGAACCCGGGGGACCTCAGTGGCGGCCTTGTACACACGCAGGCCGGGCTTGGACACCCGGCGCAGACCCGAGATCGTCCGGGCGCGCTCAGGGGAATACTTCATGGTCACTGTCAGAGTGCTGCCAGGTCGGTCACCGTTGGCGGCCACCCGGAAGTCCTCGATGTAACCCTCCTTCTTCAGGATGCCCGCCAGGGCTTCCTTCTGCTTGGAGGACGGCATGGACACCTCGTCGTGCATCGCCGTGTTGGCGTTGCGGATGCGGGTGAGCATGTCGGCGATGGGATCGGTCATGGTCATATCAGGCCCTCCTCACCAGCTCGCCTTGGTCACGCCCGGGATCTCGCCGGCGTGGACCATGTCCCGCAGGCACACCCGGCAGAGCTGAAACTTGCGGTAGACCGAATGGGGTCGGCCACACTTCTGGCACCGGGTGTAGGCCCGCACCTTGAACTTGGGCTTGCGGTTGGCCTTGTTGATGAGTGCTTTCTTGGCCATTACGAGTTCTGCCCCTCACGCTTGAACGGGAAACCGAAGGCGTCCAGAAGCGCCTTGCCCTCGGCATTGGTACGGGCGGTGGTCACGATGGTGATGTCCATGCCGCGGGTCTGGTCGACCTTGTCGTAGTCGATCTCTGGGAAGATCAGCTGCTCGGTGACGCCGAAGGTGTAGTTGCCCCGGCCGTCGAAGCTGTTGGCCGGCAGGCCACGGAAGTCACGGATCCGGGGAATGGCCAGAGCGATCAGACGATCGAGGAACTCCCACATGCGGTCACCGCGCAGGGTCACCTTGGCCCCGATGGCATTGCCTTCACGGAGCTTGAAGGAGGCGATGGACTTGCGGGCCCGGGTGATCTGGGGCTTCTGGCCGGCAATCACCGTCAGGTCTCGTACCGCGTTCTCGAGCAGCGAGGCCTGGGCGACGGCACCGCCGACACCCATGTTGATCACGATCTTCTCGAGACGGGGAACCTCCATGACATTGCCGAGCTCGAGCTGAGCCTTGAGCTGGTCACGGATCTGGTCGTTGTACTTCGCCTTGAGGCGGGGGATGTCGGTGGCCGTGGTCATGACAGCTCTGCTCCCGTCCGCTTGCAGATGCGGACCTTCTTGCCGTCGACGAGCTTGTATCCCACCCGGGTCGGCTTACCGTCGGAGGGGCTGATCACCGCCACGTTGCTGACGTCGATCGGCTTGTCGATCTCGATGATGCCGCCGGCCTCGGTCGCCGAGCGGGCCTTACGGTGACGCTTGGCAGTGTTGACACCCTCGACCACGACCTTGCCCTCGCGGGGCAGGGCCGAGGACACGACGCCTTCCTTGCCCTTGTCCTTGCCGGACAGGACCACCACACGGTCACCCTTGCGGATCTTGAGTCCACTCATCACAACACCTCCGGGGCGAGCGAGACGATCCGCATGAACTTGCGGTCACGCAGCTCACGGCCCACCGGGCCGAAGATGCGGGTACCCCGAGGCAGTTGCTGGTCGTTGATCAGCACTGCGGCGTTCTCGTCGAAGCGGATGTAGGAACCGTCGGGACGACGCTTCTCTTTCTTGGTGCGGACGACCACGCACTTGACGACGTCGCCCTTCTTCACGCCCGCTCCTGGCATAGCGTCCTTGACAGTGGCCACGATGATGTCGCCGATGGAGGCGTAGCGCCGGCGGGAGCCGCCGAGCACCTTGATGCAGAGCACCTCCTTGGCACCGGAGTTGTCGGCTACCCGAAGTCGGGTCTCCTGCTGAATCATCGGGCACGCTCCAGGATCTCCACGATGCGCCACCGCTTGAGCTTGGACAGAGGACGGGTCTCCTGAACCCGCACCCGGTCACCCACGTTGAGGGTGTTCTCCTCGTCGTGGACGTACAACCGGGTGGTCCGGGCCATGGTCTTGCGGTAGCGGGGATGGGGCTTGCGGGTGGTGACGGTCACCACCGCGGTCTTGTCCATTCCGGTGGACGTGACCATCCCCTCACGAACCTTGCGGGCGTTCTCACGCACCTCGCTGGTTGATTCGTCTGCCATCAGGCCTTCACCTCCTGGGCGTTGGCCTCGGCGGCCTCGATCTCACGGGCCCGC
>CAUJFC010000231.1 GCA_963169755.1 Actinomycetota bacterium | reverse complement strand
ATCGATCGTTCAGCGGATTGGTCGATGCAACCGCTACGGAGAGGAAGGTACCGACGAGGCCGGGGCTCCGATGGCCAGAGTCCTGTGGGACCGGCCGACATCACATCCTCCCTACCGCGACGAGGAGATCGACGGCGCGGTCAACCTTCTCGAATCCGTCACAGGCGAAGTGATCACCACGCGGTCACTCTCCGCGATACCTGCGCCTCCGGTACCGCCTCCGCTGTACCAGGTGGCTCGACGCCCAGATCTGCTCCGGTTGTTCGACACTGCTCCGGACCTGGCTGGCAACGACGTGGACGTTGGCCCGTTTCTCCGTGACGGAGACGATCTGGACGTTCAGGTGTGCTGGAGAGAGTTCGAAGGTGGAGCACCAGCGTCGCACCGATCTCCGACGCGCTCTGAGCTGTGCCCGGTCCCGGTGTCTGAGATGCGTAAGTGGGCCGCCAAGCGCACCGACGTCCTCGTGCTCAACCATCAGGAACAGGCGGGCCGGAGAGGTCGCCCCACGTGGGTCAAGGCCACTGCCGAAACCATCATCCCGGGCCAACTGCTGATGGTCGATTCTCGGGCCGGCGGCTACAGCCCTACAGCCGGCTGGGACCCCAAGATCATCGCCAATGTTGCGCCAGTCGTCGAGCCGACGGGCCAGCACGACCTGACCCCAATCGATGAAACCATGAGCGACGACCCGGCGAGCATTGCCAGCCAATGGATCGAGCTTGGACAGCATCTGAGCGACGTTGAAGCAGAGCTGATTGACCTGTGCAAGTGGCTCGGCCCCTGCGACCTCCCACTCATGGGCGCTGACAGCCTCGTTGCCGCGGGTCGGTGGCACGACCTGGGCAAGGTACACCCGGTGTTTCAAGACACCATGGCCAGGACGGCCGGAGATGACGGTCCGCCCGCGGGATCACCGTGGGCAAAGAGTGGAGGTACTCGCCGGGCATCTCACAGCCGTCGACATTTCCGCCACGAGCTGGCCTCTGCCTTGGCCCTGGACAACCAGGCCGGAGTCGTTCTGAGCGATGACGTTGACCGTGACCTGGTGATCTACCTAGTGGCTTCTCACCACGGTCGGGTCCGAATGTCGATCCGCTCGTTTCCAGGTGAAGACCCACCACTCGATGGCAGCCTGGTGGCCCTGGGTGTGCACGACGGCGAAACACTCCCGGGCGGCACCTTCGCCGGTGTGACCGTGCCAGAGGCCCAGCTCAGTCTGGATGTGATGGCACTCGGCTCCGAGAGGTCGTGGGTTGCCAGAGCGGTGACCCTGCGAGATCGAGAAGACCTCGGCCCATTCCGTCTGGCCTTTCTAGAGGCGTTGCTCCGAGTCGCCGACTGGCGGGTGAGCGCCAGCTACGAGGCGCCGAGCCAGCAGAACAAGGGAAACGACGATGCATCAGCTTGAGCTCCCCGGTCTTCACCCACGCCCCTTGGCGTCGTACCTGGCGGCCCTCGGCCTGTTCAAGGTCATCGCCACCCAGGCCGACCCCACTGTCCGGGCATCGTGGGCGGGCGACATGTTCAGACTCTCGGCCGCCATCGACCAGGAGATGATTCAGCAGTTCCTGCTCGATTCGTACTCTCCCACGCCCCTGATCGCTCCCTGGAACGGCAAGAACCAGGGAGGGTTTGCCCCCGGCGACAATGGCCGGGCGTCGAAGCAGATCTCTCGCATCGCGGACTCGAAGGATCCTCGCCTCGCGCGATACCGCGACGTGGTGCTGGCTACGCGGGCCATCGTTGCACGCCAGAGTTGGCAGGAAGCCAACGAGGCGAACGACAAGCGAGCCACAGTTCTGGCGCTACGAAACGAGCTTCCGGACCCGGCATTGGCTTTTCTCGATGCCTCGGTTGCGATCACCTCAGATGGCCGCGAGTTTCCGCCGATCTTCGGAACCGGCGGAAACATCGGCCGGCTCGACCTGGTCTTGGGATATCTCGAGCACCTCGAGCGGATACTCGACCCGGGCAAGGGCGACCGGCCCGTGGACTGGCTGGTCGAGGTACTCACTGGGGAACCTGCGCCGGGGGTCAAGTCCACCCCTGGGCAGTTCGACTACCAGGGAGTCGGTGGACCCAACCTTGCCCGCTCCGGTTCTGCCCCCGAGCAGGTGAATCCGTGGCTGTATGTCCTCAGTATTGAGGGTGCGCTGCTGTTCGCGGCCAGCGCCAGCAAGCGGTTGGGCTCACAGCTAGCCAAGGGCGCATCGCCGTTCACGGTGGCCTCTAGCGCAACCGGGTTCGCCTCGTCGGCGGTCGGCGAATCGAACAAGGGTGAGATGTGGATGCCCCTATGGGAGTCCAGTTGGAGGCTGACGGAACTCGAGACCCTGCTCTCAGAGGGCCGGGCTACATGGCAGGGGCGAGCCGCCCGCACCGGCACCGACTTCTTGAGGGCCACTCGGTCACTGGGAACTGATAGAGGCGTAGCCGCATTCGAGCGATTTGGGTTCTTGGAACGCAATGGTCAGTCGCCTGCAGCCGTTCCGCTTGGGCGAGTGGTGGTGCGGTCCGAGGACAGAGTCAGGCTCACCGCCGAGGTGGACGGGTGGGTCAGGCGTTTGCAGGGCGGCGGCGATAGAGCACCAGCATCGGTAGTCGTCGCTCGCAACCAGGTGGCCGATGCGCTGTTCCGAGCGTCGGAGTCTCCATCTCCCGAGTTGTTGTTGGCACTGTTGGTCTCGCTCGCCCGGGCCGAGCAGGCGGTGTTCCGATCCACCGGCTTTCGTGAGATGACGGGTATCGGGCCGGTCCCGACTCTGTCAGCAGAGTGGCTTCCGGCACTGGCCAACGCCGAGAAGGAGTTCTGTATCGCCTGGGCACTTACTGCGGGCCGCGACCGTCTGGAGCGCTCTGGGCAACTGCCGACTGGGCCGCGCACATTCAGCGAGTTGGTCCGACCGATCGAGCTTGACCGACAGGGTGCGGTCCGGAGCTTCACACTCAAACGGCAACCTGTTGCCGGCCTCGGCGTCCGATCGCTAGTCGAGATAATGGCCGATTCGCTCCTTTACAGGTGCCGTACCGCCCCTGAGATCGCTGAGAGCGAGACCCTTCCGCTCCGGGGCATCCGCCCGCAGTTCGAGTTGCGTCCCGGGGCGTCAGGCCGAGACCGACGCCTCCCCTCAGAGTTGGTCGAGATGTTCGCCGCCGGACTCCTCGACGACCTCCGGGTTGCTGATTGGCTCTTGGCGCTGAGCCTCATCGGCCCGAACGAGTTCGAGCCGGAGATCTCAGGCCCCTTGCCGGTAGCGCCGGTTCCTCTCTGGCGCTGCCTTGCTCCCCAATTCGGTCAGGCAAGGTTGCGCGTCATCCGGTCCTCAGAGCGGTCAGGCTCCGAGCAAGGGCCAACGGATTTCCATCCGGTGGTCCGGACCAGCTGGCCAGTGCGCCTCACGGCTGGCCAACCGTCACAGATTGCCGGGGTGCTTCGCGAGTTGGCGAGCGCATATCGGGCCAGCGGGCTTGATCCCGCGTTCGACCCCACCACGGCTGCTGCCTCGGTCCCAGACCAGCCCTCTGCCAGACGAGTCCTGGCGGCCCTGATGCTTCCAACTCGCCTCACTGACCTGACGGCCCTCGTCGAGAACCTAAGTCACCTCAACTAAAGGAGAATCAATGTCTTCCAACCGTATTGTCCTGCGCGTTCCTCTGGAACCTCTGACTGGAAGCCGTTTCCAGCCCACCGGGTTCCCAGATCTGGGACCAGCAGTGTTCGAGCGTCCCCTGCGCGATGGTGGTACCGAACGATGCCTACTGATCGAGTCCAACCAGTCGATGGCCAACCGCCTGGAAGGAACCGCTTGGGACGATGGCACGCAGACCCCGGTTGCGCTGTTCGAGGCACTGCCGTGGATCCGGGTGAGTGGAACCAACCCGGATCGGTACCTGACCTCTAGCCGGACTGAGGCCCACCGACTCGCTTCAGCCTTCGTCAAGGAATCGGTGACCTCCGATGGACAAGCCATGGTTGACCTGATCCTGGAACGATTGAACCTCCGTGACGACACTCCACTGGCCCCGCGAGAAATCGCCCGAGCGGTGTTCGAGCTCGATCCCTTCTGCCTGATCCACGGCGTCTTCTTCGCCGACAAGCGCTGGCCCGGCCAACCCAAGATCACCCGTGCCATCACAGCGTCGATCGAGGCCCACGGGATCCTCGATGCCGTGTCGGGAGGAGTGAAGCGGGACCTGGTCCGACACTCGATCAACGACAAGGATGATGGAGGCTCCAAGGAAGGCTACGGCAGCATCCCGTTCTCCCGGGTCGAGTACACCGCCCGAGAGATCATCGCCACCTTCGTGGTGGACCTGGCACTCTTGGACTCATTCGGGCTGGAGCCACCTGCCCGTGAGCTGCTCGAGCTCATAGCGCTGTGGGAGATCCGCACTCTCCTA
>CAUJFC010000230.1 GCA_963169755.1 Actinomycetota bacterium | reverse complement strand
AGGGAGACCTATGCCCGACAGGTGCAATCGAGGGAGAGGTGACCGGGCCTTCGAGGGTGACCGTCGGTCTTCCGTGGTGGTCACCACCGAACCGGCCGCGATCCCCGTTCTGGGGCCGACGGCGGCCGCGATCGCCGACGGGGTGGAAGAGGCGGCATCCGGCCGGGGAAGCGGACGGCTTCCCCGTCTGGCTCGCCATGAGATCACCCTGGCCGACGGCCATCGAGTCGGAGTGACGGTGTGTGGTCGGGGCGTGCCGATCGTGCTCATCCACGGTTTCACCGCCGAGGGGATGCTCTACGCCCAGACCCTCAGTCGGATCGTGGCGATGGGGTTCAAGGTCGTGGCCATCGACACCGCCGACCACGGCTCCACCCAGGGGCTCCCCACCGGTGGCGCGAACTTCGAGGAGTACACAAAGCTCCTGGGACGGGTGATCGACGAGTTGGGTATTCGCAAGGCGGTGTTCTGCGGTCACTCCATGGGCGGCCGGATCGTCACCGAGTACACCGCCCACCACCCCGATCGAGTTCTTTCGGTCATCCTCTTGGACGCGATCGTGGGAGAGACCTGGGACCGGATTGTGGCACTGTCACGCGTCAACCCGCTTCTGCTGGTGGGAATCGCCGGAGTGCTCCTGGTCGATTCGCTCTACACCGTGCCGTTCCTGCGCGATCCCACCCAGGCTCTGAAGCTCGGCCGTCTGGTGGCGCCCACTATCCGGTCCCACATGATGAATCCGCTGCACATGGCCGGGCCGGCGGTATCGATCCTTCGCTCCCGGTCATCGCGCTGGATGCTCGAGAAGATCCGGCGGGCCGGAGTGCCGTTGGTAGCAATCCACGGCGATCGCGACGTGGTCGTTCCGTTGTCGACCGCCCGTAGCGCTGCTCGTTTGGCGGGCGGAATGGTGGTGGTGGTCGAAGGCGGTACCCACTCGTGGCTGCTCAAAGACCCCGAGGCTCTCCCGGCGATTTTCAAGGTGATGTTCTCCAGCGAGCGGGCACTGCGTTCCAAGGCTCGTGACTTCGCTTCGGTCGGGCTGGAACCGGATGCCACTGTCGATGAGATCGAGGCAGCCTTCTACGACGATGACGCACTGGTGCTCCGACTCACTCCTGAGATCGATCTCGACTCGCTCTACGAAAGCGCGGGTAGGCCCCGCTACCACTGGCACGTAGACAAGCAAGTGGCGGCCGCGGTGGCTCAGCGGGCTGCTAGCTAGTCGATCCCCGATTGCTGCCGTCGCATTGGTGGCGAACGAAGGTTCGAACTACCCTCGGGGGCTGCATCCACCGCGGATGCGCCGCGCTCGGCCAGGCGGACCATTCCACCCGGGATGGCTCGCGGGTCCGGGGGCCGGGTCCCATACCCAGAGGAAACACGTGTCAGAGATCATCGACCGCCAGAAGCCCGGCGTAATCGCCGAGCACCGACTTCACGAGACCGACACCGGCTCGCCCGAGGTGCAGATAGCGCTGCTCACCAAGCGCATCAATCACCTCAACGAACACCTCAAGGTCCACAAGAAGGACCACCACAGCCGCCGAGGTCTGCTGATGCTGGTGGGTCGGCGACGCAACCTGCTCGACTACGTCAAGAAGAACGACGTCGAGCGGTACCGCACGATCATCGCCACCCACGGCCTGCGCCGCTAGGCAGCGATCACCACGAGCGGCCCTGCGGGGCCGCTCGTGAGCTTTTCGCCGGCTCGATCAGTGATCGCTCCGGCACTCAGAACCAACCATCCGGGCGGCCCATCGCCGGTCAGTTGTCAGTCGAAGTCCGCTCGGCACACGTCGGGAGCACCCCGACTGGGAACTGGCCACCGGACCGCCTCCATCCCCGGGGCAGATGCCCCAGAAGGAGACCACCATGGCCGAGGCCATTTCTGTTTCCGGGCCCGTATCGGGCACCGACAAGACCCTCACTTTGTCAACCGGGGTTCTGGCCCCGCAGTCCCAGGGGGCGGTCGTCGCCCGCATTGGTGACACCCAGGTCCTCGCCACCGCCAACGGCGCCAAGGAGGTGCGTGAGGGAACCGACTTCTTCCCCCTCACCGTCGACGTGGAAGAGAAGGCCTACGCCGCCGGCAAGATCCCCGGCTCCTTCTTCCGTCGTGAGGGTCGTCCGTCCGACAACGCCGTGTTGGTGTGCCGGCTGATCGACCGGCCCCTGCGCCCGTCGTTCCCCAAGGGGTACCGCAACGAGACCCAGGTGGTCATCACCGTGCTCGGCGCCGACCAGACCAACCCCTACGACATCGTGGCCATCAACGCCGCCTCGGCTTCGCTGATGCTCACCGGTCTGCCCTTCGAAGGACCCATCGGTGCCGTTCGGCTCTCCTACTCACAAGAGGGTCAGTGGATTCCCCACCCCACCTACGAAGAGCAGGACGATTCCACCTTCCAGATCGTGGTGGCCGGCCGTGAGGTCAACGGCGCCATCGCCATCATGATGGTCGAGGCCTCCGGAACCGAGAAGGCCTGGTCCTACTACGAGGCCGGGGCCCCCAAGGTCACCGAGGACGTCATCGCCGGTGGACTCGAGGCCGCCAAGGTGTGGATTGCCGAGTCGATCGCTCTCCAGAACGAACTGGTTGCCAAGGTGGGCCGCAAGCCCGCCCTGGTGTGGGAGAACCAGATTGACTACTCCGACGAGGTAGAGGCCGCGGTGTCAGCTGCTGCCGAGGCCAAGCTGGTCGAAGCCAACAAGATCGCCGACAAGACCGAGCGCAATGCCGCCAACGACGCCATCAAGGCCGACGTGGTGGCCGAACTCACCGGTGAGGGAGCCCCGTTCGAGGGCCAGGGCCGTCAGGTCAAGAGCGCCCTCAAGGAGCTCACCAAGGCCGTCATCCGTCGTCGGGTCATCAACGAAGGTGTCCGCATGGACGGCCGAGGCGTAACCGAACTGCGCCCGGTCAGTGCCCAGGTGGGCCTGATCCCCACCGCCCACGGCACCGGTCTGTTCCAGCGGGGCGAGACTCAGGTGCTCAACGTGTTGACCCTGGGGCTGCCCAAGATGGACCAGCTCCTCGACACCGTCGACCCGGTCACCAAGAAGCGCTACATGCACCACTACAACATGCCGCCCTATGCCAACGGCGAGACCGGCCGCATGGGTGGTACCAAGCGTCGCGAGGTGGGTCACGGCAACCTGGCCGAGCGGGCTCTCCTGCCTCTGGTGCCCTCCTTGGAAGAGTGGCCCTACGCCCTGCGCCTGGTGTCGGAGGTCATGTCGTCCAACGGCTCCACCTCGATGGCATCGGTGTGCTCATCGTCGCTGTCGCTGATGGACGGTGGCGTGCCGATCAAGGCAGCGGTGGCCGGTATTGCCATGGGCCTCATCTACGAGGACGGCAACTACGTGACCCTCACCGACATCTTGGGCTCCGAGGACGCCTTTGGTGACATGGACTTCAAGGTGGCCGGCACCTCGGAGTTCGTGACCGCTCTTCAGCTCGACACCAAGATCGAGGGCTTGCCCGCTGAGGTACTGGCCGCCGCCCTGAACCAGGCCAAGACGGCCCGGCTCGAGATCCTCGACGTGATGAACGCCGCCATCGCCGAGCCCCGTGACTCGGTGGGAGCTTCGGCCCCCAAGATCATCAGCTTCGAGATTCCCATCGACAAGATCGGCGAGGTCATCGGCCCCAAGGGCAAGGTCATCAACGCCATCCAGGCCGAGACCGGCGCTGACATCTCCGTGGACGATGACGGCATGGTGGGAACGGTGAGCATCGGCTCGGTCGACCTGGGGGCGGTCAACGAAGCAGAGCGTCAGATCCGCCTGATCCTCAATCCGCCCACCGCTGAGGTCGGTCAGGTCTACCCGGGACGGGTGGTGAACATCACCAAGTTCGGTGCCTTCGTGAACATCCTCCCCGGCCGTGACGGCCTGGTCCACATCTCCAAGATGGGTGGCGGCAAGCGCATCGAGAAGGTCGAGGACGTCCTCGAGCTGGGGCAGGAGATCGAGGTGAAGGTCGACGACGTCGACCCCAACGGCAAGGTGTCGCTCACCCCGGTCACCCCGCTGGTGCCCGGTGGCGGCACTGGCGGCGAGGGGGGCGAGGGGGGCGATGACGCCGCCCCGGCCCGTGAGGCCTCCGGTGGCAGCGGCGCAGAACGTGAGACCGTGTCGTTCGAGGACTCCTTCGACGCCGAGATCCGCGAGGAGTTCGGTGACCTCGGCCCTGGCAACGACCGGGGCGGTGACCGCGGTGGTGACGGGGGTGGTCGAGGTGACCGTCGGGGTGGCGGCCGCCGTGGCGGTGGTCGGCGCTGATCCGCACGGAGGGCCATCCGCCCTCCTCCCTGTCACAGACCTGAGGTCGGTCCCGGTCGTCCAGCGGCCGGGACCGACCCCGT
>CAUJFC010000229.1 GCA_963169755.1 Actinomycetota bacterium | reverse complement strand
CTTGAGCTCATCCACCAGCTCGGGGGTGAGCATCTTTCCGGCTCGCTCGACCAACAGGGCCATCTGGTAGCCGATGTTGCCGATGTCGCATTTGGGCGCGGTCACCACACCGAGGCAGCCCGCCTTCCCCATCGCCGACACGAACAGATACCCGCCCTTCATGGCAATGATGATCTGGGTGAGTTCCTCGAAGTCGAAACAGCGGACCGCCCCCTGGCCCAGGCTCACGCTGCCCGAGATGATGGCCGCGACCTGCTGGGCACCAGCCTCGTCGAGCGTGTTGGAACGAGCCATCAACAGCCCGTCGCTCGACACCGCCACTGCGTCGGTCACCCCACTGGTGACCTTCACGAAGTTGTTCAGCAACCAGTTGAACTCCTGGGCATCGTCACCAACGCTCACCGGCCATCCTCCGTCGCTTCGGGGTCAGTGTCGCGAACCTCGGCTAGGGCACGCTCGGTACCAGTCTGCAACCCCGAGAGCATCGAGCGCATCTCATCGGCCACCGAGGTGGGCGTGTCGGCCATGACCGGCGACGGATCCTGGTTGGATCGAGCGGCCACCACGTCGGTTTGGGGGACGTTGGCTCCCCGAACCCGCTTCTTGTAGCCGCTCTGAGTGGTCTGGTAAGCGGGCGACGAGGTCTCGGGCTCGTAGACGCTCGGTCGGGCAGGGGCCTGTTCGCGGACCGGTGCCTGCTCTCGGGCGGGCCGCCTCGGCATGGTGGGTACATCAGCGGGAGCCACCGGCACCTGCTCCATGGTGATGTCCGCCTCGGGTTCGGGGTCCGGTGCCGGCTCGGTGACGACAGGGGCGAGCGCAGCCTCCACGGGCTCCGGCTCGCTGGCCGGAACCTCGTCCACCGTGGCTTCCTCAGGCGCCGATGTTTCCTCAGGCGCCGACGTTTCCTCAGATGCCGAGGCTTCCTCGGCCGAGTCCTTGGCCAGCACGGCGGTGATGTCGATGAGGGCGGTGACGCCACCAACCGGGGTGTCCTGGAGGGTCACCTTGGCACCGAGGCGGGCCGCCTGGATACCCACCACGTAGTGACCGAGGTAGCGGGACGGGGCCACCGTGAACGACTCACCGCCGGACAGGCGGATGTTGGCCTGCTCGAGTTCGTCGGGCTCCATACCGATGCCGTTATCGACCACCGCCAACATGTAGCCGTGGTCGCGGCTGGCACCGGCGAGGACCACGTTGCGCCCCGGCGGCGAGAAGTTGAGGGCGTTCTCTACCAACTCGGCCACCAAGTGGGTCAGGTCGGCGGCGGCCGAGCCGTTGATCATGGCATCGTCGAGCCGGTTGAACTCGACTCGGGCGTAGTCCTCGACTTCGCCCAGGGCGCCACGGATTACGTCGATCAGCGGCACCGGTGCCGACCATTGACGGTGTGGTTCGAGGCCGGCCAGCAGCAGCAGCGACTCGGCGTTGCGTCGCATGCGGGTGGCCAGGTGGTCCAGGGCGAACAGCTTCTCGAGTTCGTCGGGGTCGGTCTCCTGTCGCTCCATGTCGGTGATCGACTCGAGCTGGCGGCTGAGCAGGTTCTGGTTTCGACGACCGAGGTTGACGAAGGAGTCCGAAATGTTGCGTCGCAACAGGGCCTGCTCAGAGGCCAGGCCGATGGCGCTGTCCTGCACGCTGTTGAGGGCGCTCGCCAGCTCTCCGATCTCAACACCGCCGGCGCTGGAGATCCGCGGCAGTTCCGGCAGGACCACGTCTTCTCCCAAGGGAGTGTCCAGCACCGTCTGTACGGCCTGGGGCAGCCTCTCCGATGCCATGGCCTCGGCGTCACCGGCCAGGCGACGCAGAGGCTGAGCGATGGAACGACTGGCCAGAGCGGTGACCGCCAGGGCCAGGCCCATCACGATCAGGGTGGAGTAGGTGACGGTGTTGGCTCGGTTGGAGGCGTCGTCGCTCTCGGCTTCGGCGTCGGCGATGAGGGCGTTGGCGTCCTTGGTCAGCTGCTCCTCGGCCTCGGTGGCAGAAGCGATGTAGAAGTTGATGGAGGCGGTCACTTCCGGCGTCAGGAGGCCGAACACATCGATCGACTCACCGGCCAGAGCGGCACCGGTCTTCTCCTTGAAGGGATCGAGGGTCGGGTCCTTGAAGGTACGGGTGGCGAGATCTCGGTAGAACTGCGTACCGCTCTGTTCGAGATCGGCCTCGATGGTCCGCACCTGGGCAGCTAGGGCATGACCGTTGCCGAAGGCCTCGAGATCATCGGCAAACGAGTCGGATCCCGACAGGGCCATGGGCAGCGCCATGGCTCGCAGCAGGGCGGTCTGGTGGTCTCCGAGTCGTGCGATCTGATCGATGTAGCGGGCACCAGAGCGCAGGTTGGCGTCATCCAGCCCCAGAGCCACCGAGCTGTTGACGTTGAACATGGTGTCGACGATCTCGCTGAACTCGTCGTACACCTCACTGGCGAGGGGTCCCGCGGCCTCGGGGGTAGTCGCACCCTCGTAGGAGTCGACCTTGGCGCGCACAACCTCTACCTTGTCCAGTGCTTCCATCACCGGCCGGTAGGCTTCCTGCACCGAGCGGCTGCTCTTGGCGATGGTGCTACGGAACTCGGCGATCGCGTCGTCGGTGGTGGCTCGCACTTCGGGGACCGGAAGCTCTCCCAGTGCCTCCCTGAGTCCCAGGAGCTCCAACGACGTCACATTGCGCTCGGCCTGGACCTGGGCGATGGCGCTGGACGGCCCGGTGGACGCCAGCGCCAGATCCACCTGACGTTGGGTGGCGCTGGCCCGCTCTGCCGCATCGTCGGCCGTCTTGCGGGCTGCCGAGATAGCCACAACCGACAGCACCGCCAAGGCCACCAGTGGGACCACCAGTGCCATGGCCAGTTTGCTGCGGATCCTCATGGAGTCGAACACGATGTCCCCGATCTGTTGAACTCAGGCGCCAGTACGGGTCCACTGGGAGGATCCGTCGCTGAAGTTTGCGGCGCGTGGGGCAGATCAGAGGATCGGCCCATAGCTCATGTCGGCAGGGGAACCGCGAATCTGTAGGTACGTCAGACCTCGAGACCG
>CAUJFC010000228.1 GCA_963169755.1 Actinomycetota bacterium | reverse complement strand
ACTTTGTATAGGTCTGCCTTGTATTCCATCGCGTGGCGTCGGCCCGGGTGTCAGGTGCCTCGCCGCGGCCGCACCCCCGAACCCGTTTGGGCCAGCCGGGCCGCGGCCGCGAACGTGGCGCCCGTGATCGAGGTGCGCCGGGAAGGCGACGGCGAACTGTGCGGGTTCGTGGCCGAGGTGGCCGAGGTGGCCGAGGTCGTCGTGGTCGGCGCGTTGGCCGTGGTGGTCGTGGTGGTGCTGGTGGTCGACGAGTTCGGGGGATCGACCGGGGCCCGGTGAATCAGCCGCAGGTTCATGGTTGCCTCGGTGTCGTCGGTGGGCAGGCCCAGGGCCGGGTTCAAGGTGGCGTCTAGATCACCCCGCAGACCACAGCCTCTGGCTGCCGGAAAGTTGAAACCAGTCGCCGACAACAAGGCCACCGGGTTGTCAGAGTTCAGATCGAAGCCGTCGATCGTGGTCAACTCGAGGGTGGCCGGCCCGACGTTGCAGCTCTCCCCCAGGAACTGGGCGAACAGCGGATCAGGGCTGGTCAGTCGAGTGTTGAGGGTCACCGTGAGCCGCATCTGCCCGGTCACGGGGTCGAGGTGACCGACAGCATCTCCCACCTGGGTGATGATCATGGTGGTGGGGATCGGATCCGGCAGGATCACCGTCTGCACCGGGACCGTGAAGATAGGTACCTGAATGGTCACGACGAGCTCGCCGGTGGCTTCGTCCCACGATCCGACGAGAGTGGTCAGCCCCTCGTCATCAGGGTCACCGTCAGGCAACGCCATGGGTGACAGTCCCCCGATTCGGAACGCTCCGCTCACCAGCTCGAAACGGGCATCTCCCTGGGGGTCCTCCGGTGCAGTGGTGGTGGTGGTGGTTGACGGTCCGGTGGGCAGCTCGGGCGGGTCGCCCAGTGCCAGAGCCTCGGCAGGTGTGTCCTCGGCTCGAGCCCACCCGACCACCCGGCCCGACTCTCCGTCCGGGCAGTCACCCTCCCAGGTGGTGCGAGCACCGGCCGAGCCGCAGGTGAGCAGCGCGGTGGTTCCCATCGATGACGAGACGTCGATCCATCCCACCGGCCCCATCGGGTAGGCCCCGTCACAGTCGGCTTCGGGCCAGAGGAAGGTGGCGTCGGGATCCACCGGGTCGGGCCCGATTCCGCACTCGAAGGCCATCTGGGTGCCGGGGCCTTCCTCGTAGAGCAGACGCCACTGGCGGGCCTGCATCGTGTACTGGCGCGGCAGCGGTCGCGACGACGTCCACCTACGACCGGCCGAATCGATTCCGGTACGAACCACGGTGTCGGGGTAGTTCTCGAATCCACACGACGGGTTGGCGGGGTCGTTGGCATCGCGCCAGGTCTCGAGGGCCGGCTTGGGCGCGCCGTTCACGTCGTACAACCCCAGGTAGAGACCGAACTCGCCCTCAACGTCTTTTGGCCGGTGGTAGATGAACGAGCGGATACCTGGGGTACCCAGCACCCCGCGGAAGGCGTCACACAGCGACCGTACGTGCAGATCGTCGAACAGGCCTGGGTTGTTCATCCCCTGTTCGGTCAGCTCCACCTCCCAGGCGTGGGGGTCGTCGGGGAAGGTGGCTCGCAGCCAACCCGACAGCACTCCGACGTTGCCCATGGTGGCGTACGGGAGGTCACGCCCATCGATACGGGGGTCAACCGATCGCGGATAGGGGTGATGGGCGATCGACCATTCGCGGTCACCGAGCAGAGGAACCAGCGCCGGCAGGAACGTCTTGACCGAGTACGACGGATGGGTGGCATCAGGGGCGTCCAGCGACGTCTCGAAATGCTGGGTCAGCGAGATCATGACCTTGGCCCGACGCTGGTGGGCCCGGATGGCGTCGTAGGCCTGGTTGTAGACCGCGGCGTACTCTGCCACCCAGGTGTCGAAGTCACACGGGATGTCCTTGCCGCATCCAATGTTGAACCACTGGTTCAGGTTGACCTCATTTTGAATGACGAAGTCGGTGATGCGACCAACACCGTTGGTGCCGTCGTAGCGGTCGGCCAGAAACCCGGCGAAGCGGGCGAAGTCGGCTGGGTCATCGGGGCTGCAGAAGACGTCGTGCCACCAGTTGAACGGATCGCACACCTTTCCGGTGCGGGCCCACGCCGGGGTGCCGAACACGATGGCCATCACCGGAAGGCCGGCATCGGTGAACCGACGGATGGTGTTGTCGTATTCGGTGTTGATCTCGAAGCAGCGGCCGTCGTACTCGGAGTGGCCGGTCGGACACGGGGGCAGCACCACACTGGGCTCCATCAACGCCCAGTTGGTGTCGAGGCGTCCGATTCCCATGGTGGGCAGCAGAGCATCGATGTCTCCGCCGTAGAAGAACGAGGTGAGCCCCTTGATGTCGAAGAAGCCCCGCTCGGGATAGGCGTCGGGGTCGGCCAGCGCTGCTGAATCGAAGGTGGATCCCGGCGGGGAGGTGACCGCCGGGTCAGCCGGAATCACGACCACGACCATCAAGACGCTCATCACCATGGTCGACATGGCCAACCATCGCCGACGACAAGACGCGTCCCGGCGATTCGCTCCCCAACCCACGTCACGGCCCCCTTGCCGTTGCTGACAGCTGACCGGGCAACCTAGTTGACCTGACCGGAGCGGCCGCCGACGACGGTAGGGTCCTCTACGCGCTGAAACCACGTTCGAAAGGAACATCAATGGCCATCGAGCTGCCACCGCTGCCGTTCGCTCCCGACGCCCTCGAGAGCAAGGGCCTGTCGAAGGAGACCATCGACTACCACTACGGCAAGCATCACGCCACCTACGTGAACGTCCTCAACGGGCTGATCGAGGGGACCGAGCACGCCGACTCGTCGCTGGAAGAGATCATCCTGGCCGCCGAGGCCGGGCCTCTGTTCAACAACTCGGCCCAGGTCTGGAACCACACCTTCTACTGGAACTGCCTTTCCCCCACCGGCGGCGGCGCCCCCGGTGGCGACCTGGGTGACGCCATCAACTCGGCCTTCGGTTCCTACGAGGCCTTCGCCAGCGAGTTCTCCGAAGCCGCCAAGACCCAGTTCGGCTCGGGTTGGGCCTGGCTGGTCGACGACGGTGGCCTGAAGATCCAAAAGACCGCCAATGCCGACCTCCCGCTGAAGCACGGCGTGAAGGCGCTGCTGACCATCGACGTGTGGGAGCACGCCTACTACGTCGATTTCCGCAACGCCCGCCCCGACTACATCTCGAACTTCCTCACCAACCTGGTGAACTGGGACTTCGTGGCCCAGAACTTCGCTTCCTGACCAGCGATACCGTTCCGATCCGGGGGCCGCGTCCACTGGCGCGGCCCCCGGTCGCGCCCGGACCCGGGTTGGCTGTCAGCCCTCGGGGATAGGTTGCCGCCCGTGAGCAGCCGCGAACCCGACCCCGCCGCCAGGGTCCTGTTTCCCGACGACACTGGTCCAGATGAATCCGGCCGAGACGACACGTACAGCGTCGCCGAGCTGTCGAAGCGCATCGCCCGAGCGGCGGCCGAAGCGTTTCCGGGAGACCTGTGGGTGAGCGGTCAGATCCGCAACCTGAAGCGCTCCAACAACGGTCACGTCTACTTCGATCTGGTTGAACCGTGCGAGATGGGTGCCGTACCCACCTCGATCATCGCCGTCACCCTGCTGGCACCAGAGCGAGTGAGCGTGAACAACCAGCTCCGGCGAGCGGGCGGGTCGATCCGGATGGACGACGGGGTGGAGATCCGTATCCAGGCCAGGCTGCGGTGGTACGAGCCGAGGGGGTCCCTCCAGCTACGTATGTCAGCCATCGACCCCGCCTTCACCCTGGGTCGCCTGAAGGCCGACCGCGACCGGGTGCTGGCCACTCTCAGCGCCCAAGGCCTGATCGAGGCCAACAAGGCGCGACCCCTGGCCCCGGTTCCCTTGCGGGTCGCTTTGATCACCAGTACCGGAACGGCCGCCCATGCCGATGTGACCGCCGAACTGTCCGCAAGCGGCCTGGCCTTCGACCTGTGGGTGCTGGACGTGCGCACCCAGGGCCTCGAGGCCGTCGCCCAGATCGTGTCCGCTTTCGGACAGGTGAACCAGGCCATCAGCCAGCGCCAGCGCGAGGTCGATGTGGTGTTGCTGGTGAGAGGAGGCGGAGCCAGCACCGACCTGGCGGTGTTCGACGACGAGGCGGTGGCCCGGGCGGTGGCGGGCTGCGCGGTCCCGGTGTTCTGCGGTATCGGCCACGAGATAGACCGCAGCATCGCCGACGAAGTGGCCCACAGCTCCCACAAGACCCCCACGGCCGCCGCCGGTGCGGTAATCGACCGGGTGCGACAATTTCTGATCCGACTGGACCAGGCGGGCGAGGCCGTACGACGAGCGGCGTTGGCCACCACGGGTGAGGCCGAACGTCGGCTGCACCTGCGTACCGTCCGGGTGGGCGGGGCGGTAGAGCGGACCCTGCGCAGTCACGACACCCGCCTGACAGAGCGGACCACCCGGATCCACCGGGCAGCCGAACGGTCTCTGGCGGCCGCCGATCGCGACCTCCAGGGCCGGGCGGCCCGGGCCCGGGCCCACGATCCGGCCCTGGCCCTGGCTCGAGGCTGGACCATCACCACCGGCGAAGACGGCCGGGCGGTGAAGTCGGTTGCTCAACTGACCGCGGGAGACCGCCTGTTCACCCGATTCGCCGACGGAACCGTTGCCAGCACCGTCGACCCCGCATCATCGCCTGAGGAGCAGCAATGACCACGCCCGCCCCAACCCCCGCCGACGAGCTGACCTACCTGGAAGCCTTGACTGAGCTCGAGGCCATCCTGGACCGGTTGGAACACGACGAACCCGATGTGGACCGGGTGGCCGATGACGTGGCCCGGGCGGCCGAACTGGTGACTCACTGCCGAAACCGCATCACCACCGCCCGCACCCGGGTGCAGGAGGTGGTGTCAGGATTTCAGCCCGAGCCGGCCGCTCCCCCGGAAGCTCCGTGACCCCGGCATTGCGGCCCGCGCGGTGCCCTATTCGAGTTGGTCACATCGGGCATCGAGGCTGAACGGCACCTGCTCGCCGTCGGAGCTGGCCAGGCCCTCCACCTGAACCCGACTGCCCCGCAGACGGGACCCGGTCACCTTCCCGGGAGCGGCGCCCGTTCCGCTGCGCATCCGCCAAGATTCGGCGCCGAACGCTTCCCACGTCCGGCCGTCGAGATCCACTGACAGACCGGTCAACTCGACATCACCGGTGGTTCCGTCGTCCTCGAGGCCCATCACCGCTTGGAGGATCCGACCTGTTCCGGTGTGGCCCACCACGAACACCGTCTGAGCATCGAGGCCGCACGAGTCCACATCGAAGGTGACCGTGGAACCGTCGATCTCAACCCGGGCGGTGCGATCCTCGAACTCGGTGCCCCCACCGCAGGCTGCCGTCACCATTGCCACCGCCATCGACCCCGCCGCCAGTGTCATGACGACCGCTGGCCTGCGGTGCCGATGTCGACTCATGAACTCCAACCTAGGCAAGCGCTGAGGCCGCGCCGCCGATCCAGAGCATCAATGGCGTATCCGGACCTGGTCGGCCGTAGGGTTTGCGGTCATGGCCGGGCCGCCACCGTCCCCCCGAACCGACTCACTGGCGGCCCCCGCGAGCGGACCGGTCGTGCTGCCCGCTGACCTGGGGGTGATCGCCGACCGAGTCGAGGCCTGCATCGCCGACATGTTCGAGGCCGAGCGCCAGCGATGGACCGAACTGGATCCATCCCTGGCCGATCCGTTGCACGCCCTTCGGACCCTGGTACTCAACGGAGGCAAGCGGCTGCGGCCCGCCTTCTGCCACTGGGGTTTCCGCGCCGCTGGTGGACCCGCTGACGACGTCGACATCGTGCGGGCCGGGGCGGCCTTCGAACTGCTCCAGGGGTTTGCTCTGATCCACGACGACGTGATGGACGGATCGGCTTCCCGCCGGGGAGCGCCGGCCGTGCACCGCCAGTTCGTGGACCGCCACCGCGACCAGAGCTGGGCTGGTGAGTCCCGTCGCTTCGGTGAAGGGGTGGCGATCCTGGCCGGTGACCTGGCTCTGGTGTACGCCGATCGGCTCCTGCCCGACGGACCGCCCGCTATGGACCGGCTGTGGCACGAACTGCGGGTGGAGCTGAACGTCGGCCAGTACCTGGACCTGATCGGCACCGCCCAGGGCCGCCGCGACCGCGACGGAACTCGCCGGATCGCCCGGTACAAGTCCGGCAAGTACACCATCGAGCGACCCCTGCAACTGGGCGCCGCCCTGGCCGGTGGAGCCGAGTTGGCCGAACCGCTGAGCCGCTATGGAGACCCTCTGGGCGAGGCGTTCCAGCTACGCGACGACGTGCTGGGAGTGTTCGGCGACAGCGCAAGAACCGGCAAGCCGGTGGGCGATGATCTCCGTGAAGGTAAGCCGACCCTGTTGTTGGCGGTGGCTCACGAGCAGGCCGATACCACCGAGCTCTCGGTGCTGGACCTGGTCGGCGACCCCGATCTGAGCTCTGAGAGCGTGGCCCGTCTCCAAGAGGTACTGGTGGCCACCGGAGCCCTGTCGACGGTCGAGGCCGAGATCGACCGGTTGGCCGAGACGGCAGTGACCTCCCTTGCCCATCTCCCGGCGGACCCCGAAGTGATCGGGGCGCTGGAGGACCTAGCGGCCTTCGTGGTGGCCCGCTCGGGCTGACCCCGACCAACCGGTGGGCGGAGCTGACGAGGGGCCGACACGTCTCCAGGCCGCGCCATCGTGCAACCTGGGTAACTGCGGCTTGGTCAGGACGAGTAGGCGCGCAGGGCCGCCTCCAGAGTCCCCTCGACCACCCCGGGGGTGTCGACCACTTCCTCCAGCCACGGTGGGCGCGATCGGGCCGCCACCGTGATCGGGTGGTCCAACCCGCTGAACTCCACTGCCTGACGGGCATAGGTGACGGCGTAGTCGCCGGGCCTCACATCGCGGGACAGCTCCAGCAGGGCGTAGGGATCGGGCGTCGAGGTCGCCGGCCCAGAGTCGCTGGCGGAGAGCCGGGTGCGGGTGACACTGGTCGAGTGCGGGGCGGGACCACCACCGGCCAACCCGGGACCGTCGAGGATCACTACTCCGCTGACCAGTTCGGGACGGGCTCCCGAGATCAGCAAGGCCACGTAGCCGCCCAGACCACGGCCCACCACACAGACCCGATGGTCGTCGCCAGCGGGGATCAGATACGAAAGGGCCACGTCGACATCGGCCATCAGCGTCTCGGCGGTGTATCCGCCCCCGCGGGGCACCGAGGACTGACCGTGACCGGTGAAGTCCAGGCCCCACACCTCTCCCGGCCAGGTAGCGGTCAGTTCCAGAGGTTGGGCAGGGGTCTGCTCACCCAGTCCGTGCAGGAGAAGCAGGGGACGGCGAGCGGCAGCCCCAGCGGGAGCGGGCGACAGCTGGTGGAGGGCCAGAGTGGTGTGGACGTGGCGGAGGGTCACCGTCGGGGTGGTCATGACAGGAACTCCAAGACGTGCCCGGCCACCAGGTCGGGCTGCTCGATGTGGACGAAGTGTCCGACTCCTTCGAGGGGCACGAAGGTTCCGGTGGGAGGAAGCTTGGCCAAGACGTCCTCGGGGAGGGTCCCCCAACCCATCAACTCGATGTCCAACCCCAGCACACACAGGACCGGCATTCCCATGGAAGGCAGCAGGTCCATGGACCACTGGGGGCGCCAAGGGCCGAAGCCACCCATCCGCATCGAGGCATCGATCTTCCAGCGCCATCCGTCGGGTTGTTCGTAGGCACCGATTCCCACCAGATACTCGAGCCACGCCGGATCGAGACGGGGGTTCATCCGGCCCCGACGTTCGGCCAGCTCGGCGGCGGTACCGGGACGGCGCACCTTGGTGGCGGCGGCACGACGGTGGTCGAGCCATTCGGCCAGCTCGCTGCGACGCATCTGGGTGCGGTTGTGCTCGGGGACGTCAGGCCATGACCGGCTCGATGGCAGGCCGTCCAGGTTGACCAGGTGGCTGACCCGGTGGGGTACGGCGTCGGCCAGCGCCAGCAGCAGCGCCCCACCCTTGGAATGCCCGACCAGGGGAATCGGGTCCTGGGAGATCGAGTCGAGCACCGCCATGGCGTCGCGACGGTCGGCTTCCCATGAGTAGAGGTCGGCGTGTTCCGAGTCGCCGTGACCGCGTTGGTCCCAGCTCACCACCCGCCAGCCAGCATCGACCAGGAGCGGGGCGAAGCGGTCGTAGGTACCAGCGAAATCGAAACCACCGTGAGCCAACATCAGTGGGGGAGCATCGGGTTCACCCCACTCCCACACCGCCAAGGCGAGACCGTCGCTGTCGACGGTGCGGAACCGGTCGGGGCGTCGGGCCCCCGGGTAGGTGGAGCCCCCCGGTTCGTCTCGCAAACGGGCCCGGGCTGGTCGATACCGGTGGGTGTCGGTGGCGGTCGACGGGGTCATCTCCACCAGGGTACGGCCCGACTTGACCGGCGGGTCAAGTGGGCACTCGAGCCTGCCGAGACCATTAGATGTACCTATCCACCCGGGTCCTAAGGTGGAGCCGCCGTGTCTGACCCCTCCCCCGCCCCCGAGCCTCGGCGCAGTCTGAGAGAGCGAGGCGGCGGTCACCGCCACCTGCTGACGGGGTCGAGCGTTCTGGTGCTGGGAGCGGCCGCTCAGGGTGTGGGTGGCATGGTGTTCTCGCTGCTGGTCGCCCAACTAGACCCCAAGCACACCTTCGGCGACGCCACTGCGCTGTACACGTCATCGCTGTTCGTGGTGTACCTGGCGGGCCTGGGCCTGCCGGTTGCGCTGGCCCGCTACGCATCGGACCACAGCCCCGACAGCCATACCGTCTTCACCTGGGGGGTCCTGGCCACCGCCGCTGCTTCGGTGGTGGCCAGCGCTGCCTACCTCGCGGTGGTCCATCCGCCCGCAGCCCGGGTGTTGTGGGACTGGAACCCCGTAGGGGGGTTCGTGGTGTTCGCCCTGGTGGTGGTGGGCTCGGCTTGGTCGCTGATCGTCGACGTCCGGGCCATGACCATGCGCCGCTGGGGGCTGGTTCTGGCCCGAATCGTGGCGGTGAGCGTGGCCAAGATCGCCCTGGTGCACCTGGGTCAGTCCAGCGACCATCGCTCGCTGCTGCTGTTCGTCTACCTCGGGGGCCCGGTGGCCCTGTCGGGCATCATCGGCGTGGCCGCCATAGGGCGGATCACCGGTGGACGTCACCGCTTGGGTCCACGTCCTCACAACGTGGCCGCCGCCGTGCGCTACTCGGGGGTCAACTACCTCTCGACCCTGGCCTATCAGGCGCCGTACTTCGCCCTACCGGTGATCGTGCTGCTCAACGTTCCCAGTGCCACCAACTCCAGCTTCTATGTGGCGTGGGGGATCGTGTCGATCGCCTTCTACGTCCCCTCGGCCATCGGTCAGGCCCTGCTGGCCGAGGGCGGCAAGGACGGAGCCCGGGTCGGCTCACAGATGCGGCTGGCGCTGATCCTGGCGGTGGGCCTGATGGCAGCAGGAAGTGTGGTCACCTTCCTGGGTCGAGAGGTGGTGGTGATGGCCTACGGCGAGGCCTACCGCGACGCCGCCGAGATCCTGCCGGCGATGATGGCGGCCGGTGTCCCGTGGGCTCTCACATCACTGCTGTTGTCAGAGGCCCGGATACTGCACCGAAACGTCTCGACGGTGGCCATCACGGTCACCTTGACGGTGGCCATCGTTGGACCGGCCCTGGTGCTGGTACCCAGAGACGGTATCGAGGGGGCCCGTACTGCCTGGTTGGTGGGCAACGTGGTGGCCGCGGCGGTGGCGGTGACGCTGGCCGCTGTGACCCGCCGGCGCACCGATGGGTCAGCCGATCGACTTCATCAGCACCTGGCCAGTACCGGCCGGTAGACCGGAGCGATCTGCCCGCCACCCGAGGTGATGGTCCAGCTGTCGACGTCGTCGGCCGACACCAGGCCAGCGGCCACCACTTGGTGCACCGAGGTCGGATACCGACCGTGGTCCGAGTTGTAATCGGCCACCGCCATCTTCAGGTTGCGCAGTTCGGTCTGGCAGTTGGCCTGGCGGGTGTCGGCGGCGATGTTCTGGGCGGAGGTGACCGCCACCATGATCAACCCCACCACGAAAACCGCCACCAACAAGAACTCGGCCACTGTGAAGCCGTCCTGGCCGGCCACCAGCCGGGTCGGTAGACGGCGAAACGAGGGCACCCGCAGACGGTACCCGCTGACCCTGCATCCCCGGTGGCCGGTGCCCGCCAGAATGGGGCGGTGACCGGCCCCGGACCCCGAGATGTGCGCACCACCCGACGCCGGGGGCGCATGTCGGAGGGTAAGCGCCGGATCCTGGCCGAGGCTGGTCCCCGGTGGAGCGTTCCCACCCCGCTGCGAGCCGAACTACTGGCCGAGACCTTCGGGCGGGACGCACCCCGCCTGCTCGATGTGGGCGTAGGCACCGGTGAGGCAACCGTGGCCTGGGCCGAGGCCCACCCCACCCACGATGTGGTGGCGGTCGAGCTGAACCGTCCGAGCATGGCCCGGCTCCTGGCCGATCTGGAGGAACGCAACCTGCCCAACGTTCGCCTGCTGGAGGCCGACGTGACCGAACTGGTGGCAGACCTGGCCAACCTGGCCAACGACAACCGGCCACCGGTGATTCACGCCGTGAGGGTCCTGTTCCCCGACCCGTGGCCCAAGCGTCGTCACCTCCAGCGCCGCCTGGTCGATCAGAGCTTCGTGGCGGCGGTGGCCGACCTGTTGCCGGTGGGCGGCTGGCTGCACCTGGCCACCGACTGGGACGACTACGCCCTCCAGATGCGAGCCGCCCTGTGCCGGGAACCCCGCCTCACCATCGACTTGGACCGCTCCCTCGACCTGACGGCCACAACCGAACCCGACCAGCTGGACCCAGACCAGCTGGACCCCGCACGCTGGAACCCCACCGACCCGCCCCGCTGGCAGTCCCGCCGACCCGACCGTCCGGTCACCACCTACGAGGGTCGGGGCCTGCTGGCCGGCCGCCACATCACCGACCTGCTGGCCCACCGCTCCTAGGTCTCGGTGTGACCGATCACACCGAGGCGGGGGTGGAGTGGTGCGCCGGGGGTGTGTAACGCTCGCTCCTCCGGCCATCAGCACCCTGACGAGCCGTGGAGGAACCGTGTTCAGTCGTCTCGGTAGTTGGTGTGCCCGGCGTCGCGGCACCGTGGTCCTGGCCTGGGCGGCAGCCCTGATCCTCCTCGGAGCCTGGTCGGGATCGGTCGGCTCCGGCTTCTCCAGCGAGTTCGGGTTGCCCAACGTGGAGAGCCGGGCCGGCATCGAGATCCTCCGGGCCGAGATGGGAGGACTGGGCACCGGCTTCCAGGGCACCATCGTCTTTCAGGCTCCTCGGGGGGTCACCGACCCCACCATCGAGGCCGCCATCAACGACTACCTCACCGAGATCGCCGCCCCGGGCGACGTGTCGGTGACCGGCCCCTTCGACCAAACCCTCGCGCCGTCCCCGGCGATGATCGCTTGGCTGGCAGCCGGAACCGATGATCCAGCCGCTCTTCAAGAGAAGTTCGCCAACGCCGGGTCGCAGATCTCACCTGACGGCACCGTGGCCTTCGCCACCGTCTCGCTACCCGGCGAAGTAGACCAGGCGGCAGCGGTCCGACGGGGAGCCAAGTGGCAGGCCGCTCAGCCTGAGGTCGACGGGTTGAGGATCGAGTACGGCGGTGACCTGTTCCAGCACATGGAGACCCCCGATGCCGAGATGATCGGTCTGGCCTTCGCCGTTGTGATCCTCATCGTGGCTTTCGGATCGGTACTGGCCATGGGTCTACCGATCGGTACCGCCCTGGCCGGTATCGGCGTGGGGTCGATGTTGCTGACCTTGCTGTCGAATCTCACCTCGATGCCCGAAGTCGCCTCGATCATCGGGGTGATGATCGGGCTCGGAGTCGGGATCGACTACGCGCTGTTCATAGTGACCCGTTTCCGTGAACAGCTGGCGGCGGGCCACACCGTCGAAGAGTCGGTGGCCATCGCCCTGGACACCTCGGGACGCGCCGTGGCTTTCGCCGGGCTCACCGTGGTGATCTCACTGCTGGGAATGGTGCTGCTGGGCATCACCTTCGTCACCGGCCTGGCGCTGGGGGCGGTGACGGTGGTGCTGGTCACGATGGTCGGTTCTCTCACTCTGCTGCCCGCCCTGCTGGGCTACGCCGGACCCCGGGTCGAGGTGACCCGCTGGCGGGGTCTGCTGGCCGCCGGACTGGTGGCCGTCGCCCTTCTGGGGATGGGGCTGAAGATCGACGTGTTGATGGTGGGCCTGCCGCTGGCGGCCCTGGTGCTGTTGGCGGGCTTCGCGGTAGCTCCCCTGCGCCGAGAGGTTCCCCGTCGCCCCGAGAAGCCCCTACGCGAGACCCTGGCCTACCGGTGGAGCCGGTTCGTACAGGCCCGCCCCTGGCCACTCACCATCGTGGCCGCCTCGCTGCTGTTGGCGATGGCAGTACCGGTGCTGAGCATGAGGCTGGGGTTCTCCGACGACAGCAACGCCCCCGAGCAATCCACCGCCCGCCAGGCCTACGACCTGCTCACCGAAGGTTTCGGCCCGGGCTACAACGGCAAACTGCTGCTGGTCACCGCCGTTCCCGACAGTGTCGACCTGTCCACCGCGGCGCCGGTGCTGGCCGTCGGCGACGCCATCGCCGCCACCGAGGGGGTCGCCTCGGTGTCGCCGCCCATTCCCTCGAGCTTCGACGACCCCGCGCAGTCCAAGGCGGTGCTGTGGACGGTCATCCCCGATACCGCTCCCCAGGACAAGGCGACGGCCGACCTGGTGGGACACCTGCGCGACACCGTGCTACCAGCGGCCACCGCCGAGACCGGTTTGGACGTTCTGGTGACCGGTGCGGTGGGCGTGGAGATCGACTTCTCGACCTATCTGGCCGGCCGCATGATGGTGTTCTACGGCTCGGTGCTGATCCTGTCGTTCGTGTTGTTGATGGTGGTGTTCCGGTCGCTACTGGTACCGCTCAAGGCAGTGGTGATGAACCTGCTGTCCATCGGAGCCGCCTACGGGTTGATCGTGGCCATCTTTCAATGGGGCTGGGGATCAACGGTCTTCGGGATCAATCCCGCCCCGATCGAGCCTCTGCTGCCCATGATGCTGTTCGCCATCGTGTTCGGCCTGTCCATGGACTACGAGGTGTTCCTGCTGTCGCGCATCCGAGAGGAGTGGCTGCGTACCGGTGACAGCCACAACTCGGTGGCCGATGGACTGGCCAGCACCGCCCGAGTCATCACGGCGGCCGCCGCCATCATGATCGTGGTGTTCGGCAGCTTCCTGCTGGAAGAGGACCGGATCGTCAAGCTCATGGGCTTCGGACTGGCCATGGCGGTGCTGCTCGATGCCACCGTCATCCGCATCCTGCTGGTGCCCGCCACCATGGAACTGCTCGGTGACCGCAACTGGTGGATGCCGCGCTGGCTGGACCGGATCCTGCCCACCATCAACGTCGAAGGTTCCCACCACGACGACGAGCCGGTCACCGATCCGATCGATCAGCCGACCAGGACCCCCGAGGACACCCTGGTCTGAGCCTCGCCCGTCAGAGGGCGGCCAGCTGCTCGTCGTCGAGGGTGGCGAGGCGGGCCAGATCCTCGGGGTGGACGGTGGGCCGCTCGGGGATCACCTCGCCCTTGCCGTCGGGCCGCACCCACCCGACCCCGGGCTCGTGGAGACGAATGACCCGGGCCGGAACGCCGCCCACCACCGCCCGGTCGGGAATCTCGCCCCGCACCACCGAACCGGCGGCCACCACCACGTTGCGCCCGATGCGTGATCCGGCCAGCACCACCGAACCGTGACCGATCCACACCCCGTCGCCGATGACCACCGGCTCGTGGGCTCCCAGTTGCAGTCCCGGAGGGGTGGCGGGGTCCTGGTAGCCGTGGTTGGCGTCGGTCACGTAGATGTCCTGGCCGAACCAGACGTCATCACCGATCACGATCGACTCGTGGGCCACGATCCCCGACCGCATCCCGATCACGCACCGGTCTCCGATCACCAGCGCCCGGCTGGGCACGGTGTCCTGGGTGGGCGAGTAGCCGGCCGCCAGGGTCACCCAGGTGTTCACCAGGGTCTCGGTGCCGATGTGGATGTGTCGCTCGCCGTAGATGGTGGCGGTGGGAAAGCCGATCACGCTCCCCTCCCCGAACGACCCGAAGCGCTCCGCCGCCCGGGTTCCGGGGGCAATGGCCCCTGCCACGCGCAGTCGGGCCCAACTGCGCTGTATCACCTCGTTGGTGAATCGGTGCACGGCTAGGGCCACGGGGCGGGGAAGCACAGCCGAACCCTATGACAAAGGCCGCTTTCCATTGTCGGTGACCGCCCCGTAACCTGAGACGCCATGGAGTCCGCCTCGGTCACCGACCTCGCGGCCGAACCAGTTGCCCCGGTCGGCGCGTGTCCGTTCCCCCATCAGGCTCTGGGTGCCACCTCGTGCCCCATCACCGCCACGGCCGGCACCCCCGGCGAACGGTCCAAGGCCGATCTGATGGCACGCCGGCTGCTGAGAATCGCCGACCAGGCACCGACCGTGTCGGCTGCCCGTGCCCAGTCGACCTTCCAGAAGTCGATGCTCATCTCGGCCACCCGCTGCACCCTCACATATGTGGTCTTCCCCTTTGTGGCACCCGCCATCGGCTTCGCCACCGGAGTCGGACCCTGGGTGGGCTTGCTGATCGGGACGGTAGCCATCGTGTGCGACGTGTTCACGGTGCGGCGATTCTTCGTGGCCGACCATCGCTGGCGCTGGCACTTCTCGGCCATCGCCGGCAGCATCATCGTCCTGCTGTTCGTCCTGCTCGTGCAGGACATCGTCCACATCGCCAGTCGACTGGCCTGACCCGATGGCGTCGGCTGCTCTGCGGGCGTCACGCGCCGGCTGGATGGTGGCGGGGTTCGGCGCAGTGGGTGTCGGTGGCGTGGGCGTGGTGGTACCGGTACTGCCCAGCACCGTCTTCTTCATCATGGCGGCCTGGTGTTTCAGCCGGTCCAGTCCCCGCTTCGAGCAGTGGGTACTCGACCTGCCCAAGGTGGGTCCGATGGTGGCCGACTACCGGGCCGGGCTGGGCATGAAGCGCCGCGCCAAGGTGTTCGCCCTGGGCACCATGGCCACCGCGGTGGTGGCCAGCGCGGTGCTGGTGAACGACCGGCCGGTCCTACTGGCACTGCTGGTTGTACTGGGTGTGGTGGGAGCGGCCTATGTGGGTTGGCGGGTACCCACCACCGAGTCGGTCCTGGCCCGATCTCGGTAGGAGTCAGGAGCGTCGCCCATGCCCGGGGCGACGGCTACCGATGGTGCGTACCGACCGCTCGGCCACCACCCGGGCCACGCCCACCGCCGCCCCTGACGCCGCCGCGTAGAGGGCCGCCTCGACCAGGGGGCTCTGTGACGAGTTCCAGGCGTTGGGAACCCGACCCCGCCGCGAGGCCCAGCCTCGAGCCAGCGCCCGTTGCACCAGGGTGGTGGCACCGATGGTGAGCGCCGCGGCCACCGCCGCCCAGATGAGACCGTCGTCGTCGTGCATCCGCTCTACTTACACCCTGAGCAACCTGTCTGACACTCAGGGAGACCCATGCCACACGACGGTGGTGAATGAGGCCTCGACCGCCTCGGGTGAATCACCGAAGCCCACGAACAGGTTGCGGGCCGATCCGGCCACCACCGCCACCAGTTCGTCGGGGCCGAACAGCCCGGCATGGGCCAAGACGATGGCGCCGTGGATGGCGGCCCACAACTGAGTGGCCAGGACCGCTGGATCGGCTGGGCTGAATCGTCGGGCCTGGATGCCGCGATTCACGCCGTCGACCAGAACCATGAAGGTGTCGTAACCGGCTGACACCGTCTCGAGGTTGGTGGTCCGCCCGAAGATAGCCTGGTACAGGTTGGGGTCATCCATGGCGTTGGCCAGATAGGCCGCTCCCAGTCGACCCAGATCGGCCACCGGGTCACTGGAGGGCTGCACGGCCCTCAGTCGCTGGCGAAGCCGGGCGAACGCCTCGCCGGCCACCTCTGAACGCAGCTCCTCCATCGACCCGAAGTGGGTGTAGACCGCCATGGTCGAGGTACCCACTTGTTCGGTCAGCCGGCGCAGCGTCAGGTACTCGTCGCCACCTTCGGCCAGCAGGCGGGCCGCCGTTTCAACCAGGGCGTCACGAACCTGGGGGTCCGCCTGCCTGGGTGTCATGTTTCACATTTTCCCACAGGGCCGCGACCGGGGAGCGATCAGTGACGGACACCTGTTTCCAGCTCGGCCTTCACTTCGGGGGACAGGCGGGCCAGAGCGACTAGTGCTCCCATGTTCTCGGCCACCTGATCTGGGCTGCTGGCCCCGGTTATCACCGATGACACCCGGGGATTGGAGGCGCACCAGGCAATGGCCAACTGGGAAGGCGTGACCTCCAAGCGGGCCGCCAGGTCCACCAGCTTCCGGGCCTTGGCGTTGTTGGCCGGGTCCACCAGGATGTCGCGCAGCCACTCGTAGCCGGGCAGTGAGGCCCGACTCCCTTCGGGCACCCCGTCGATGTACTTGCCGGTCAACAGTCCCGAAGCCAGCGGGCTCCAGGTGGTCAGCCCCAGGCCGATGTCGTCGTAGAGCCGGGCGTACTCCCGCTCCACCCGACGCCGCTCCAGCAGGTTGTACTGAGGCTGTTCCACCACCGGCTTGTGCAGATGGTGGCGCTCGGCGATCTCCCAGGCGGCCCGGATCTCATCGGCCGACCACTCCGAGGTCCCCCAGTAGTGGGCCTTACCGGTCGAGATGATGTCGCTCATGGCCCACACCGTTTCCTCGATGGGTGTGGCCGGATCGGGACGGTGGCAGTAGAGAACGTCCACGAAGTCGAGCCCCAGCCGCTCCAGCGACCCGTCGATGGCGTGCATCAGGTACTTGCGGTTGAGGGTGTTGGCCATGTTCACCACGTTCCCGTGGATCCCCCAGAACACCTTGGTGGAGATCACATATGACCACCGTTCCCAGCCGAGCTCGGCAATGGCCCGGCCCATGATCCGCTCGGACTCGCCCCCGGCGTAGGCCTCGGCGTTGTCGAAGAAGTTGACCCCGGCGTCACGGGCCACGCTCAGGCATTCCCGGGCCAGACCGGTGTCCACCTGAGTGCCGAAGGTGACCCACGATCCGAACGACAACACGCTGACCTGAAGGCCCGATCGGCCCAGCCGGCGGTAGGCCATGGTGGGTGAATCAGAACTCGAACCAGTCATCTTGTGACCTCCCCTGCAACCCACCGGTCGCGGAGTCGGCCGGTCGGCGGAGCCTACCGACCGAGCCCACACCCACGACGCAGTGACCACGGCCAAGCTCGCACTAGCGTCAGCGCATCGACGCCGTGGAGACCGACGCCGCCGGCCAGGACGACACCGCCGCTGACGCCCATCGGGGCCGCCGGCTGATCCGCCGGGTGAGGATCCAGTTGGGCCTGGCCCTCCCCTTGGCCAACCTGACCGGAGTGGCGGTGGTGGTGGCGTGTGTGGTCTGGGTGGTGCCCGGTCCTCCCGTTGACAACCTGGGCCGCATCGTCGCCCTCAACATCATCGTGGCGGTGGCTTTCACGCTGGTGGTGATCCCCATCGCCCTCGCATGGGGCGAGGCGTGGCAGCGGGGTGGACGGCGCTGGGCCCAGGAGGGACGAATCCCGACCGAGCGCGAGGTGACCGCCGTACTCCACGCCCCCTTCCAGATGTTCACCGTTCACGTGACCGCCTGGTCCGCCGGCGCGGTGGCCTTCACCACCCTCAACGCCATCCTCGACCCCGAGATGTTGGCCCGGGTGGCCTTCACCATCGTCCTGGGCGGGCTCACCACGTCAGCTTTCGTCTATCTGCTCACCGAACGGGCCATGCGGCCGGTGGCCACTCTGGCTCTGAGATCCGCCTCGGTCGAACGACCCCGGCTTCCCGGCGTGGTCTCCCGTTCGGTCATCGCCTGGGCGCTCGGTTCGGGGGTTCCACTGCTGGGCATCCTCATAACCGGCATCTTCGGGCTGATCCGTCCCCGAGCCACCACCACCCAGATGGCGGTGACCATGACCGTGATCGGCGGAATGGGGCTGGTGGTGGGCCTGTGGGTGGTGGTGTTGGGGGCCCGGGCCATGGCGGCACCCCTGCGCGACCTGCGCCGGGCCATTGCCGCGGTGGGCACCGGTGACCTGCGGGCCCGCACCGAGGTGTTCGACGGCAGCGAGCTGGGGCTGCTCCAGGCCGGCTTCAACTCCATGGCGGCCGGCCTGGAGGAACGTGAACGGCTCCGCGACCTCTACGCCCGACAGGTTGGCGAGGAGGTGGCCTCGGAGTCTCTGGAGCGAGGTACCGCCCTGGGAGGCGAGCTGACTCGGGCAGCAGTGCTGTTCGTGGACGTGGTGGGCTCGACCGCTCTGGCGGCCAGCCGCCCGGCCAACGAGGTGGTGGCACTGCTCAACCGGTTCTTCGCGGTGGTTGTCGACGAGGTCCACGCCCACGGTGGCTGGATCAACAAGTTCCAGGGCGACGCCACCCTGGCGGTGTTCGGTGTGCCCGGGGCCACCGCCGACCCTGCCGGTCGAGCGTTGTCCACCGCCCGGGCGGTGGCTCGCCGCCTGCCTGCCGAGGTCCCCGAACTGGAGGCCGGGGTGGGTGTGGCCTACGGGCCGGTGGTGGCGGGCAACGTGGGCGACGAACGCCGCTTCGAGTTCACCGTGATCGGTGACCCGGTCAACGAGGCCGCTCGCCTCACCGAGTTGGCCAAGAGCTACACCCCGATGGTGCTGGCCTCGGCCGACGCCCTGGCCGCCGCCTCCATCGGCGAGCGGGACCACTGGCGGCTCGACGGAGAGACCACCCTGCGAGGCCGGGACCGACCCACGAGGTTGGTTACGCCCAGCTAGGGACCCGAGGTCGGCGGGGCGTGGCATGCTTGGCCGCCGCGCCGTCGGGGCGCACCCCCGACGCGGGGCAGCCACTGGGGAGAGCAGACATGACCGTGGATCCAGACGCTCTACGTACCGCCCTGGAGGCGGTGGTGGGCTCCAGCCAGGTGATCACCGGCGAGGCCATCAGCGAAGACCTGACCCACGACGAGGTCCTGGGCATGGCCGGCATCCGGCCGGCCGCTGTGGTCCGCCCCGCCGACACCGACCAGGTGGCCGCCGTGGTGGCCTGGGCGGCCGACAACGGGGTCCCGGTGACCGCCCGGGGCGCGGGAACCGGCATGTCAGGGGCCTGCATCCCCCACCCCGACGGCATCCTCATCTCCTTCGACCGGATGCGGTCCATCGTCGAGATCGACCTGGCAAACCATGTGGCAGTGGTCCAACCCGGCCTGACCCTGGCCGAGCTCGACGAGGCGCTGCGACCCCACGGCCTGATCTACCCGGTGCAGCCGGGCGAGAACTCGGCCAGCCTGGGTGGCAACGTGGCCACCAACGCCGGTGGCATGCGGGCCGTGCGTTACGGCGTCACCCGATCCCAGGTGCTGGGCCTCACCGCCGTGCTCGGCACCGGTGAGGTGATCCGCACCGGCGGCAAGTTCGTCAAGGCCACCTCGGGCTACGACCTGACTCAGCTGATCATCGGCTCAGAGGGCACCCTGGCAGTGGCCACCGAGGTGATCTTGCGCCTCCACCCCCGCCTGGCCCACGGAGCCACTGTGCTGGTTCCGTTCCCCGACCTGGCCCACGTGGCCGGCGCCATTCCGCCCATCGTGGGCTCGGGCCTCAACCCAACCATCCTCGAGTACATCGACTTCATCACCATGGGGGCCATCACCGCCAGTGCCGGGCTGGACCTGGGCGTCCCCGACGACATCAAGGAGGCCGCCATGGCCTACCTGGTGGTGGTACTCGAGAACCACAAGGACGACCGGGTCGAACAGGACACTCACGCTCTGGCCGAACTGTGCAGCGAACTGGGGGCGCTCGACGTCTACGTCCTG
>CAUJFC010000227.1 GCA_963169755.1 Actinomycetota bacterium | reverse complement strand
CGTCGACGCCGTCGCCGAGGGAGAAAGTGGACTCCTGGCCGACAACGACGACGAAATTGTCGACCACATTGTGCGGGTCTGCACCGACCACACCCTGCGAACCCGCCTGGAGACCGGCGCACTGGAGCACGCCGCCCGGTTCACCTGGGCCGCAACCTCGCTCCAGATCATGGAGATCCTGAGCCGGGAAGCCATCGGCCAGCCGACCTGACCTGATCCCCAGTGACGCCCCCGCTGGCGAGCGGGTACTCACTTTCCACCTGGGTCAGCCGATGGAACCAGGTCCCTCCGGCCTTCGTCCGGGGTGGCAAGGACCTCTACTTCCCATGTTCGCCGACCTGACTGCTGCCATCAGCACCCAGACGGGCCTTGCCGGTCTGTCGGTTGTGGCCGTACCAGTCGCGGCCGCCATGGCCGTGTCTGCCCGCCGAGCCCGCCGGGCAGAGCAGTCAGCCCATGATGAACTTCGACGGCTGGTCGGCCACGATGCCATCACCGACCTGCCGACCCGATCACGGCTGAGCGAGTGGCTCGACTCCGAAGCCCGAGGCCGAGGCCGCCAACAGCGGGCCACCGCCCTGGTCCTCATCGATCTGCACCGGCTCCGCCAGGTGAACGACATGTTCGGTCGAGAGGTGGGCGACAAACTCATCCGGGCAGTTGCTGATCGGATCCGATCGGTGCTCGATACCGGAGACCGGATCGCCCGCTTCGGTGGCGACGAGTTCGTACTGGTGTGTCAGGGGTTGGCTGACTCGGCGGCACTGGCCACCCACGCCGGACGCCTGATCCGGCTGGTCGAACAGCCCTACTCGATCGGCGGACAGACTCTGCGGCTGGCCGCCAGCGCCGGGGCAGTCTGGTCAGAGGATCCTCGGGCTGCCGCCGATGAGATCCTGCGCCAGGCCGATGTGGCTCGCCATCGGGCCCACCGTCAGGGTCCCGGCACCGTTACCGTCTACGAACCGGCGATGTCGAGCGCGTTGAGCCCCACCAACGCCGAGGCGATGGTGGATGAGGCGATGCGCACCGGTGCATTCCGCCTCAACTACCAACCGGTTGTGAACCTGACAAGCGGACGAGTGGTCGGGGCCGAAGCTCTTCTCCGCTGGATAGAGCCAGACGGGCGGGTGATGAAGCCTGACGAGTTCATCCCCATTCTGGAGGAGACCGGTCTGATCGTTCCGGTGGGAACGTGGGTGCTGCGAGAAGCGTGTCAGCAGGCCGCTCGGCTACGCGATCTCCTCGGTGGCGAGGTCCCTCCCACCGTGACGATCAACGTGTCGGCTCGCCAATTGGCAGCCGATGATTTCGCCAGCCTCGTGGCCGATGCCCTTCGGTCCAGCGGAGTGGCCGAGCACCAGATCCACCTGGAGATCACTGAGGGTGCTCTCATGCACGATGTCGGCTCTGCCTGGACGGTTCTGCGCCAAGCCAAGGCACTGGGGGTGAAGCTGGCCCTCGACGACTTCGGAACCGGCTACTCATCGTTGTCCTACGTTCGCCGGTTCAGCCTCGACATGCTCAAGATCGACAAGAGCTTCATCGACGGGATCGATTCCAGCATCGAGGACCGCGCCATTGTCCAGCACGTCATTGGATTGGCTGACGCCCTGGGTATGACCACGGTGGCTGAGGGGGTTGAACGCCCAGAGCAACTCATGTGGCTACGGCGACTCGGCTGTCAGATGGCTCAGGGGTACGCGTTGTCTCGTCCCTTGTCGGCCGAAGACCTGGAAACCCTCATGGTTCGCCGGGCTGACGACCCGTTCCTTTTCGAAGTGGATCCCACCCCACTTCCACCTGCCATCGACCTCACCAACCTGACCGGACGCACCCAGGCGCCGAGCCTCGACCTCTTCGGCTCCTTGGACCCCACCGTGCCCGGGCGGCCATCGTCGAGCCCGGCGCCTGGTCCCACCGCCCGCCCCTACGGCTGGACCCATCCTCCCCGCTCCAACGAACCACCGATGGTGTTCAGCGAGCCGGAGGCCACCCCCGGGGACGCATCGAGTCCACATCCCGAATCGGCACCCGCGCACCGCGACGATCCGGTACCGCCACCTGATGACCCGCCATCGGTTGACGCCGACGATGCGCCTCGGGTGAGGTTGGGGCTGCCGCGGTTCCGGGAGTACCGCCTCGGCCCCAACGAATCGCGCGACGATCGCAGCGACCCTGACGACATCTGAGAAGTCAGCTACACCCCACTCGAGCGGTGACCGCCGGTTGGCCGCCGGGGCCAACAAGACCGAGACGACGGTGGCCGCCGGTCAGCTCGCCAGGTAAGCCGGACAGTTCTACAGGTCAGGAGGTGGCCCTGACCAAGGCGTGCTGCACCAACTCCAACAAGGTGGCCTTGGTGGACTCCCGTTCACGGGCATCAACCAGGATCACCGGAGTGTCGGGCGAAACCGCGAGGGCCTCACGAACATCATCGGGCGAGTGGCTCACCACCCCGTCGAAGCAGTTCATGCCCACCACGAACGGGATCCGATGCTCTTCGAAGTAGTCGACGGCCGGGAAGCAGTCCTCGAGCCGGCGGGTATCGATCAGTACCACGGCACCGATGGCTCCTCGTACGAGGTCATCCCACATGAACCAGAACCGGTCCTGACCCGGAGTGCCGAACAGGTAGAGGATCAGATCTGATCCCAGCGTGATCCGGCCGAAGTCCATGGCGACGGTGGTCGAGGTCTTGGTTGACACCTTGGAGGTGTCATCCACGCCCTCGCTCACCCGCGTCAGGGCGGCCTCGGTGGTCAGCGGTTCGATCTCCGAGATGGAACCGACAAATGTGGTTTTGCCCACGGCGAATCCACCGGCGACCACGATCTTGACCGGCATCGGGGCCGGACCCATCGGGGCCTCGGTTTCGCCGGCGGCCATGTCAGAGGGCTTGGAGACCATCGAGGACCCTTTCGAGGAGTCGGAGATCGGGTCGGCCGGAGGCCGAACGGGAGTTGACGGCGACGTATCCCTCATCAATGAGGTCGCCAAGTACCACCCGGGTCACCCCGAGTTGGAGATGAAGTCGAGCAGAGATTTCCGCTGTCGACTGGGGTGAGCTGAGCAGGCCAACAATCTGGCCACGCTCCAGAGGGAGATTCGAACCCGACTGCTCCCCTTTCGGGGTGCGATACACGATGGCCTCGATATCGACTTCGGTACGGGCGCGGGTTCTCCCGCCAGTTATGGCGTACGGCCGGACCCGCAGGCCCCCAGCGTCGCCAAACGAACTCATCGGGGGAGCGCCCCCTGGAGTTCGGCGCGAAGCTCTGGCGTCAGCACCGCTCCGGCCCGCTCCACCAGAACTGCCATCTCGTAGCCCACGAGGCCGACATCGCATGCCCCGTCCGCTACCACTGCCAAGCAAGAGCCGTCGCTGATACCGGTGACGAACAGAAAGGCGTTCTCCATCTCGATGATGATCTGGTTCACCGCGCCCCCGTTGAATCGCGTGGCCGTACCGTAGGCCAAGCCGATGAAGCCCGAAGCGACCGCGGCGAATCGGTCGGCAGCGTCCCGGTCCAGCCCTCGTGAGACGGCCATCGGCAACCCGTCAGCGGAGACCACCACCGTCTCTCTGACTCCAGGTACCCGGTCCACGAAGTTCTCGACCAGCCAGTTGACGTTGCGCGCTGCGGCGCTCAGATCACTCATTGGGTTCCTTCTCGTCGGGAGCACCGGTGGAAACCGGGGCCTCGGATCGTCCTCGCTGCTGCCCGGCCCGGAAGCCTGACAGCAGATTGCGAACCTCTTCGGGCGAACGACGGCTGGCATTGACGCCCCGCTCGCCATCGGCACCGGGGATGGCCCTGGATGCACCAGCCTGACGTGGGGTGCGCTTCTTCAGGCCTGCGCCCGTGACTGGCGCTGCCGTATCGGGCGACGCGGCCCCCTCTGTCACCGCCGGGGCAGCTGCCGCCGGAGCGGGGGCCGGTTCAACCTCGGGCTCCGGGGAAGTTGGTGCCGCCTCGGGCTCGGGAGCCGGTGTCTCAGGTGCTGGAATCTCAGGTGCCGGTGTCTCTGGTACTGACGTCGGGGCTGACTCCGGCGTTGCAGTACGGCCGAACAACCTCGGTGGCTGGTTCTCGTCGAGGAAGAACGGCTTCGAGTCCGAGGTTGCAGCTGCATCGGCTGGCGGGGCCTCGGACCTCCGAGTGGGCCGAGCCCTGGGCGGAAGTGTTCCCTCGATCGGCCCGGCCCCTTCGGGAGCGGCCGGGGCGGCATCGGAGTCAGCCTTGGCGGCCGGTGCCTCGGCAGCAGAGACGGATGCATCGGTCGGATCGGACCCGCCCCGCCGGGCCGGCAGCCCTTCACCCCCGGCTGCCTTGGCCCGCCGATTCGGAAGTCCGGTGGCCGGATCAACATCGGGAAGCACCGATGACGGTCGAGCCACCGGTCCGGTTGGAGCCGGAGCAGGAGCAGGTGCAGGTGCAGGCGCAGGATCCGGAGCAGGGGCTGGGGCAGCCGGAGCTGGAGCTGGAGCCGGTGGAGGGGTAGGAGCCGGGCCCTGGTCGGTTGATGGGCCGGGGCCGAAACTGAGCGGTCCAGCACCGGCCGTTGCCTCATCAAAACTGGGACGGGGGGTCGAGGCGGCCTCTGGCTTGGCGGCGGGTCGGGCAGCGGCGGGTGCCGGCGCATCGGGCACCCCTCCGGGGGTGTCGGTGACCAGTGACGGAGGCACTGTCACCACTGCCGTGACTCCCCCGGACGGGGAACTCATCATCCTGACGTTGATTCCGTGACGACCGGCAAGCCGGCCCACCACGATGAAGCCCAGCGACCGGGACAGGGCCAGGCCCACCAGCGGCGGCTTGGCCAGGGACTCGTTGGCCTCCCGAATCTGATCCTCGGACATGCCAATGCCATGGTCAGTCACCGAGATCACGTAGCCGTCGGACTTGGTGCGGTGTCCGACCACCTCGACCCTGGTCTCGGGGGGAGAGAAGTTGGTGGCGTTCTCCATCAACTCCGACAGCAGGTGAGCCAAGTCGGCGGCGACATTGGAGGCCACCAGGATCTCGTCGAAGCTCAGGAGGTCGATGCGGCCGAAGTCCTCGACCTCGGCCAGAGCGGCTCGCACCACGTTGGCCAGAGGAGCCGGCCGTCCACGACGACGAGGAGGTTCGGCTCCCGCCAGAACCAGTAGCGACTCGGCGTTGCGGCGCATACGGGTGGCGAGGTGATCGAGGCGGTAGAGGTTCTCGAGCTGGTCGGGATCTTCCTCGCTTCGTTCCAGCTCGTCGATGAAGTCGATCTGACGGTCCAGGAGGGCCTGGTTCCGACGAGCCAGGTTCACGAACATCTCACCGATGCCCTTGCGCAGCAGCGCAGCCTGCTCAGCCGCCACCTCACCTGCCACTCGCTGAACATCGTTGAAGGCATTGGCAAGGCGACCGATCTCGTCGGTCGAGTCGATGGAGATGGCGCTCATGGCGCCCATCTCGAAGGCCACCTCGTCGTCGGTGGGGTTTCGCAGCCACTCCACCAGCCGGGGCATCTGCTGGGTGGAGAGGTGGTCAGCCACCTCGGTGAGGTGCTCCAGCGGCCGGGTGATACGACGAGCCAACAGCACCGCGGCCAGCATCGCCACCAGCAGCGCCACCAGACCGGCGAGGATGAACTGGTTGGCAGCACCCTCGGCGTCACCGCGTGAGCCCTTGGCTCGGGCGATCACGTCTTGGTAGAGATCGAGTTCCACCTTGTGGAGCCGCTCGAGCTGAACGTTGGTCGCCGAGATCACATCTGATGACTCAGCGGTGAACTTCTCGTCAGGGTTGTCTTCAAAGGCGCGAAAGGCGGCGTTACGGAGGTTCTCGAACTTGTTGCGAGCGTCGGTGGTGAGAGCGTCTCGCACCTCGCCCTTGCGCGTGGTGTCCGCCACCGTCAGCAGCAGCGCCTGGGCCGCGTTCTCGTTCTCCATGGCGGTTGTGATCTGAGGCGTGAACTCCTCGACCGTGGCCCCCGCCTCGGCCGCCCCAACCAGAAGAGAACCCTGAAAGGCGATGGTGGACTTGAACGACGCCAGGGCTGCTGCCGTTCTCAGATCTTGCGCCACCTGAGGATCCGAAAGGTTGGCCGAGATCGAGTCGTTCACCTCGAGGAAGGTGAGCTGAAGCGCGTCGAACGCATCGGCGACCTGGGCCCAGCGATACCCCTGGTCCACGGCGGATCGGATGTACTTGAGCTTGTCGGCGGCATCAGCAGCCAGCGTGGATGCTGACCGGAAGGCAGACGAGGTGCCGGTAAGGCCCTTTTGCTGCTCGAGCACTGACGCCATGAGCGTGTCGGTGTTGGCACGAGCCTCGGTTACCTGCTTCTCGAAGCCCTTACGCTCGGCCCCGACGAAGGCCGTGCTGTACAGGGACTCCTGCTGAAGAGCGTGCACCACGTCGGAGTTGGCCTGGGCCAGGCTGGCAAGCTTTTCCACCTGCCGGCTGTCATCCGCAGTGTCCAAGCGGGACCGCGCCCCCAGGGCGGCGAACAAGACGATGATGACCATTGGTACTGCCACCAAGAGCATCAGCTTGTTGCGGATCTTAAGGTTGTCGAACAAGGCCTACCTCGCACGCGGGTTAGACACACACCGGCACCGCGGCGGCGCCGGTCCTACAGATCGGCGGGGCCACGCCGTTCTTGAGTGTCGCCTCGTGTCTCCTGGAACCTTTTGGTCCGAACGGCCTAGCAGTGCACCGGTTACGATCGTCTCGACGCTGCATCGGGCACGTCAACCGACCATGAGCGGGAGAACAACACATGAGCGATTTCTCACAGGGACCAGGCTGGTGGCAGGCCTCCGACGGTAAGTGGTACGCCCCAGAACAAGCCCCTGGAGCTGCGGCCCCGGGTGGTGGCCTGAGTGTGGGCCCCGGCGCTTTCGCCAACGCCGCCCCGGCTGGTGGTGCCGAGCTGGCGGATTGGATTCAGCGGGTCGTGGCCTGGCTGATCGACGGCGCCATCGGCTTCTGCCTCTACATCGTGGTGTTCGTCTTGGCCATGATTTTCGGAGCGATCTCCGAGGCCCTGGGAGTGCTGGTGCTGATGGTGGGTTACCTGGTGGCAACCGCCTACGGCTTCCTCATCTACTACCTGAACGGTGCCACCGGTCAGTCGCCCGGAAAGGCCCTCACCGGCCTCAAGGTGGTCAGCGAAGCCGACGGCAGCCTGATCGGTGGCGGCATGGGCATCGTCCGGGGTCTGGCTCACTTCCTGGACAGCCTGGTGTGTGGCCTCGGCTACTTCCTGCCGCTGTTCGACTCCAAGAAGCAGACCATCTCCGACAAGGTGATGAAGACGGTTGTGCTCGCCAACCAGGAGAAGAAGCCCTTCGGGCCTGACATCTTCAAGCCCTGATTCTGAGCGGGACCGGACATCCCGACCCAAATGCACGAGGCCCCGGGGTTTCCCCCGGGGCCTCGTCGCGCTGATCGACGCTGATCAGCGCAGGCCGACGCTGGTTGGCGCGACTGGCTCGGGCAGATCGGAGCGCCCCATCAGATAGCGATCCACCGAGGCCGCGGCGGCCCGCCCCTCGGCAATAGCCCAGACGATGAGACTCTGACCTCGACCCATGTCTCCGGCTACGAACACGCCTTCCACGTTGGTGGCGAACTGGTCATCTCGCGCGACGTTGCTTCGGGCGTCAAGCTCCACTCCGAACTGTGAGGTGATCCAGTCGGACTCCGGGCCGGTGAAGCCCATGGCCAGGAACACATAATCGGCCTCGATCTCGAAGTCGGTGCCCTCGACCTTCTCGAAGCGGCCCTCGACCATCTGTACCTCGTGGGCTCGCAGGGCTCGGACCCGGCCCTGGCCATCGTCGAGGAAGCATTCGGTGTTCACCGAGAACACGCGCTCGCCCCCCTCCTCGTGGGCTGACGAAGTCCGGAACATCAGCGGCCACGTCGGCCAGGGAGTCGATGGATCCCGATACTCGGGCGGTCGGGGCATGATCTCGAACTGGTGAACAGTCGCGGCTCCCTGCCGGTGAGCGGTGCCCAGGCAGTCGGCCCCGGTGTCGCCACCTCCGATGATCACCACCTTGGCTCCGGTCACATTGATCGGTGACTCCAGTAGGTCACCCTCCTGGACCCGGTTGGCCAGCGGCAGGTACTCCATCGCCTGGAGGATGCCGGCGAGTTCCCGGCCCGGAATGGGCAGGTCCCGGGCCCGGGTGGCTCCGCCCGCCAACACCACGGCGTCGAACTCGGCCCGCAGATCGTCGGCGGTCACGTCGACACCAACATTCACGCCGGTACGGAACTCGGTGCCCTCGGCTCGCATCTGATCGAGCCGGCGATCCAGGATCCGCTTCTCCATCTTGAACTCGGGAATGCCGTAACGCAGCAGACCCCCGAGGCGGTCGGCCCGCTCGAACACGACCACAGAGTGTCCCGCCCGGGTCAACTGCTGGGCGGCCGCCAGCCCCGCGGGACCCGAGCCCACCACCGCGACCTTCCGGCCGGTCAGCTCCTCGGGACGGATCGGCTCGATCCAGCCCTCGGCGAAGGCAGTCTCGATGATGGTGAACTCGACCTGCTTGATGGTGACCGGGTCCTGGTTGATACCCAGAACACACGCCGCCTCGCACGGCGCCGGACAGAGCCGGCCAGTGAAGTCGGGAAAGTTGTTGGTGGCGTGCAGCCGTTCGATGGCCTCTCGCCACTGATCGCGATAGACGAGGTCGTTCCAATCCGGAATCAGGTTGCCCAGCGGGCACCCCTGGTTGCAGAACGGAATGCCACAGTCCATGCATCGGCTGGCCTGGGTCTGAAGCCGTTCCTGCGGGAACTCCTCGTACACCTCTCGCCAGTCCTTCAGACGGACCGGCACCGGGCGCCGGGCCGGCACCTCACGACCATGCTTCAGGAAGCCCTGGAAATCACCCATGTCTCTGCTCCTCAGCCCTTGGCGGCGGCCATGATGGCCTCGTCGATGTCGGCACCGGTCTCCTCGGCGGCCTGAATGGCACCGAGAACCCGCTTGTAGTCGCGAGGCATGACCTTCACGAACTGACGGGCGGTGTACTGCCAGTCGATGAGAATCCGCCGGGCAACCTCCGATCCGGTCTCGGACTGGTGGCGGAAAACCGCGGTCACCAGCCAGGAGGTATCGAGGTCGTCGAGCGGATCGAGGTCAACCATCTCCCGGTTGACGAGGCCCGAGAAACTGCCGTCGGGGTCCCACACATAGGCGATTCCACCCGACATGCCGGCCCCGAAGTTGCGACCGGTCGGCCCGAGAATCACCACCCGGCCGCCAGTC
>CAUJFC010000226.1 GCA_963169755.1 Actinomycetota bacterium | reverse complement strand
GCCCGGCCCAGCGGTTCCAGCGTTGATGGTGGTGACGATGGTGCTGTCGGCCTCAGTCCTTACCGCTCGGTGGGCTTGGCTTGCCCAGCGCGGGGCGGGGGTGCGGGCCCGATTGGGTCCAGAACCCCAGGCCAGCACCCCTCCGGAATGGTTCATCGAGGCGGTGTACCGGTCGGGGCTGGGGGTGAGTCCGGTATCAGCCTGGTCAGCGTCGCGTTGGGCTGCGAGCTTGCTGGGAATCAGTCTGGCGTGGTGGCAGCCGATCCTGGCGGTTGGTCTGGCAACGTCACTCGGTCTGGGATGGCATCTCCGCTCCCGAGCCAATCAACGATCGGTCCGGCGCCAGCAACCCGAACACCTGGCTGCCGTCATCGACGTGGTGCTGTTTCGGCTGGCCGCCGGCAACTCCTTGACCACCGCCCTCGAGGTCGCAGCCACCTCCGGACCGTTGGCTACCGACCTGACTTCGGTGACCACCGGAGTCAAGCGTGGCCTGGCCGTACAGGCGGCGCTGGACCGGTGGGCCGACACCGATACCGGTTCCGACGTTCGTCTGCTGGCCGACGCGGTGGCACTGGCGGGAGCCACCGGTGGATCTCAGCAGGCTGCTCTCCTGGGGGTTCAGGCGACCCTGCGCGAACGTGATGCCCTGGCCCGCGAGGTCCGGGCGCTGGCCACCCAGGCCCGAACCTCGGCGGTGGTGCTGGTGGTGGCGCCGGCGGCCTTCGCCGGATTCGTGGCGGCCATCGATCCTCGGGTGGCGGGATTCTTCGTCACGCCAGCGGGGTGGTTGTGCCTGGCGGTGGGTGCCACACTCGACACCGTCGGTGGCGTCTGGATGCAGAGACTGGCAGCGGCCGTCCAGTGAGCACCGGCGGCTTGGTTCCGATTTCCGCAGTGCCGCTTCTGGTGGCCGGCCTGGTGGTGACCGTGGCTTGGGCGTCGGGGTTTCTGGCCCCGACGCCGCGGCCTCGACTGGAGCCGCCGCGCCAGCTCGCTCGCTCCGAATCTGGCATCCGCTCGAAGCTCGGCGGCCCTGGGCCCAGCCCTGCCCTGATGATCATCACCGGGATGTTGGTGCTTGCGGTGGCGGCGATGGTCGGTCCGATGGTGGGCCTGGCGATGTCGGCGCTAGTGGGTATCGGTCGGCTGCGCTCGGCCCGAGCTCGTCGGTTGACCCAACAACGGGCGCGCGATGCCGCGGTCCCCGACCTCGTAGACCTGTTCCGGGTGGCGGCTGTCGCCGGTCATCCCGTGGGGTCCTGTCTACGTCTGGTAGCCCCGCGGGCGCCCGCGGCGGTACGTCCGATGCTGATGTCCGCCCAGGCCCAGGTCGACTCGGGTCGGCCAGTGGCGGCGGTCCTCAACGACTTGGGGCATGAACTCGGTCCGCTCGGTCCCGCCCTCACCGGGGCATTGGGAGGTAGCGCCACCACCGGTGCCCCGTTGGGTCCGGCGCTCGAACGGGTGTCGCTGCTGGCTCGGGATCACCGCCGACGCGCCGCCGAGGCCCGGGTGCGTCGGCTCCCGGTGACCATGCTCTTTCCGTTGGTGGCCTGCGTGCTCCCCGCATTCGTGATGTTGGCGGTGGTGCCGCTGCTGGCGGCCTCGTTAGCAACGCTTCGTATCTGACTGATCGCCGACGGGCCGTCCACCGCGGCCGACGAGCACTCGCACCCCACAGGTGCCGTCAACCGGTTCCACCGGGCTCGCACCTCCGGGTGACGAATCCACACCCCGTATCGGAGGTTCCTCATGTTCCTGTCTCCAATCGTCATGCGACTCTGGTCTGTCGCGGTTCGGACCGTGGCCGCCGTATGCCACCGGATCAATGCCCTCGTCAGGGCGACTGAGCGATCGGCGATCTGTCGTCTCGGTCTGGCAGAACCTGGGCGCGGTGGCAGTCGCTTCCATGTGTTCGGCCGTCTCAGCTCGGCCGGTCAAGCCACTGCCGAGTACGCCCTGGTGCTCCTCGGTGCCGCCGCCATTGCTCTGTTGTTGGTGGCGTGGGCCACCGGTTCCGGGAAGATCGGTGAGCTGTTCGATGCGGTGATCGGTCAGCTCATCTCCAAGGCGGCCTGAGTTGACGGTCCGGACGGCCTGGTCGCGTTCTTCATCCCCGATCGTCGGCGCATCCCGGTTGAGACAGCCGATCCCGGGGTGCCCCGGGGTGGGTTCGTTCGGGTCGAGGCTCGGCGGACGGGGTAGCGGCCCGGGCCGTTCCGGGCTGCGACGGTCCGGCTTCTGGCATCTCGAGCGAGGGCAGGCCACAGTCGAGCTCGCGCTGGCACTACCGGTGGTGGTGCTGACTCTGTTGCTGATAGTTCAGGTGGCGGTGGTGGCCCGGGCTCAGGTACTGGTGGTCAACGCCTCTCGCGAGGGCGCCCGGGCGGCGGCGGTGGGGATCGATCCCGTGGCCGCCGCCCGATCCACTCCGGGCTTGGACCCTTCACGGATGTCGGTGCGCATCAGTGGCGGGGGGGTATCCGGAGCGCCGGTGACCGTCGAGGTCTCTTACCGGGCGCCAACTGACATGGCGGTGGTGGGACCGCTGCTGGGTGAGCCGACGTTGAGCGCCCGGGTCACCATGCGAGTCGAGGGCCCCCGCTGATCTCGCGCAGCAGTCGGGCGGCGGCGTGACGATCCAACGGCTCGTTCAGGCTGCCGCACTTGGGTGACTGGACACACGACGGGCATCCGTCCCGGCAGGCGCACGCGGCCACCGTCTCGAGCGTGGCAGCCATCTGCGAAGCGGTGGCGTCATAGGCCAGTTCGGCGATGCCTGCTCCGCCGGGGTGACCGTCGTAGATCACGATGGCGGGCGCCGCCAGGTCTTCCAGCCACGGTGTCGACACCCCGCCCACGTCCCAACGGTCGCAGATGGCGAACAGGGGTAGCACTCCGATGGCGGCGTGCTCGGCGGCGTGGAGGGCACCGCCCACCTGGTGGGGGGCAACGGCGGCGCGATCCAGCGAGGCTGGAGTGATGCGCCACCACACCCCGCGGGTGACCAGGGTGGTGGAGGGAAGCACCAGGTCGTGGCTACCCACCAGTTCTCCACTGATCACCTCTCGTTCCTGGTAGCCGGTCACCTGGCTGGTCACCTCGACTCGGGCCAGCCCCACCTCCAATGCGCCCACGGTGCGGGTGGTCTCGGTTCCCAGGATGCGCAGATCGACGCTGGAACGAGCCTGAGTGTGGTGCAGCCCGGCGTCAGGTTCGACGATGGCTTCGCGGCGCTCCAAGTCCAGGGCGATCACCCGCAGAGGTCGCCCCTGATGCAGATAGACAGCCCCGGGGTGAACCACCTCGGGAGCCCGACTCACGTCCACGGTGCCCACGGGGGTGCCGTCGGCAAATGCGATCAGCACTTCTCCCGAGGATCCCGACCGCAGACCGGCCCGGTTGGCGGGACTGCCTCGCCCGGACCAGAAGGCATGGGGAACCTGGTTGCGAGGTCTCACCCGCAGGCTGTCGTCGACCACCAGACGATGGACGGCATCGGCCAGATCGTCACCCCACCAGCGGTCGTCGGCAGGAGTCAGTGGCAGCTCGTAAGCGGCGCAACCCAGATGTGGGTCGAGTACGAACGGATTGGCCGGGTTGATCACCGCCGGTTCAGGCGCACGCTCGAACACCTCATGGGGGTGGCGGAGATAGTGGTGGTCGAGCTGGTCCTGGCCGGCCACCAGTACCGCCACCGAAGCCTGTCCGGACCGTCCGGCCCGTCCGATCTGTTGGCGCATCGAGGCGATGGTGCCTGGGAACCCGTTGAGTACCACGGCGTCCAGCCCACCCACGTCGATGCCCAGTTCCAGCGCCGAGGTGGCCACCACCCCGCCCAGGTTGCCCGAGAAGAACTGGGCTTCGATCTCGCGACGCTCAGCGGCCAGATAACCGCCGCGGTAGGGGCGGACCCGGCGCTTGAGGTCGGGGTGGCGACGAATGACATCGTTGGCCACCACCTCGGTACCGGCCCGGCTCCGACAGAACGCCAGAGTGCGGTTGTCTCCGCGTACCAGGGCCGCCACCAGATCGGCGGTGACCCGGTTGGCCGAGCGGGCGCCGGGTTCGGGACCCACCAGGGCAGGGTCGACCATGGCCAGAAGTCGCTCTCCCCGAGGCGACCCGTCATCGGTGACGGCCTGAACCGGTAGGCCGCACAGTCCGGATGCCAGTACCTCGGGCTGGCCGATGGTGGCCGACGAGAAAACGAAACTGGGTTGGGATCCGTAGTGGTTGCACACCCGGCGCAGTCGCCGCAACAGGTGTGCGACGTTGGTGCCGAACATGCCGCGTAGCACGTGCAGCTCGTCGACGATCACGTAGCGCAGGCGCATCAAGAACGTGGCCCACTGCTCGTGTCGGGGTAGCAGGGCGCAGTGCACCATGTCCGGGTTGGTGAGAACCACGTTGGCGTTGGCGCGAGCCCAGCGGCGGGAGTCGCTGTCGCTGTCTCCGTCATAGGTCACCGCTACCAGCCCGGGCACCGCCAGGTCTCCGAAGGCGCGGAGCTGATCTTGAGCCAGGGCCTTGGTGGGGAACAGGGCCAGAGCGGTTCCGGGTCGAGTCGGGTCGGTTACCGCCTCGGCCACCGGAAGCTGGTAGCACAGCGACTTTCCCGAGGCTGTGCCGGTGGCGATGACGGCTGATCGCCCGGCCCGGATGTGGTCGATGGCGGCAGCCTGGTGCAGCCACAGCTGATCGATACCTACCTCGGACAGTCGCTGCTCGAGCCTCGGCGGCAGCGGCTCGCTGAGCCGACCAAGCCGGGCTGGACGGGCAGGGATCCGGGTGGTGTGTACCAGCCCGTCACCGAGCAGGGTGCGGAGTTGGTGCTGAACGGGGCCCAACGGATCACCGGAGGCCGGGTTGAGCGTCGGAGTGATGACAGTCGAGGTGGACAACGGCGAGGCCCCAACCCTCGGTGGAACAGGTGTTCGACACTTTATCGGAGAGACTCCGGCTCGATCCGGATCGGTCTCCGATCCCGGGGTTGGGCGGGTAGCGTCGGTGGCAGCGGAATCAGGGGAGTCGTCATGGACATTGGGCTGGAGGTGAGCGATCTCGAGGGTTGGACGGTGGTGAGCGTTTCGGGAGAGGTGGATCTCTACAGCGCCCCGGACCTGCGATGGACCCTGGCCGAGATGCTCGAAGCCGGCCGTGTCCACCTGGTGGTTGACCTGACCTGGGTTGAGTTCATCGACTCGTCAGGGCTTGGAGTTCTGATCGGGACCTTCAAGCGGGCCCGAAATCAGGGCGGTGAGGTCCGACTGGTGGTCGATGACCCACGGGTGAAGAAGGTGTTCGAGGTCACGAGCCTGGACCGCGTCTTTCGGGTCGGATCCTCGGTGGCCGAGGTGGTGGCGTCGTGACCGGGCGGGCTCAGTCCGGCTCCGATGAGACGGGGCCAGGCGACGACGGCTACACCGAGGTGTGGTTGGATGCTGGCCCGTCGGGGGCGGACTGGGACAGGGTCGACTGGAGTTCTCTCGACCTGACCAGCGTGGACATGAGCGGGGTCGACTGGTCGATGGATCGTCCCGAGGATCCCGAGATCATCGAGCTGATCCTGCCGCCCCGGCCCGAGATCGTCTCGGTGGCCCGCCTGGTGGTAGGGGCGGCGGTGGCGTTGGATCCGACTTTCGACGAGGAGCGGGCCGCCGAGTTGAGGCTGGCGGCATCTGAGGCGTGTACCAACGCCATCGAGGCTCAGATCGCCAATCGCCATGAAGGTGATGAGGAGCGGCCGATCGTGCTCCGCTGTGAGTTGGGACCCGAGACGATCGTGTTGACGGTGCAGGATCATGCCGGGGGTTTCGACCCCGACGATCTGTCTCCTCATCCGCCGGTGAGTGACCCGGCCCGGCTCGACCACGAGGGCGGCCTGGGTATTCCGTTGATCCGGCTGCTGTCAGATGAGCTCGAGTTCCGTAGTTCGCCGGGAGGCACCACGGTGGTGATGACCTTCGGGCCCTCGCCAGCTTCGGGGCGGATAGAACCGTGACCCATCCCAGCCGGGGCGACGACCCTGAAGAGTTCGGTGACGATTTCGGCGATGACCTCGATGACTACGACTACGACGACTACGACGCCTTCGATGACGGCGAGGACGACGAGGATGACGATCTGGCGGTGACGGGTCTGGTGTCCAAACCGGCGGAGCTGTTGGCTCTGGACGTGGTGACCGCCGAGATGTTCGAGACACTGCGCCGCTGGTTCGACGTGCCGCCGGTGGTGTCGTTGGACCTGACCCAGGTCGATTCGGCGGTGTCAGAGTTGGGTGACCCGCAGATGGTGGCGGCGTTGGCCATGCGCAAGCTCCAGGCCCTGAACCTGCTGGCCACCCCCGGAGTCAGAACCACCACTGACGTGGTGGTGGCGATCGTCAACGATCTGGAACGAGCCCTGATCCAGGCCCCCCAACATGTGGCTCAAGCGCCGGGCGGCCTCGACCGACTGGGATCAGGCCTTCAGAGACATGGAGTCCGGCTACGTCGATGAACTGGAGGAGGCTCCAGTGGAGGCTGATGAGATCGACCCCGAGGTCCACCGCTTCCGTACCCTCCACGGAGCTCTCCACGAAGCCATGTTCGCCGTGATCGAAATCTCCGAAGGCGAGATCCGCGAGTTCGAGTAGCCGTGAGCGAGGACATCTGCCCTGCCCTGGCTCGTCCCGCAGCTCACGATCGAGTTCCTGAGGGAGTGGTCACCGTCGCTCGCCCCAACGACGTATCGGTCACTTGGTGAATCGGTGGTTGACGTCGACAGCCGGGGTAGCACCCACCGTCACCGAGGTGGCGCTGGCCCGGTCATGAGACGCCAGGTACCACTGCCAGGGGGCGGTGGTACCAACTCTGAAAGCCACCTTGTACGAACCGGGGGGTAGGCGGTCGAAGGCGTAGGTCCCGTCCGCGGCGGTGACGGTCTGGGCGGTCGGTAACCATGTGTCCTGGGGAGCAACGGCAACCACCGTCACGCCCGCCCGGGGGGTATCGGTTGGACCCGTCACCCGGCCCGACAGACCCGCTGAGGTGGTCAGGTGGGCGTCGGCCTCTGATCTGGCCGCCGGGATGGGGTACCCGGTAGCGATACCTCGGCTGGGCTGGTCGCCCGACCAGGTTGCACCCAGCCCGGTACCACTCGGTGGGATGAACACCAAGCGGTAGGTCCCGTCGCCCAATCCGGCGATGGCGTAGGTACCGTCGGCGACGGTCACCGCCGCTGCGGTGGGGGTCAGCCCGTCGGTGTCGGCATAGGCCAGCACCCATGTTCCCGGTACGGGCTGGTCCAGCGAGCCGGTCACCCGGCCGGTGATCGTCCGGACTTCGGGTCCGCAGTCGGTGCGGAACTGCCAAGTGTGGGGCTTCACCACCTGCCCCCGGGCGTCGGTGACCGGCGTGGTAACTCCCACCGCCACCTCGTACCACGCGCACGGATTCAGGTCGGTGGCCGGTTGAACATCGATCAGGTGCTGCCCGGCGTCACCGCCGTAGGGGACGCTGCGGGGAAAGCCGCTCAGAATCGGCAACGAAGTACCGGTGGACATCTCGGTGATGGTCATGGTTCCCGCAGCCATCTGCGCCGGAACCCCACCGCCACCTCCCGGCGCGGCGTAGGGGCGCGAATAGGTGAGCACCGCGGTGATCCGGGTACGGGCCCCGCCTCGGCCTCGAGACGACCCGGGCTGATAGGAGCGCACCCAGCCGGTGGCAGGAATGTCGGTCTGGCCGGGTGCCGGATAGGTGATCGACACCTCGGTGATCGGCTGGGCGCCGTTCAGTCGGCCCCACATCGACCCCCAATACCCGGCGATGGCCTCGGCGGCAAAGTTCACGCCTCCCGGAGCCGTGACCATATTGGCCGACATCCATGGCATGGCTGCCTGTACCCCGGCCAGGTGTTCGGCGGCCCACTGGGTCTCTACGTCCCACACCACTGGCAGGGCCGGTATGTAGTTGAACTGGTCGGCGGTGACTCCGCTGAATCCGGCATTGGTGAACGCCTGGAGCAGGGTGGTCGTGTCGGGTAGAGCCGGGGTCTGGGGTCGCGGTACTCCGTGGACTCCCACCGCCACCAGATCCATCTGGGTCTCGGCTCCTCCCTCGTTCGCGGTCGGCAGACCGTTGGTGTAGTACTCGTTCAGGTCGGGACCGTTGGGCTCGAACAGCCAGTCCCAAACCTCGTCACCCATGCCGTGGCCGGCAATCCCGAAGGCGTGGGCGATCATGTCGGCACATGGTCCATCGGGGTCGGCCAGGTCGGGTCCGCAGTCGGTTCGGGCGGCGATCAGGTCGATGTAGGCATCGACGAATCGTTGCCAGTGCGCCTCCTCGCCGTAGGTGTTGGAGCCGACGTAACCGGCATCGGGGAACATCGCCCCGGCCCGTACCTGTTCTTCATGGGCTCTCAACAGGGCGGCGAGGTCGGGATCTTCCACC
>CAUJFC010000225.1 GCA_963169755.1 Actinomycetota bacterium | reverse complement strand
CGGCCACCCGGTCGATCACCTGGCGCATGGAGTGCTCACGCTCGGGGGTCCCGAGAGTGCCCCGGAAGTACTTCTGGGCCACGATGTTGGTGGCGTTGAGTGACCACCCGACCGGGAACTCGACTCCGAGCTGCTCAAAGGCGACCGACCCGTCCTTGTAGTTGGTGATCCGGGCGTCGCGCTTCTCCCACACGACCTCGTCATAGGGATGCACACCCTCGGTGGTGAAGTGGCGGGCGATACCGATTCCGGTCTGCTCGGGGGCCATGGCCATGAGATTGCGCTCCTGTCGAAGGTGAAGGCGAACTGCTGGTCCGATCCCCGGGGGCAACGCTGCCCTCATTTGGACCGAACCACAACCACTTGTGGTTGGGGCGTCCCCTGATGCCTCCGCACCACAAGATGTAGATGTGAACTACAGCACGGTAATTACACCGGTGTCAACGTGTGGGCCGGAAGTTTTCCGCCCGCCCGCATCTGCCGGCCGCTCAGGGCGGGAAACCCACCCCCGGGATGGTTGGCGGTCGCAGCGGGCACCGGCTCGAGCCAGGTCGAAGGGAGCGACTCCGTGGGTCACACGGACTCGGGGGTGCCCCCTCAGATCTTTCGCTTCTCGCCTTCGGGAGTCCCCTCCGGGTCGAAGCGCCCCACACCTCTGTTCCGGCACCGCTTCGGTGCCCGCTGTGGCCAAGGGTCACGCTACGACCATTGCCTTGTGGATCGGAAGGGGAACAACCCTGTGAATTTCGCGGGGATTTCCCCACCGTTCATCCACAAGTGGCCAGCATCTTGGGGACTGACGGTGGGAATCATCGATGGATCGGGTGAGCGGGCTCTAGGTTCGAACCGTGCGCCAGCTGCTCCCCCACGCCTGCGACGTCGATCCTCGGCTGGTCCACGCCAACACCCCCCGACCGGCACCGGTCGGCCGACCATGGGTCATGCTCAACATGGTGGCCAGTGTCGACGGCGCAACCGCCGTCGAGGGTCGCTCAGGAGCTCTGGGGTCATCGGCTGACCGGGAGGTCTTCAGCGCGCTGCGAGCGGTGGCAGACGTGGTCCTCGCCGGCGCCGCCACGGTCAACGCCGAGCGCTATCGACCTCCGCAGACACCAGGCGCAGTCCAAGAAGCCCGACGCCAGAGAGGGCAGCGACCCAAACCCCGCATCGCGGTGGTGTCGGGCCGGCTGAGCGTCGATCCCACTCTGGAACTGTTCGACGATCCTGGCGAGCGCCCGATCATCATCACCACCATCGATGCCGCCCCGGAGCGGAGAAGCCGCCTGGAGCCGCTGGCCGACGTGATCTCAGCCGGAAAGGGCCGTGTGGACCTGGCGGCTGCCCTGGCCGCCCTGTCCCCGTTTGGATCGCTGGTGCTGTGCGAGGGGGGTCCCACCCTCAACGGCCAACTACTCGAGAACGACCTGGTGGACGAGGTGAACGTGTCGATCTCTCCGGTTCTCACCTCGGGTTCGGCCCGGCGACTGGCCTTGGGCCCGACTCCCCTGGAACGACACCTGACCATGGCGCACCTGTGGACAGCCGAGGACATGCTGCTGGCGCGCTACCTGGTTGAGCGTGATCCGTCCCGATCCGAACAGCCTGGCTAGCGACCGCTCGACTTGGGGCGGGTGGACTTGGTGAGGGGCGACGACCGGGTCAGCTCGGACAGCTCACGCTCGAAGTCAGCCAGGTCGGCGAACTCCTTGTAGACGCTGGCGAAGCGAACCGCTGCCACCACGTCGAGATCTCTCAGACGGTCGAGCACCGCCAGCCCCACCGCCTCGGTGGTGACCTCGCTGCCTTCGAGCCGGGCCGACTCCTCGACAGCCAGGGCCAACTCGTCGAGGGCGGCACCGTCCACCGGTCGGGACTTGGTGGCTGCCTCCAGCCCAGCAATGACCTTGGCCCGATCGAAGGGTTCTCGCTCGCCCGATCGCTTCACAACGGTGAGCGGCACCTCTTCGAGTCGCTCGAAAGTGGTGAATCTCCGCTGACAGGCCAGACAGGCTCTACGACGACGGATTGATGTGCCGTCCTCAGACTGGCGAGAGTCGACGACCTTGTCTTCGAAGCTTCCGCATCCCGGGCAACGCACACAGAGACGCTACCCGCAGGACACCTCCGCACCGAGACCGGCTCCGATCGACCCGGACCCGACCCACCAGCAGAAGATCAGTGAGCCGCGGCCGAGGCTGGAGCCACCGATACCGCGGGAGCGTCCGGCACCAGGGCCCCGAAGGCCCCGAACGCGACGGCGACCGACAACACGACCGCCGCCAGCACCACACCCACCATGGCCACGATCGAACCAGGTGTGAGCCAGCCGAACATCGGCTCTACCCCGGCCTGATCGGAGCTGTGGGACTCGACGGCAGCGACCGCTACCCCATCGTGCGAGGGACCCACCAGAGCCAGATGCCGCGTCCGCGGGCCGGGACCGCCCACCCCGGGATGCCGGGGTCCGTTGCCCGGGAACCGACCCCGGTCATCGGAGCCGTCGAATGATCTGGGGTGGAGGATCGCAGCCATGAGAGTGAGTCTCCGCGGAGGGTGTGACATCGAAAGGGCGAACGGAGTGGAGGGGAATCGCGACCCGGGCCGAACACCCGTTTCACGAACACCCGTTCGCTGACAACAGCGAACCACGAACGGATGTTCCCGTCAAGCAAAAGTCGAACAAATGTTTGCCCGAACACACGCGCGGTGTTACGGTCACGTCCGAGACGGCTCCGCCCCGGCGCCGTCAGCCGGCGACGGAGGCCATCCCCCATGACCGACCACGTACTGACCAACCGCCAGCGTCAGATCCTGGACTGCATAGACACCGCCATGCGTGAACGGGGCTATCCGCCATCAGTTCGCGAGATCGGCGAGAGCGTGGGGCTGGGTTCGCCGTCCACCGTCCACTCCCATCTTTCAACCCTGCAACGCCTGGGCTACCTGAGGCGCGATCCCTCCAAGCCCCGGGCCATCGAGGTCCGCTTCGACCCAGCCAGTGGAGCGGTGGCCGAGCGCCGGCCGGTACGACATGTCCCCCTGGTCGGCGAGGTGGCGGCCGGCACCGATGTACTCGCCCAGGAGAACGTCGAAGAGGTCTTGCCGGTTCCGGCCGACCTCACCGGTGACGGAGACCTGTTCATGCTCCGGGTACGGGGAGACTCCATGATCGATGCCGGCATCCTCGACGGAGACTTCGTGATCGTCCGATCTCAGACCGAAGCCCGGCCGGGTGAGATCGTGGTGGCTGGCATCCCCGGCGAAGAGGCCACAGTCAAGACCTACGACCGCAAGGACGGTCAGGTAGTTCTGCTTCCCAGCAACCAACGACTCCAACCCATGGTGTTCGACCCGTCTGAGGTGCAGATATTCGGCCGGGTGGTAACAGTCATGCGCCGCCTCTGACCCCCGACGAGGCGCCCCTTCGGGTTGCGGGTGGTCTGGCAGGATCACCCGGTGGCAGCATCTGGATCGCATCCTCGATCATTCGCCCGACTGGCGGCCGCGGCGATCCTCGTGATCACGGTGATGGTCGGACCGGCTGCGGCTGCCAGCCCGACCCAGGGCATCCAGGATCAGGCATCAACCGCTACCAGCGAAGGAGGCAGCCCGGCTCTTGCTCCGTTGGAGGTGGATGACCCAGCGGTGACCTCTGGGTTGGCATGGCACCTCGACGCCATCGGAGCGCGTGCAGCATGGCGCGCCAGCCTGGGGGCCACAGTCACGGTGGCGGTGATCGACACCGGAGTCGACCACACCCACCCCGACCTACTCGGGCAGGTGTCCCGCAAGGCATCCTGCCTCGACACCGGCGGCGAGATGTCAGCCTGCCGCCCGGGAGCCGCCGATGACGATGGTCACGGAACCCACGTAGCTGGGTTGATCGCCGCCCGAGCCGACAACGGAATCGGCACCGCCGGGGTCGCCCCGCGGGCACAGATTCTGGCTGTACGAGCCGCCGAACATGCCTGTCCGGACACCAGCTCGTGCCAGGCCAGCGCTGATCCAGCGGACCTGGCCGCGGGAATCGACTGGGCAGTGGATGCCGGTGCCGCAGTGGTGAACCTGTCGATCGATCCTGGCCGGCGGGTGCCCAACGTACTGGTCGACGCCATCGACAACGCCTGGCGGGCCGGTTCGGTGGTGGTGATGGCGGCGGGCAACACGAGCAGCGGGCCGTTGATGTTCGCCACCGGGGCCGCGCTGATGGTCACCTCCACAGATCGGGCGGGCAACCTCGCTCCCTATGCTCCTTCGCTGGACGCCGCCCGAGTGGCGGTGGCCGCCCCCGGCGGCCGGGATGGTGACACCCCCTGGAGCTGTCACGTCGACGGACGCGCCATCGGGGTTCTGTCCACCTACGCTCGCAACCAGGGCGACGGCTCGGGCTACGCCTGCCTGTCCGGTACATCGATGGCGGCCGCCCAGGTGTCGGGTGGGCTGGCCCTTCTGCTGTCCATGGGGTTCAGCCGTGATGAGGCGGTCGAGCGACTGGTCCTCACCGCCACCAAGGGTCGGGGTCTGGCCGACGGTCAGATCGACTTGGCGGCGGCCGTGGCCGAGCCACATCCCCCCGGCGTCACCTTCCGCCACGACAGCCTCGACAACGGTGCACCCACCCCACCGGACGAACCCGTCGCGGTGGTTGGGCCGTTCGCCCGTGAGTCCTCCCCCGCCCGACGGCTCCCATCGGTGTGGTGGTTCGTCGTGGGTGGTGGACTCGCACTGGGACTCGCCGCCGAGCTCACCATGCGCATCAGCGGGCGGCGATCCCGTGAGTCCGAGCCGCCCGGGAACCCGAACACCTAGGCCCAGCGGAGACTCATCGATGAAGTCGGAGGGGTGGGACCGGTGCGACCCGCCCGAGCGGCGAATCGCCGGGTCGCCACCCCACCTTGGGGCCTCAGAGCTTGGCCAGGGCCTCGGTGTAGCGCTCCTTGGCACGGGCGGTGCCCAAGCTGTCGGTGGTGAAGCTGTCGACCACGTTGCCGTCGCGGTCCACCAGGAAAGTCCCGCGGATCGCACAGCCCAGGTCCTCGTTGAAGACGCCGTACTCCCGAGCCACTCCGCCGTGGGGCCAGAAGTCGCTGAGCACCGGGAAAGTCCAGTTCTGCTGGCGGGCCCACTCCTTCTGGGTGGGGGCGGTGTCACAGGAGATGGCTAGAAGCTGCACGCCAGCCGCCTCGTACTCGGCCACGTCATCACGGAGTTGGCACAGTTCCTGCTCACACACCCCGGTGAAGCTGAAGGGGTAGAAGACCACCGCCACCGCCTTGTCTCCCCGGAACGACGACAGGGTGACCATGTTGCCGTCCTGGTCCTTGAGGGTGAAGTCGGGGGCGGCCTGGCCGGCGGCGATGGTCATGGGATTCCTCCAAGGGGAGAGCGGAGTCGAGCCGGGTCAGTGTAGGGAGCGATTCGGCTGACGCGATCCAACCCCGCCGCTCGGGCGTTCAGCCGGAGTATCGGGCCAGTCGCCCACGGATCGACCCGACGGCAGCCCGCACCGTCGGGTCCAGGTCCAGTCCCAAGGGATGACGGATGACCACCGTCACCTGGCAGTGAGCGGCCCAGACGGTGACGTGCTGGTAGACGGTGACCACGCCGGGTCCCCCCACTGCTCCGCCCGGCGCTACGGGAGTGTGATCCTCCACTCTCAACCAGTCGACGTCAGGCCAGTCGAGGTCGGGGGCGTCGCCCTCAACGAAGGACCCCGACACCCAGCGCGCCTCGATCCATGCCGGTTGGCGGTCCCGCTCCCGCCAGCGCTGACGCCAGGTGGCATCGAGAACCTCCTCTGCCCGGTCCATCCACGCCTCCCGATGACGAACTGCGGCGCTCGGGTCGGGATCGGCGTAGTACTCGGCACGAACCACACAAAGGCCGCCGCTGTCACGGTGACGGAACGCCTGACCGTCGATCACCGCGGTGACCTGCCGGGCGACTCGGCAGGTCTCGACCTCGGCCGAGGCAGGATCGTCGCCGAAGGGCTGGGAAGCGGCCACGTTGTTGAGCATCGGTGCGCTGATCCAGCCGCGCCCCAGATCCCCCGCTCGCAGGACCCGACCACCCGCCTGACGCCCCGGCGATCCTCGTCGACCAGCCCGGAACCACGACCGCCGCTGATCACTCGCCCCCGCGGCCGCGGCTGCTCCACCGGCCGGCGGCGACGGCGACGGCGACGGCGACGGCGACGGCGACGGCGACGGATCAGACACCGGACATGAGCAGGTCGGCCAGCGCCCGATGGCACCGTTCGATCGGCTCTCGGGCCACCCGCTCATCGGCGGTGTGGGCCAGGGTGGCGTCGCCCGGGCCGAAGTTGGCGGCGGGGATCCCGTGCTGAGCGAAGCGGGCCACGTCGGTCCATCCCAGCTTGGATCTCACCTCCAGTCGGTTGCGTTCCACCAGGGCGGCCAGCACCGGGTGACTCAGTGCGGGGGCGGCCGCCGGAGCCATGTCCACCACCTCCACCGTGTCGCCCGGTTCCAACACATCGGCCAGCAGTTCGCGTAGCTCGGTCTCGGCCTGCTCGGGCGTGCGGTCAGGGGCGAAACGATGGTTCAGGGTCACCTGAACCCGGTCGGGCACCACGTTCGCGCTTACACCACCTTCGACCGCCACCGCTTGGAGGGCGTCTTTGAACTGACAGCCGTCGAGCACCGGTTGACGGGTGGGTCGAGCCTCGACCACCCGCAGCAGGGCACCGAGGCGGTGGATGGCGTTGCGCCCCATCCAGGGTCGGGCGGTGTGGGCCCGCTCGCCGATGAGGGTGACCACCAGACGCATGGTGCCCTGACAGCCCGCCTCGATCACGGCGTCGGTGGGCTCTCCCACCAGCGCCACGTCGGCCTCCAGCAGATCCGGACGGTCACGGAACAGGTGGCCGAGCCCGTTGTGGACCGCCGCCACCTCTTCTCCGGCGTAGAAGACATAGGTGACGTCGGTGGCCGGCTCGGTCAGGGTTCGGGCCAACTCGACCATCACCGCCAGGCCGGCCTTCATGTCGGTGGATCCGACCCCCCACAACACGTTGCCGTCGATCCGAGGAACCTGATTGCCGTTGGCGGGAACAGTGTCGGTGTGACCGGCCAGCAGCACCCGGGTTGACCGCCCCAGTCGGGTGCGGGCCACCAGATTCAGCCCAACCCGCTCGGTCTCGAGGTGGGGCAGGGACCGCAGCTCGGATTCCAGCCAGTTGACGAGGTTCTCTTCATGGTGGCTCTCGGAGGGAATGGCCACCAGATCCCGGGTGAGGGCCAGTAGGTCTGAGGTCATGCGAGCGGTCCTCCCGCCACCAGCCGGTCGGCCATGAGTTGGATCCGATCCAGCGGCTGCACGGCCGCCAAGCGGACGTGGCCGGCCGCGGCTGGACCGTAGAACTCTCCCGGGCTGACCAGGGCACCGGCGGTGGCCGCCAGGTGTCCGGCCAGAGCCCAGGCATCACCG
>CAUJFC010000224.1 GCA_963169755.1 Actinomycetota bacterium | reverse complement strand
TGGGGGCGGCAGCGGCCTTCGCGGTGCACGTGGTGGTGGCGGTCGCGGCCGGAAGTGCCCTTGGGTTGTTGTCTCCACGGCTGGTGGGGTCGGTGGTGACCGTGCTGTTCGCGGCCGGGTCGGTACTGCTGTGGCGGGCGGCCCGCTCAGGAGGTGAGGGCGATGCCGTCGATCTGGTCGGAGACCCCGGTGGCCCCTCGCAACCGGCGGCTAGCACCACCGCGGCAATGGTGGGCAGCTTCGGTCTGGTGGTGGTGGCCGAGTGGGGCGATCTGACCCAGTTGGCTACCGCCAGTCTGGCGGCGCGTAGTTCCGCTCCGGTGGCCACTGGGCTCGGGGCCTGGTTGGCGCTGGTGTCGGTGGCCGCCATCGCCGCCACCGTCGGACGCCGACTCGTGACCCGAGTTCCTCTGGCCCGTATCAACTACGTGGGGGCCACGGTGTTCGCGGCCCTGGCGGTGTGGTCGCTGGTCGAGGTCCTCACCGGCTGAGCGGTCCTCCGGCGAGAGGGTCACGGGATCGAACCAGATGGGGCCGGTGGCCGGCGCAGGTCAGTCGTCGATGGTCACCGTTGGGTGGCCGCCAGCCACGGTGATGGTGGCTGGCAGACCGAGCAGATCGAGAGGATCGCGCCTGACGATGTCTTCGGCCGAGGCGGTCACCGTTACCACCGCGCCGCGGTGCTCGCCGCTGGCGATGGCCAACTCGATCCGAGTTCTCCCGGAGGGGTCGCTGTCATCGGCGTCGATCACCACCGCGTCGTAGGTCCCGTCGTCCAGCATTGGGCCGAGCTTATGGGTCGATGTCTCCCACGGTTCCGAGCGGGGATCGCCATCTCTGTCGCGAGCATCCCCCACCGAGGTTCCGGGGCCGGTGATACTTGACCGCTGAACCCCCGAGACAGCAGTGTTCGGGCGTAACCCCTACAACAACCAGGAGGTTGGCTGTGGCCAACATCACCAAGGCTGAGCTCGTCGACCAGGTCGCCGCGCAGGCTGGCACCGACAAGACCACGGCCGCGGCTGTGCTCAAGGGCTTCGAGGAGGCTGTCCTGGCCTACGTGACCAAGGGCGACAAGGTCTCCCTCACCGGCTTCGTGTCGTTCGAGCAGCAGGCCAAGCCGGCCCGCACCGTTCGCAACCCTCAGACCGGCGAGCCGGTCAAGGTCAAGGCCAAGAAGGTCCCGAAGGTCTCCGTGGGCGCCACCTTCAAGAAGGTCGTGAACAAGGAAGCTCCGGCTCCCAAGCTCGCCAAGTAGCAACTCACCGGCGGCCGCCCGTCGGGCGGACACGCCGACCAGTCGAGGAGGGAGACGGCATCGCCGTCTCCCTCCGTCGCGTCCGGACCCTCCCCGTTGGTCGGCTCAGCGGTCAGTGGGCATGAGGTGGAACGCCTCGGCCAGCGGGCAGCCCGCCCAGCGGCCGGCGTCGGCCAGCGTCTGGCGTTGGCCCGACCGGAAGGCCAGAACCGTCGGGTCGACCGTGGCAGCGTCGCGGTCGTCATCAGCGGTGATGAACATGGTCGAGCGGTACTGCGATCGGTGCGCCTCGAGGGCCGCGACCCGCCGAGCCAGATGGGTCTCGTCGGCCCGTTCGGCATGGTTGGGATCGTCGGCCTCGAACAGCAGCAGGGTCCCGGGTCGGTGGGGTGCCAGTCCGTGTTCGGGAAAGAAGTGGGGGTCGCGGGCCGCCACCAGGGCGTCACACGTCAGGAAACCGGCGGCCCGGTGGTCGGGGTGCAGGCGGTGGCGTTTCCAGGGGTCGTGCCCCAACAGCACGTCGGGTTGACGTTGGCGGATGACCCGTGCCAGGTCGCTGCGGGTCTCCCGGTCGTTCTCCAGTTCTCCGTCCACCCGGTTGAGAAACAGCACCCCTCCGGTGGCGCCGAGCACGGCGGCCGCCTCGGCCGCCTCGGCCTGTCGGGTGGCCACCAGAGCTTCGATGTCGGCGGAAGGATCCCAGGTGCCCTTCGAGCCGTCGGTGCACACCACCAGCGTCACCTCGCACCCGTTCTCGGCCCAGCGGGCCAGGGTGGCACCGGCACCGAACTCGATGTCATCGGGGTGGGCTCCCACCGCCATGGCGCGGGCGGGGGTGGTCAGGTCGACGCTGCGCGGTCCCATGGCTGGACTATGCCAGCCTCGCCGTCACATCAGCGAGAGATGCTCGCTGACCGCCACTCCCGAGGGCAGTACCAGGTCGTCGGGAGTGTCCACGTCCCAGGCCAAGTTCAGATCGTCGATGGTGGTGACATCCAGCCCCAGACGGCGTGCTTCGGCTCGGTGGCGGTGGAACGATCCCGGGCCGTAGGAGAAGGCGAAGCCGGCGGTGGTGGGAACTGAGATCACGTTGGTCCCGTCGCAGCGGCGATCGGGCACCAGCACCACACCGGAGTCGCCCGCCACGTGGGCCAGCGCGGTGGCCAGCGGAAGGTCGGCGTGAGCCACCACCGCCCGTTCGTAGCCGGCGGTGGCCAGGTGGGCCACTCCGGCGGCCACCGCACCGTCGAGGCCCAGACCCGGGGTCCAGGCCACCTCTGCTCCCTGGCTCCGTGCCCAGGTTCTCACCTCAGCGTCGTCACACACCACCAGTACCGGCAGGGGAGCGGCGGCACCGATCACCGCGGTCGCCATGGACCGGACCAGACGTTCGCGATCGGCCGGTGACACCGCCGGGGCCAGTCGGGCCTTGGCGGCCGAGAACGCCTTCACCGGAATCACCACGGCGCTCTGCACGAACTTCACGCTACCGCCCCGTCCCCGGGCCGTGTTCAGCGAACATCACAGGTTGTGCCCGTCGTAGGGTTCGGAGATGGACATCTCGGTTTCGGTGATCGGTGCCGGCTCGTGGGGGACGACGGTGGCGGCTCTGGCGGCCCGCAACACCCCCACCCTGTTGTGGTCTCGTCGGGCCGAGCTGGCCGACCAGATCAACTCCGACCATGAGAACGGCGACTATCTGGCGGGTTTCCGCCTGCCCGCGGCCTTGCGGGCGACCGCCGATCTGGAGGAGGCGGTCCGTTCGGCCGATCTGCTGGTGATGGGCGTTCCGTCCCACGGTTTTCGTTCGGCCCTGGAGTCGGTGAAGCCGTATCTACGGCCTTGGGTGCCGGTGGTGTCGCTGAGCAAGGGGCTGGAGGTAGGCACCCGGCTCCGGATGAGTCAACTGGTGGAGGAGGTGCTGCCCGGCCATCCGGTGGGAGTGCTCACCGGGCCCAACCTGGCCAAGGAGATCCTGGCCGGTCACGCCGCGGCCAGCGTGATCGCCATGGACGATGACAACGTGTCGCGGGCGCTTCAACGGTTGTTCCAGGGGGACCTGTTCCGGGTCTACACCAACGAGGACGTGATCGGATCCGAACTCGGTGGGGTGCTCAAGAACGTGATCGCCATCGCCGCCGGGATGGCCGACGGCCTCGGTGCCGGTGACAACACCAGAGCAGCGGTGATCACCCGGGGGCTGGCCGAGATGAGCCGCCTGGGGGTGGCCATGGGAGGTCAGGTGCAGACCTTCGCCGGCCTGGCCGGAATGGGTGACCTGGTTGCCACCTGCATCAGCCCCCAGAGCCGCAACCGTCATGTGGGCGAGCGTCTCGGCCAGGGTCAGACCATCGACGAGATCATCGCCGAGATGAACATGGTCGCCGAGGGCGTCAAGACCTCCAAGGTGGTCATGGAGTTGGCCGACGAGTACGGGATCGAGATGCCGATCGCCAGCGAGGTTCGCGCCGTGTGTCACGAGGGACGCCCCGCCACCGAGGCCTACGCCGGCCTGTTGCGACGCGGCTCGCGTCGCGAAGGCTGAGTCGGCGGCCGGCGCCGGCTCGGGCCCGGGCTGATCGACGCCGGTCCGGAGTCTGGGATGGTTCACCCGCCAGCCACTACAACGGGGGTTTACCTGAGCCGCGCCCCGAGGGTTCGTTGACCATGTACCGTCGTTCACCGTCACCCCGCACCGCGTCGGCCGAGTCGAGCCGGGACAGCCGGTCACCAGTCGTCGGCCCGGAATCCGAGTCGCCCCGGAGCCGCCTGACCGACGAGTTGGGGGAGGCTGGCTGGGTGCTTCCCCGGTCCGTGCGGTTGGAACGTCGGGCCTGGTCCCTGGTGGGAACGGTGTCATCGCCCACCGCCACCCCTGTCGACGGCGCCGGGCTGGTGGTGGGCGAGGGATGGAGCCTGGACTGGCTGGTGGGCGCCGATGACCGCTGGCGGATTCCCGCCCGTGAAGCCGGTGTTCGACAGACGCTGGTGGGCGGGGCACCGGTGGTCGAGACCCTGGTCCGGGTTCCCGGTGGCGAAGCTGTCCACCGGGCCTTCGGTGTGCGTTCTCCCCGTGGCGTGGGCGACGAATGGGTGGTGGTCGAGGTCGAGAACCGCACCGCCATTCCCTTCGCCACCGCGCTGGTGATCCGCCCCTTCGTGGCTGACGGGGTGGGGTCGGTGAGTGAGATCACGATCGAGGCGGTCGAGGGAGGTAAGGGTCGCGACGTCGCCCACCTGGTGCGTGTCGACGGCCGTCCGGCGGTGGTGGTGCCCCGGCGACCGGCCCGGGTGGCGGTTGGAAGCCGGGCTTCGGGCGACGTGATCGACACCGTCCTCACCGGAGCGGCCGGTACCGAACTGCTGAGCGTCACCTGCGACCAGGGGCTGGCCACCATGGCCCTGATCTTTCCCACCCCTCACACCGCCACCCTCCGGGCCCTCATCCCGGTGGGAGAGGTGGGGGACGAGGTCCTGAGCTATCCCGGTGTGGTGCCCGAGGCGGCCACGGTGGCATCGGGGTGGGAGGTTCACGGGCGGGGAGCTCGGATGGAAGTGCCCGACCAGCACCTGACCTCGGCCCTGGCTCATGCCCGCAACCACCTGCAACTGGCTCACGATGGCGAGACCGTCCGCCGGGACGGCCATCGCAGCACCGACCTGGAGTTGGGGGCCACCGAGGTGATCCTGGAGGCGTTCGACCTGCTCGACCGACCCGCCGATGTCGGGGTGGTGGTGGCCCGGTGGATCGACCGGTTGGCCTCGGCGCCGGCCCCGCTGCACGCCGTCGCTCTGGCGGCGGTGTCACGGCACTGGCTGCTGCACCGGGTGGATGCCATCCTGGACTGGCTGCTGCCCGAGGTGTCGGCCGCGGTCGAGTTGTTGGACCGGGCCGACCGCAAGGGGCAGCTCACCGATCCGGTCGTGCGGTGGCGATCGGCTGAGAGTCTGGTGGCCGCCGGGCGGATGCTGAACGCCTGCGGGCAGCCCGACGCCGCCCGGGCTGTGGCCAGACTCGAGGGTCGGATCCGACAGGGGTCAGCCAGTCCACTGGCGGCTGCCGGAGGAGACCCGACCCGGGTGCATCCCGTGGATCGGTTGGCCGCCGCCACCGCCGAGGATCTGGTGTCCACCTCCTCGGGATTGCTGGGGGAGGCGGGGGTTCTGACCTGCTGGCCCGGGCCGGGCCCGGACGGTCGGCCCATGGCCCACGACCTGTCGGCGTCCGCGGCGTTCATCTCGGCGGTGCGGCGGGCCCTGGTCGCCGAGACCGCCGAAGGCCTGGCGCTGCTGCCGGTTCATCCCGACGGCTGGTACGGCGGGGGAGTGGAGGTGCACGACCTACCCACCGAGTGGGGGCGTCTCTCCTACGGGATCCGGTGGCACGGCATCCGGCCGGCACTGCTGTGGGACCTGGAGCCCCACCGGGGAGTCGGGCCGGTGACCCTGACGGCACCGGGACTGGACCCGAGCTGGTCGAGCACCCAGGAGCGGGGCGAGGCCCTGCTGGGCGAGGTTGTCCCGCCCCGTGGGCTGAGTTCGTTGACGGTGGTGGCCGAGCATCCCGACATCGATCCGGCCATGCGTCGACCTGGCACCGCGCCCGGCGCTCCGCCAACGGAGCTGGATCTCGAGGGCGGATCGTTCTCGTGACGGACCGGGCGGTCCCCGACGACGCGGCAACGGACCGGGACGAACCGGGCCCCGAAGGCCCGGAGGCGTCTGCCGATCAACGGCCCCTCCCGACGGGTCTGATGATCGACCTGTTGCACTCCGAGGGCGTGTCCGATGCCGACATCGCGTCGGCTGCCGAGGCCCATCACCTGTCGCTCTTGGCCATCGAGCGGCTGGCCCGCCCCGGTCGTACCCGTTACGACCTGGACGAGATGGCCAAGATGACGGGCATCACTCCCGACATGATCGTGCGGATGTGGCGGTCTTTCGGTCTCACCGAACCGCGACCGGGTGACCGCACCTTCAACGATGCCGACGGCGAACTGCTGTCGACCATCGGCCGTCTGCTCGAGGTCGAGGTCATCGATGACGACCTCACCATGCAGATGTCGCGGGTGATCGGATCGTCGTTGGCCCGGGTGGCCTCGGCTCTGGTCGACACGCTCGACAACCGCGACGAGATCGAGTTGATCGAAGACGAAGAGGTGGATCCCGCGGTAAGGGATCTGGTGTTGGCCGACCGGATGCGGCGGGTCGAGCAGTTCGCCCCCATCGCTCCGATCCTCATACCGACCCTGCTCGACATCATGGGGCAGGTATGGCGGCGCCACCTCCAGGCGTCGGCTGAAGCTCGACTCATGCGCAGCCAGGCCGGGGGCGACCGGTCCCACCTGGTGGTTGGTTTCGCCGACCTGGTGGGGTTCACAGCACTCAGCCAGCAGATCGGTCCCCATGAACTGGCCGAGGTGGTTGAGCGGTTCGAGACCCTGGCCTACGACACCATCGGCGGACTGGGGGGACGGGTGGTCAAGATGATCGGCGACGAGGTCATGTTCGCGGTGCCCCATGAGCGCCCGGCGGCCGAGATCGCCCTGCGCCTGGCCGAGGGGTACGCGGCCGACGACGACCTGTCCGACGTGCGGGTGGCTCTGGCAGCCGGCCCGGTCCTTCAGCGTGAGGCCGACCTGTTCGGCCCGGTGGTCAATCTGGCTGCCAGGGTGGTGGGTCTGGCGTTCCCGGCTTCGGTGGTGTGCACCGCCGAAGTGCGCGATGCCCTGATCGGCGACGTCGACTACGAGTGGCGCGACATCGGTAACCGTCGAGTCAAGGACATCGGTCGCGTGCCCTTGTACGTGCTCAGACGGGCCGAGGCTCCCGAGCGGCCCCGGTCCCGGCGTGAACAGGTGGAAGCCCGGTTGGCGGCCCGTCAGGAAGCCCGGCTGGCCGAGATGGAGGACTGGCGCACCCGTCGCCGTCGACGTCGTGGTGACGACGGAGTGTCGAAGGACTCCATCGACGAGGGCACCGTTGTGGACCCGGGGCCCGATCCCGGGGTCTGACCGTCACGGTCCAGTCGTGCCGACGGCTCAGAGGACGGTCTGTCTCAGAGGACGGTCTGTCTCAGGCCACGATCTCCACCGGGGTGCCGGTGGGGGCCAACCATGCCAGACGGCCGATGGCGTCGTTGGAGAGTCGCACGCAGCCGTTGCTTACCGGCTGACCCAGCAGTTCGGGTCGGTTGGTTCCATGCAGGGCGATCTGGCCGTTGCCACCCTGGAAGCTCTGGAGGGCGTCGCTGAACCCGCTGACACTCACCTGGTGGGTGCCGTAGGACCCACCCTTGTAGGCGAGTTCCACGATCCCGTCCACGAAGAAGTGGCCGAGAGGGGTCGGGGTGCGGTCGGTTCCGACCGCCGCGGTCTCCTGGAGGAGGATCTCGCTGGTTTCACCCTTGTAAACCGTGACCCGTCGAGCACCGACCTCCACCAGCACCCGGTTGGGCACGGTACGGGTCGTCACCTGGTTCCGCTTGACCCAGGCCACCAGACCGTTGGGCCGCGACGACACTCGAACCTTCAGGTACTCGGGTTGTTCCTCCAGTACCTCGAACACCACCGGAAGACCCTCATGGGTGGGGTTGGCCATCCAGGGCTTCTCGTCGAGGACCACGCCGGGTTCGCGGTACAGGTCGACCAGGGTGGAAACGGCGTCGGCCACCAGGAACCCGGGATCATCAGGCTTGGTGGTCGAGGTGGTCGTGGTGGACGTGGTGCGAGGCCGCGTTACCGGGGCTGCCACCGGGGCTCTCTCACCTCGGTCGGTGAAGGCAATGGCCGCTCCCACCAGCAGAATCAGCACGGCGGCGATGACGGGCAGAGTGCGGAACCGGGGGCGATGCATCGTTGCCCGAGGTTACCGGCCGCCCCCTTCCTGACACCACGCGGGTCGGTCCCGGGAACGGGCGGAACCGACCACGGACGGGTCAGTGGTCCAGGGCGACGGTGATGATCTGGTGGGGTCCGATCTCGGTCGGCCCGCTGAAGGTCGCACCCGTCGGCTCGCCCCGGAGGTCGGTGATCTGGCCGGTCCTACCGGGGATCTCGAGCGTCGTCGAACGGTCGGTGGGGTTGAAGGCCCGAAGCTCGAGGCGACCGTCGTCCCGGCGGGTCAGAGAACTGACCTCGGCCCCGCTGACCTCCAGAACGCGGGCTGAGCGGTCGGGGTCGCCCCACCCGGCGCCGGGCAGGTGCGCGGTGAGCAGTGGGTTGAAGGCGTCGTCGACCACCTCGTAGGGGTTGCGGTCCCCGAGGTGCAGGGCGAGGTCGGTGGTGAACGGCCCGGGCATCTGGGCCGCTGGTGTCGGGGTGGCGGGCCCGGCGGGCAGGGCCCGGGTGGCCATCGGGCCCCGGGATATGACCCCGACCGAGCGCAGAAGGGTGACGGCCAGAGCCGAACCGGTGTGGGGACTGTCGGGGTCGACGATCAGTTCGTATTCCGGTGTGCCGTCGTGAGCCACCGTCAAGCCGCCGGCCGACACGAATCCCCGACTGGGAAAGGTCGGGAGCCCGGACTCGTTGGGGCCTCCCTCGGCGGTGAGTCCCCGTTCGACGATGGTGAACGCACAGCCGGCCCGCGAGCTTGTGGCCGGCCGGGGCAGGGGAAACACGGCCCGCACCCGGTGGTCGAGGCACACGTTGTCGAAGGAGACCCGGATCCGCACCAGGTCCTCCCCGGCCCGGATCTCCACGCTGGTCGTGACCGTCACCCTCTGCTCGGAGTAGCGCTTGGAGCCCCAGAGTCTCTCGGGCCACCGGTAGGTGCGCCAGATCTCGACCCGACCCAGAACCGGGCCCGACTCATCGATCAGAACCGCCACCTCTTCGGGGGTCGAGATGATGCCGGGGTCGTCGGTGGGGCACCAGTTGTACGTGTCTCCGGCGTCGCCGTCTTCTTCGATTCGTCCGAGTCCGGTCACCTCGGCGGTGGGAGTCTGGAGGGTGAAGGTGCCGTCGGGTTCGACCAGCACCGACACCAGGCCGTTGGTCACGCCGTTGGTGCAGGGGAGCACCTCGTGGTCGCCGAGCGGGGCGGGGGCCAGGCCTCGCCATCCGAATCCGTCGACCGGGGCGGAGATGGCCAGCACCTCCTGGGTGGCCTGGCGGCGCACCGTTTCGATGGTCACCGTGGCCGTGGGATCGGCGGCGATCGACTCCAACGAGTTGCGCAGGTCCTCGACGTCTATCTCCCGGGGTCGGCGGTCGGCGGTGAGCCGGGCGGTCCAGTTGCCGGGCTGGTCCTCGGTGAGGCTGACCCCACTGACCCGGGGGTCGTCGAGGGCGGCGCGCATCACCACCGCCACCGCCGCCCGGCCCGACAGGGCTGGTTCGCGCTGCACCCGGGCCCGGACCCGTACCTGCTGAGTGTCGGGAGGGGCCTCGTCGCCGGGAATGACCACCTGAACCATTCCGCCCCGGGTCCGGGCAGTGGGGTTGACGGCCACCATCGGCTCACCCGAGGACGCCAGGGCCCGGATGAGCGCCCGCTCGGTCAGCGCTTCGGCCACCCGGGTGGCCTCGGCGTAGCGGACCAGTACCGCGGCATTCACCTCATCGGCCGAACACCCGCAGATCGAGTCGTGGGCGGCGTTGCGGATGATCTCGATCCATGCCGACTCCAGGAACGCCGCCGGCCAGTCCCCGGCGGGGAGCCAGCACGCCGACAACGGCTCGGCTCGGCGTTCGAGGGCCCGCTCGGCCCGGGCGGCCGCCTGCTTCACGTCGGTCCGACACGAAGCCACCCCCATCAGCAGGTTGGATCGGGCGCCCGAGCGCAGCTCGCCCCGCCAGGTGTCCAGGTCCCCGGTGGGGGCATCGGCCAGGTGGGTCGCCAGAGACGTGATCCGCACCTCTGGTCCGCCGTGACGATTGGCGTCGTGGACCACCTCGATCAGGTGGGGGTCGGGAAGCTGGTGATCGGTACCCTGCATCCACAGCACGTCGTCGCCCACCAGTCCGGCCTGGGCCACCTCGAACGCCGTCACCTGGTTCAGGAGACCTTGTCCGTCGGCGGCCAGTCGGGCCCCGTTGCCGTAGCCGTCGGGCAGGTATTCGGCCCGGATCCGGGTGCCGTCGGGTGATTCCCACCAGAACGCCGGGGCCGCTGCTGACGCCGGCACTCCTCGCCACACCACCGCGTCGGAGAATCCGAACCCGGCCAGGATCTGTGGCATCTGGGCGATGTGGCCGAACATGTCGGGCAGATACCCGACCGCCATGGCCCCGCCCATCTCGTCGGCTCGCCGCAGACCCAGGCGGAGGTTGCGGATGTGGGTTTCGCCCGACACCAGGAACTCGTCGGGGAGGGTGTACCACGGGCCCATGGCCAGGCGTCCGGCGCGGTTCAGGGTCTGAAGGCGGTCCCGGTTGTGGGGTCGGATCGCCAGGTAGTCATCGATCACCGCCATCTGACCGTCGAGCTGGAAATGGCTGAACTCGGGCCGCTCCTCGAGGGTGTCGAGCAGCCCGTCGAGCAGTTCGACCAACTGCATGCGGAACACCGCGAACGGCTTGTACCACTCGCGATCCCAGTGGGTGTGGGGAACAACGTTCACGCGGCGCGCCATGGCCCCACGTTACGGAGCACCAGCCAACCCTCGGTACGCGGTGGTCTGGCAGCATCTGGGCATGCGTGTGGCCTTCGGCACCGATGAATCCAATGAGATGACCGAGGCGGTGCGGGCCGCCCTGGAGACCGCCGGTCACACCCTGGTCGACCCGGTGGAGGCGACCTGGCCCGAAGTGGGGCGACGGGTGGGGCAGGCGGTGGCCTCAGGGCGGGCCGATCGGGGAGTGGTGTGCTGCTGGACCGGCACGGGCGTGTCGATCGCGGCCAACAAGGTGCCCGGGGTCAGGGCCGCCCTGTGTCCCGACGCCGAGACGGCCCGCGGGGCTCGACGCTGGAACGACGCCAACGTGGTGGCGATGGGGTTGCGGCTCACGTCGGTGGCCCTGGCGATCGAGATAGTGGAGGCGTTCATGGCCACCAACGAGGTCGACCCCGATGAGGATGCCAACATCGCCGCCGTGGAGCCCGACCCGCTCAGTTGAGATCTGGGGTTAGCGTGGGTCCATGCCGAAGTTCGTGATGCTCTCCACCCTGGGACCCGACGGTTACGCCCGGCTGCGTGACAACCCCGAGCGGCTGCTCGAGGTCAACGCCGATGTCGAAGCCATGGGGGTGAGGGTGCTCACCCAGTACGCCCTGCTGGGTCAGTACGACTTCATCACCATCCTGGAGGCTCCGAGCGAGCGGGAGGTGTCACGGTTGGCCACCACCCTGTCAGCGCGGGGAACTCTGCGGACCCACACCCTCACGGCCATCGAGGTCGACGACTACATCGCCACTCTGGCGGGCGGAACCGGTTCCTGAACGACCCCGTCCGCGGCTCTGATTCGCCGCCCTGGCTCGGAGTGCTTTTCAGATCCACCACATGGAGTTCTTGCGTTCCCGGCGTACGGCGTCGGGAGCGACCACCGCGGGTAGCTCCTGGTTGTCGGATCGGCGCGCCAGCCGGTAGCCCGCTTCGGTGTATTCGATCACCACGAACCCCTTGGACCACGCCTCGTCGAACGAGTTCTGGACCTCGACGCGGGTGCCGGGCTCGAGGTGACGGTCGTTGGCGTCCTCAGCGCTGGGAGCGGGGTCAGACACCCGGCCGAGGTTACGGCCTGGAACCGGCGTCAGGTACCACCTCGGACGGACCCGGTCCTGCGACCGTGCGCGGACGCCCAGCATCGGCTGCGGATCCCGCTGATGTCGGGGCTCCGGTAGCGTCGACGCCCATGACCGCGCTGTCAGCACCCACGCTGCGGGCGGCGTTGAAGGGCCGGGCTCCGGGCCTGGCGGTGGAGCGCGAACTGTGGGCCGAGGGCCACGAGGTGGTGGTCGGGGTAGACGAGGTGGGCCGGGGTGCCTGGGCGGGGCCGTTGACCATTGCGGCGGCGGTCCTGCCCCGGGACCGGAGGGTCAACAAGGTGCGCGACTCCAAGGCTCTCACCGAGGCCGAGCGTGAGGCGTTGTTCGATCGCCTCAGTGACTGGTGCACGGCCTGGGCGGTGGGTCACGCCAGCCCCCGTGAGTGTGACGAACTGGGAATGTCGGAGGCCCAACGGCTGGCGGCCGGGCGGGCTCTGGACGCTCTGGGGGTGAGAGCCGATCAGGTTCTGGTGGACGGCCCCTGGGACTTCGTGGGTCGGGGGACCACCCGAACCATCGTCAAGGGCGACGCGTCGTGTCTGTCCATCGCCACCGCTTCGATCCTGGCCAAGGTCACCCGGGACCGGATCATGCGGGAGGCCGACGTTGACTTCCCGGCTTACGACTTCGCCTGGAACAAGGGGTATCCCTGTCCCCGGCACCGCCAGGCCCTGCGCGGGGTGGGGCCCAGTGCCATTCACCGGCGGAGTTGGTCGTTCATGGACGACATCCCCTGGACCGGGGCGGTGCGTTACCAGCGGCCCGACCCGCAGGGTTCACTGTTCTGACCGGTCGACGGGGTCTGCGTTCGACCGGTGGTGGTCAGAACAGCCCGAGTTGCAGCCCACCACCGGCCTCGGAGAGCGGAATCCACTGTTCACCGCCCCGGGGTCCGACGACTCGCACTTCGATGGCTTCCACCGGAATGGCCCGGGCCCGGCCCCGGTCGTCGCGCAGACCCACCGACCCGTCCTTCTCGCGGCGCAGCACAACGCCGTCGCGCCATCGCTTGTCGGATTTCCCCTGGTAGCGCACCAACTGGCCGATCTCCAGGCCCAGTACGCTCAGGCCGTCATCGAGGGGACTGGACCGGCGGCTCACGACTCGGCCGGGGGATCCAGGCCGGGCTCGCCCAGGATCCGGGCCTGGAGTCGGCGCATTCCGGCCAGCCAGCGGTCGGGGTCGCTGGCCCGCCGCTGGTAGTAGGTGGCCACCTCGGGGTGGGGAAGGATCAGGAAGCGTTCGTCGGTCAGTCCGGCCACCGTCTCCCGGGCCACGTCGTCGGGTTCCAGCAGACCGTGGGCCACCACCGTCTGTACCGACGTGTGGCCCATGGCCCGGGCCAGCAGGTCGGTACGGACCCCCTGCGGACACAGGCACGACACGGTGAGGCCCCGGTCGCCGTAGGTAATGGCCAGCCATTCGGCCACCGCCACCGCCGCGTGTTTGGTGACCGAGTACGGCAGATCACCGATCTGGGCCAGCAGCCCGGCAGCCGAGGCCGTGATCAGCAGGTATCCCCGGCCTCGCTCGAGCACCGTCGGCATCAGGGCACGGGCGGCGTGCACGTGGGACGCCACGTTGACCGCCCACATCTGCTCCCACACCTCGGGTGGAGCGTCGAGACCGGATCCCGATCCGATCCCGGCGTTGGAGACGTACAGGTCGATCGGGCCGAACCGGGCGGTGACGGTGGAAACCAGAGCTTCCACCTCGGCGGCCTGGGACACGTCGGTGGGCACGGCGTGGGCCCGCTCGCCGAGCTGGCGGGCGGCCGCATGGAGTTCGGGCGATGGGAGGTCGGCCAGCACCACGGTGGCGGCGCCGGCGGCGAGACAGGCCCGTCCGATGGCCAGGCCGATTCCCCGGGCTCCACCGGTCACCACCACGACTGATCCGTTCAGGTCCATGGTCGAATCCTTCCCGTGCCGCCCTCAGAGCCCGGCTGCGGCCCGGAGGGTGTCGGTGATGACCTGGGTCCGCTCGCCTCCCCATGGCAGGGGCATGAGCACCGGTACGTCGACTCCGGCGGCCACGTACGCGTCGACTGCGGCGGCCACTGAATCGGCACTGCCCATGATGTTGATGGCGTCGCACATTCGATCCGACACGGCGGCAACCGCGCCGTCGCGGTCACCGGCCCGGTGGCGCTCGCGGATCTCCTCGACCTCCGCTGAGAACCCGGCCCGCGAGAAGTTGGCGGCGTAGGCGTCGACCACGGCGTAGGAGAACAGGTCACGGCGGGCCTTGGGCAGTGCCTCGGTCCGGTCTCCCACTCCGGCGTGGACGTAGGCGTAGATCCGGGCGTCGCCACCGGAGCGCACCTGAGCCACCGACCAGGCGATGTGAGAGGCGGGCAGGTAGTTGAGCAGCACCCCGTCGGCCACCTCACCGGCCAGTCGCAACATGGCCGGGTTGAGAGCACCGACCACGATCCGGGGTCGCCGGTCGCCCAGCTTCAGACCCAGGCGGAATCCCTTGACCCGGTAGAAGTCACCGTCCCAGTCGACTTTCTCGCCCGACAGGCAGGCCCGCACCAGGGTCACGTACTCGCGGACCTGGGCCAGGGGTCGGTCGCCGTAGTCGGCTCCGTGCCAGCGCTGAGCCACCACGGGAGACGAGATCCCCACCCCCAGACAGATCTCGGAGTCGGGGTGCAGAGCCTGAAGGGTGGCGGCCCCCATGGCGGCCACCATCGGAGTTCGCAGTTGAAGAGCCAGCACCCCGGTTCCCAGACCCAGACCGGGGGCCGCCGCCCCGGCGGCGGCCAGCACCGAGAACGCCTCGGGTCCGGTGGTCTCGGCCGTCCAGAACGAGTCGTAGCCGAACTCGCTGGCCAGGCGGGCGGTGCTGAGGGCCACGGTCGGGCCCAGCGGCATGAGACTGGCGAAGGTGACACCGAGGCGGGGGTGGGGCATGGGGTCGAACCTACCCCGCCCGGTCACTGGTCACAGGGGGGAAACAAACGCGCCGCATTTCTGTCACCCCTGCCCGGTATTGTGGGTGGCGTGACCGAGATAGCTGCCGCAGAGACCGTGATCGCCGAGGCGCTGGCCGTCATCGACCAGGCCCTGGGCACCTTCAAGCACCGCGAGCTGGTGTCGGCCGACGAGATGTCCGACCTTCTGCTCGATCTCCGACTTCTTCTGGTCACCGCGTCCGAGCCCCTCGTGGTCGAGGAGCTGCCGGTTCCCACCGGCGTCTGATCGCTTCGGCGGTCAGCGGCTCAGCGCCAGTACCTCGTCGAACGAATCGACGATGTCGGCCGCCAGTTGGGCGGGGTCGTCCACCGCGGCGGCGTCCACGTGCAGGCCCAGGTCCATGTTGCCCCGGTAGCTCATGGTGGTGAGGTTCCAGGCGGTACCCATGATCGGACCCACCGGGTAGTTGTGCTCCATCAACGCCCCGGCGATGTACAGGTCGAAGGGTGCCGCCCTCACGTTGGAGGTGGTGAAGTCCACGGTCATCACCTGCTGGCGGGCCAGTCTCACCAGTACCGGCCGGGGGACCACCTTGGCCGGGCCCGCCAACTGTGCCAGCACGCCCAGGGTGCGCTCGGCCTTGGTGATGGCGAGTCGTTCGTGCACCTCGGCCAGGCGTGAACGGGGATCGGCCTCCAGGGGCACCCGCACCCGGGTGGGCGTGAAGGCGTTACCGGCCATGCTGCGGTCGGTGCGGGTGCTCACCGGCATGTTCATGCGAAGCTCGGCCACGTCCGATCCGCGGCGACGGTGGTAGCGACCGGCCCCTCCGGCGGCAGCGGCCACGAAAACGTCGTTGACGCTGCATTCCAGGGCGGTGGCGGCCGCTCGCACATCGGCGAACGGGACATGGAACACGTGCAGTTCGCGTTGCAGTGACCGCTCGGTCCACAACGGCGACAGGTGGCTGCCGGTGACTCCGAACTGGCGGATCAGCGAGCGGATGGTGGCGGCCGATTCCGAGGGCAGGCTGGCCAGCGTGGAGGCGAGTTGCGCGGGATGGCGTACCGGGCTGGAGAGGCTGCCGGTGATCGAGCCGGCCCGGGCCTGGACCTGACGGACCGCGGCTTCGGCGTTGCGCAGCAGGGCGGCGGCCAGCGCCGGTGGGGTGTGGTCGGGAGCCGGGGGAGGGGGGCCGTCGTCTACGGGTGGCGGGTTGGGGGCGTCGCGCTCAAGATCGATGAAGGCGGTGGACATCCGGATGCCACCCTTGCCGTCGGTGATGGTGTGATGGAGTTTCTGGATCATGGCGGCCCGCCCTCCCGGCAGACCCTCGACCACGGTGAACTCCCACAGGGGTCGTTCAGGGTCGAACGGTGCCAGGGCCAGGTCACAGGTGAGGGCGAGGGCTTCGGCCTCAGTTGATCCGGGAGCCAGACGAACCCGACGGAGGTGATGGTCGATGTTGAAATCGGGATCGTCGGACCAGGTGGGAGCGACCGGACCCAGGCCCGGGGTCACCCGACGGCGAAGGCGGGGCACCACCCGGGTGGCGTGCCAGAGGCGGTCCCGCAACCGATCGTGGTCGGGGACCCGGTCCAGGATGCTGACGTTGGCGAAGTTCGAGGACAGGAACGGATCAGCCTCGAGCGTCCACATGAGCGCCTCGAGGTCGCTCATCCTCTCGGTTGCCGACGGCGAACCGGAGTTTTGAACACTCGATGATGCTGGGTCTCCCACGACGCGACCCTAGATCGCGTCCGGTCCGATTGCTGGCGGTCGTTGGTCGGCCAGAGGCCAGGCCCGCACCGCGATACGGGCGAAAACCGCACCCAGAGCGGCTCCGGCCAGAACGTCTGAGGCGTGGTGGATCTTGACGTGCAGGCGACTGGTGGCCACCACCACCGCCACCGCGTAGTACAGGGGGGCCAGCGCCGGGTCGTGTGAGCTGAGTACCCCGGCGGCGGTGAAGGCCGAACTGGCGTGCCCGCTGGGAAAGCTGGACGTGCTGGGCGTGCGCAGGTGGTGGGGGCGAGCCTCGGTGGTCTGCGGCCTGGGCCGCTTGACCAGCCGCTTGATGCCCTGGTTGACCACCAGTGACTCCACCAGCAGCACTCCGGCCAGCCGAATGGCGGCATCGGCGTCGCGATCTGAGCGCAGGCCCTGGGCGGCCCCGATGAAGTGCCAGATGAGGCTGAAGTCACCCAGGTCAGACGCCAGGTAGAAAGCGCGGTCCACCTTGGGTCGTCCCCGCAGGGCTCGACCCCACCACCGGTCGGCCACGGCGTCGAAGCGGTCCGCCGCCGCCCAGAACCCGCCCCCGGTCATCTGCGATGCCACTTCAGCAAGCCAACTGGCCGGCGGAGGTCGACCGGGCCGCCTCGACCAGGGAGATGTCGCCACCCTGGGCGGGGCAGTAGGCCTGGAACGAACACCAGTTGCACAGCGGCCCGGGCCGGGGCCGGAAATCCTCGCGCTCACAGGCTGTCTCGACCGCCTGCCACAGCGCCGCGACTTTGCGGCGCAACGAACGTGTGGCCTGTTGGGTGGGAACGGTGGCCAGCACCGTGCGGTCTCCCAGGTACAGGAGCTGAACCCGGCTGGGCAGCACCCCGAACAGCTCCTCACACAGCAGGGCGTAGAACGCCACTCCACCGAGACGACCCTGCTGGTAGGCGGGCCCGGGAGACCGTCCGGTCTTGTAGTCGGTGACCACCAGGCCACCGTCGTCGTCCAACTCGAGACGGTCGATGATGCCCCGGAGCCGGAGGCCGTCGAGCCTGGTCTCGAGCATGAGTTCCAGGCCGATGGGATGCACCGTGGAGGGGTCTTCCATTTCCAGGTACGCCTCCACCAGTGCGGCCGCCTCGTCGAAAAACGCCTGTTCGGCGGTGGCGTCCAGGGCCAACTCGATGAACTCGGGATCGGCTTGGATCTCGGCGACGGCCTGTTGGAGGGCGGCCCGGGCGGCATCGGGGGTGCGGTCGGCGGCGTTGTGCTCGAACAGGTGCTCCAACGCCAGGTGCACCAGGGTTCCCCGGACAGCGGCGGGCGACGGCTCCTCGGGCAGGTGGTCAATGGCCGAGAATCGAAAGGCCAGCGCACAGTCCTTGAACGACGAGATCTTGGACGGAGACAGGGTCTCGGGCGGAACCAGGGCCATGGCCAACGGTACCAACCCCCGCTGACATCCGGGCCGGGGCCACACCTGTCGGCCGTCCTCAGCGGGCGCTTCGATCGGGACGTCTCCTAGGATCAGCGGGCCACCCGAGTAGTCCCAGGGAGTTTCGTGTCGTCAACCACCGACCTAGACGAGCAGGCCAGCGAACCGCTCGACGGTCGGACCGCCCGGGCGATGCGCACCCGGGAGTCGATCGGCGAGGCCACCCTGGCCCTGCTCGCCGAGGGTGACTTCCGTCCCACTGCTCCGCGGATCGCCGAGCGGGCCGGGGTCTCGGTGCGCTCGGTGTTCCAGCATTTCGACGACCTCGAATCGTTGTACGCCACGGTGGGCGAGCGGGTGGCCACCCAGGTGGCGGCGCTCATCGAACCGATCGACGACGGGCTCGACCTGCCTGACCGGGTGGTGGCCTTCTACGCCCAGCGCGCCCGGATCAACGAGACGCTCACGCCCACCCTGAGGGCGGCCCTGATGTACGCCCCGTCATCTCCCACCATCGTCAACCAGCTCCAGGCCGGTCACGACGTTGTGGCCGCCCAGGTGGCCGAGGCGTTCGCTCCCGAACTGGCGGGCCTGGGGGAGCGGTCGACGGTGGTGCTCGACGCTCTGGTGGCCACCGCGTCGTGGGGCGTGTGGAACAACCTGCGCAATCTCACCCACCGGCCCTACGACCAGGCGGTGACGGTGCTGACCCACCTGGGAGCGGCGGTGGTGGGCGACGCGGTGGGTCGCTCGATTTCGGATCAGGTCGCCAACCTCATGGGGGGCGATTGATGGAGCTCACCGAGTTCGTCCGCTGGACCGCCGATCTGGTGCCCCGGGCGGGCACCATTGCACGCCTGTACCTGCCCGGCGCCGCCGTCGACGCCCGCCGCAGAGAGCTGCTGGCGGCAGCGGTGGCCAATGCCCGTGGCGTGGCGGCGGTGGCCGACATCCACCTGGCCTGGGCGGAGGTGCTGGGTCCCGCCGATCTCGATGACCTCGACGACGAGGTGTTCGCCTGGGCGGCCGGAGCCTCCAGCGACCGGGGACTGATCGCCCAGGGTCCGGGCCTGCCGGTCGATGACGGGGTTGCCCGGATGCTGGCGGCCGCGGTTGTCCACGGTGTGGTGGTGGCTCTGACCGTCGGCCACGCCCAGAGTCTGGGGAAACGAGTGACCGGTCGGGCGCCCCGGCAGGTGGGGGGTGCCATCTCGGATCTGGCCGCCTGTGGCCTGGGCGCTCCCGCCACGGTGCCCCTGCTGATGGCGGCCGGGATGGTGTGGTCGTTCGGTCGGCTGGTGCCGGCTCCACCGTCGGTGGTGGTCGATCCCGAGCCCAACCTGTTGAGCCATCTGCTGGCCGACGCCGTGCCGGCCTGGCTGGGCGGCGTGGGTGGTCGGGTGCTGGCGGCCGCCCTGCCGGTGGAGGTGCCGGTGGCGTGGCGGTCGGGCCACAGCGGGGCCACGGTGCGGGTCGGGCGGGGGAGGGTTCAGGTCGAGAACGGCGTGGCCGCTGATGCCTGGGCCTTGTTCGACGGTGACGTCGACAGCCTGGTGCGCGCCGGCTCGCGGACCCTGGCCCGCGAGGTCCGCGCATCCCACCTCGATCGGTGAGCGACCGGCTCCCCGCTCCCCCGGCCGGGAGCTTTTCGGCTGCCTTCGGAGACGGGCTGGCGGTCTACGTAGCTGGCCATCCGGCCCGGGTGCAGGTGCTGAATGCTTCGGCGGCCCTGGTGTGGCGGGCCTGTGAGGCAGGTATGGGTCGGGTCGAACTGATCGACACGGTGACCGAAGCATCGGGGGCCGCGGCGGAAGCCATCGCGGCCGATGTGGATGCCTGCCTGGCCCAGATGGTCGCCGACGGACTGGCTGGTGTTGCTCCACCAGAGACGGCTGTGTCGGCAGCGGACGCGGGCGCCGTCTCGGGAGCCGACGGCGGGTCGGCCCCAGGTCGGGCGGAGAGTCCCGTCCGGCGGGTTGGGGCGGGGCGTCGGGTGGGCCCGGTGGCGGTGCTGGATCGGCGGCTGTGGCTGGTGGGCGACCGGGCCGACGATGTTCATGACAGGCTGCTGACCGCCGCCGAGGAACTGCTCGCCGACCTGATCGTGCAGTCGTCCGATTCGGTGGGTGGGACACCAGCCCCGTCGCCGGAAGGCGACCCGGGCCGAGGAGGGGACGACCCCGCAGCGGCCTATCCCCAAGAGTCGGTGGTGATCGAGGTGGTGGACGACCAGTCGGTCCGGGTGTGGGGCCCGGGGGAGGGGTACCGCTCCTTCGACGGGGAGCGGGCCTGGCTGGACGCTCTGCCCACCGACCTGAACCGCCACCTGATGCGCCAGGACCGGTGCCTGGTTCTGCACGCTGCCGCCCTGATGGCCCCGGGCGGTCAGGTGGTGGTGCTCCCCGCGCCGTCGGGTTCGGGCAAGTCCACGCTGGCCGCCCAACTGGTTCGTGCGGGGTGGCGATACCTGTCCGACGAAGCGGTCGGTCTGCGCTTCACGGACCTGGCGACCGTCGCCTACCCCAAGCCGTTGGTGCTGTCACCGGAGTCGGGCCGGACTCTGGGTCTCGCTGAACCCGACCGGCTCAACCACCGGCCGGGCTCGCTGGGTGGGCGGGTGCTTCCCTCGGGTTCGGACCAGGAGTCACCCGTGTCGGTGGTGATCCCGCGTTACCAGCCCGGGGTCGAGACGACACTGCGGTCCCTCGACCCGGCCGAGGTGTTGGCGGAGCTGGTCCCCGAGGTCCTCAACTTCGGTGCGGCGGGGGTGCAGGCGTTGGAGGCCCTCACCGCACTGGTGTCTGATCGGCCCGGCCACGAACTGGTCCATCCGGGTGGTGACCGACCGGCAGCGGTTCTGAGAGATCTGCTCGAGCGGGAGGATCAGCCAGCAGCGTCCGCGTATGTGACGGACGCCATATCAGGTAGCTCATAAAGAAGGCTGTTTGGCCTATAGAGACCAGCAGCGAGGACATATAGTGTCACCGCTGTAGTTGTGACTGCACTCGGTGGTCGGGGGGGGAACCCGACGGCCAACGCGTCTGTCGGATGGACCAGGGAGAGAGTTCGTGACTGTAGAAGAGACCGCCACCACCGATCGGCGCGACGCCCTCAAGAAACTGGCGGTGGGCGGTGCTCTGGTGTGGACCGCTCCCGCCATCGCCAAGCCCGCTTTCGCTCAGGGCACCCCGTCGGGCTGCACCGCCGCCACCCTGGACTGGTCCACCGTCTCGTCGCCGTTCACCAGCACCACCGTCAGCGGGGTCACGGTGTCGTTCTCTGGGTCGTTCTACGGCGGTTCCGCAGCCCGGAGCACCAACCGGACCATCGTGGCCGGGCCCCAGGGCGGTATGTCGGGGAGTTTCCTCAGGCTGGAGCAAGACGCCGTGACCAACGGCGGTCAGACTGCGACCTTCACGTTCTCGGCGCCGGTGCAGAACCTCTCATTCATCATCACAGACATCGATAACCAGAGCGGCTCCTGGTCAGACCGGATCACGGTCACCACCTCGGGCTTCGGCTACACCATCCCCAGCGGATCCACCGTTATCGGCGTCGGCGACACCGGCAACGGCACCGGCGGGACCACCAACGACGGTAACGGCGGAAGCAACACCGGCACCGGGGCGTTTCGCAACAGCCAGAACAGCAACAACCTGCCCAGTACCAGCAACCAGGGCAACGTACAGCTCAGCCACGTCGGTCCCATCACCAGCTTCTCGTTCCAGTTCTGGTGTGGTGCTTATCAAGGCAGCAATCAGCTCATCAACATCTCGAACCTGACTTTTGACATCTGCCCCTGAGCAGCCGTACAAGGTCGGGTGAGTTGACTCAGTTCGCCTGATCGGGATCTGTCCCTGGATTGCCCTCCGAGGGACCCCTCCACGGCCCGCAACCCTCCGCCGGGGTTGCGGGCCGTGGCGCGTCCGGGATCAGCCTCCCAGGGCCTTGAGGGTGAGCTGGAGTTCCTCGGTCAGGTTGCCGGGCACGGCGTAGCCGTCAAGGTCGCGGATCTGGTCGAAGTTGTCGCGGATGTCCTCGACGGTCAGGTTGGTGGTGTCGGTGTAACCGGGGGTGACACCGGTGAAGATGCGCGCCACGTGGCCGCCTCCGCACGAGTACACCTCACCGGTCACCGGGCAGTCCTCGTGGGCCAGCCACGCCACCACCGGGGTGATGAACTCGGGGCCCAGGCTGTCGACCAGCGGGCCCAGCAGGTCCTCGGTCATGCGTGACTTGGCCACCGGGGCGATGGCGTTGGCCTTGATGTTGTTCTTGGCTCCCTCGACGGCCAGAACCCGGGTGAAACCCACCAGACCGGCCTTGGCGGCGCCGTAGTTGGTCTGGCCGAAGTTGCCGAAGATGCCAGCCGCCGACGAGGTGTTGACGATTCGGCCGTAGTTCTGCTCGCGCATGGGGGCCCAGGCGGCCTGGGTCACGTAGAAGGCGCCCTTGAGGTGAACGTCGATCACCGGCTCGAGCTTCTCGGCGTCCATGTTCTTGAACGCGGCGTCCCGCAGGATGCCGGCGTTGTTGATCACGATGTCGACCCGGCCCCAGGCGTCGAGAGCGCTCTGGATGATGGCCTTGCCACCTTCGGGGGTGGCCACCGAGTCGTAGTTGGGTACGGCCTCGCCGCCCGCCGCGGTGATCTCGTCCACCACCTGCTGGGCGGCGGTGTGCGAGCCGCCGACACCGTCGACCGAGCCGCCCAGGTCGTTGACCACCACCAGGGCGCCGCGGCGGGCCAGTTCCAGGGCGTGTGAGCGTCCCAGGCCGCCACCGGCGCCGGTGATGACCGCGACCTTGCCGTCGTATCCGAGATCTGCCATTGGGTGCTGCTCCTGTTGGTTGAGTTGGTGGGGAACGGGCCACGGTACCGCCACGGCGTTGCCGACACGAACCGCGTGCGTGGGTCGGACTCGGGTCGGGATCGGCGGCCGGTCGGGCCCGTTACGCTGGTCCCCAGCCGTTGGGAGGGCTCATGTCTGGTGAGGCCCGTGTGGGCTCGAGTGAGGAAACCGAGCTGCGGGCACCGGGGGCGCGTGGGGACGATCCCGGGCATGACAGTAGGCCGGTGGTGGCCAACCGCGACGTGCTCGAACGCCGGGTCGGCGGCGAGGTGCTGTTGTTGCGCCGGGCCGGAGACCACGAACTCCAACGCCTGGCCGGGGTGACCGCCGCCACCTGGCTGGTGCTCGATCGTCCGGCCCTGGTGGCCGACCTGGTGGCCGAGGCGGTTGAGGTGGCGGCCGGTGTGGCCGACCCGGCAGTGGTCGAGAGCGCGGTCCGTGGGGCCGTGCAGGTCCTGTTGGAGGCCGATCTCATTCACCGGGTCGTCGATGAGGATGACGAGGTCGGGCGGTGAGGCGGCCCGATCCTGAGGTGACTGCCGACATTCAGGCCCGTCTTGAGATGGTGGTCGCCCTGTCGGTGTCCGGCCCGGGCGATGCGCCGCAACGCGGCGCGGTCGACGGCTCCCGTGTGGGCGACAAGCACGACTGGAGCGACGGTGGCCAGGCGTTGATCGACGCCGCCCGCACCTTCCGGTTGACCGGGGCGATGATGGTGGCGGTCGAGGCGGGGACGGTTGAGCTGAGCGACGAACAGCTCGCCCTGCTGCACGACCACCATGTCGGGGCGTTGGCGTGGTGCCTGCGGCTGGAGGACCGGCTGTGCGAGGTGGTCGAGCGGTTGACATCGGTCGGGGTGACTGACCTGCGGGTCATCAAGGGATCGGCCATCGCCCACCTCGATGAGACCGATCCGGCCCACCGCACCTTCGGAGACCTGGACCTGCTGGTTTCCGGTGCCCAGTTCGACTGGGCGTCCGCCGCGCTGGAGGACATGGGTGCCCACCGCCCCTACCCGGAGCGACGCCCCGGCTGGGACCACCGGTTCGCCAAGTCGGCCACTCTCACCTTCGACGACGGCGTCGAGATCGACCTGCACCGGACCATCTGCGACGGCGTCCACGCCGTGCGGGTCCCGCTGGGTCGCCTGTTCGCCGATCCCGAGCCGTTCGTGCTGGCTGGCCAGGAGATGCTGGCCATGGATCACACGGCCCGGGCGCTGCACGCCTGCTACCACGCGGTGCTGGGCTCACCCACCCCTCGGTTGATGAGTCGCCGTGACGTGGCCGGCTACCTGGCGCGCACCAACGGTGATGTCGGACCGCTGGTGGCCGAGGCCGAGCGCTGGCGTGGGACGGCAGTGCTGCACGAGGCGGTGGGCTCGGTGCTGGCCCTCCCGGGGTTGCAGGCCGCCGGGGTGGACCTGTCAGGTTGGTCGGCCTGGTGGACGGGCACCGAGATCCCGGCCGCTGAGCAGGCGGTGGTGGCGGCCCAGCGTCGCGATGGCTCGTCGTTCGGGCCGTCACGGGTTCGGGTGGCGTGGGAGATGCCTGGCCTGGCAAACCGGGCCGCCTATGTCCGGGGTCTGTTGTTGCCCACGGCCGATCACCTGGCTTCTCGTGGGGTGACCCGCAGCTCACTGGTCCAGCGGGTCCGTCGGCGCGTCTCCAACTGATCGTCCACGAGTGATCGTCGGTGGGGGAGCAATTGCTCGGACCTGCCCCGCACCCTGGTTAGTCACCCCATCGGGGGTCGGCCGTCCGCCGACGGTCAGGCCCGCATCCCTTGGCGGTGGTCTCAGCCTGAGGCCCTGGTCAGGCGAGCAGGGTGCCGTCCATGAGCGCCCGGGCCACCTCGAGGCTGTCGGTGTGGGTCACCCTCACCGCCGGGACGGTCTCGGCCACCCGACACAGCGTCTCCAGCCCCTCGGTTCCGGCCCGGGCCAGGTTCAAGGTGTTGGCCAGCAGCAACGCCAGAGCGCCGTGCAGGTCGAGCGCCTCGACCCGGGGTGGGTGCAGGGGCGCATCGGGGTTGGCCGGGAGCGGTCCGTCGTAGGTGGGCAGCACGATGTGGTCCACCGTTCCCACCTCTCCCCACAGCCGCACGACGTCAGGGCGAAGTCTGTCCACCGCCAGGTGGGGCTCACTGTCCTCGGGTAGGCCCAGGACCCGGCGGCTGCCGTTGTCGAGGGTGAGCGGCTTGGGGTAGCCGACGGCTTCCAGGGTGGGGGAGCGCAGGCCGATCGATTCGTCGCCCAGGTAGTCACAGCCCGCCTGGATCAGGGCGGCCACCAGCGTCGACTTGCCGGCGTCGATGACACCCGGGAACAGCAGGATGGATCCGCTCGGCGTGCGGACCGCTCCGGCGTGCAGAACAACGCACGAGTGGCTGCGGGCCGCGTACTCGTTGATCACCCCGGGCAGTTGGGCGTAGAGGGTGCTGGGGGCCGGGAAGCGCCATTCGTCAGCGGTAGTGATGGTTATGCCGCCATCCGCCCCGGTCTCGATGTCGAACACCAGCGTCGGTTCGGTGTCGGCCAGCCCCATTCCCAGGAAGTCGTCAACCTCGGCCAGCAGTTCGGGGCTGGTGCTGCGGAAGGCGATCCGGTGGTCGATCACGGGGTGGACGGCTCCCTGTGGCACTTCCTGTCGGTCGAGAGCCGATCCGGGCTGGGGGCTCGGCGGCTCCCACGGCTGGGTCCGACCGAGCAGACCCAGGTCGGTGAGGTGGTCGATCAGCCGGGTCAGGTCCCGGGCGATGACGTCAGGGTCGTTGCTGGTGGCGGCTGATGCTTCGGCGATCAGGTCGGTCGCAGTGACCGGCCCGCTGAGCGCGCTGGCCAGCAGCCAGGCGGCGGTGGAGTCGAGTAGGTGGGTGGTTTCGTAAACCAGGTCGCACGCGACAGCGCCTGGCCCCAGTGGGGCCAGGCGCACACCCGTGGAGGGAACGAGTGGGTCTGTCGAGTGGCCCGGCGCAGGCTGCGCCGGCACCATCACACCAGTGACAGTGAAACCGAACCGTTGCCGCCGGAGCCGCCGTTGGTGTCGGCGACCGTGGCCCCAGCGCCACCGGCACCGCCGGTGGCGGCATAGGTGACACTGCTGGCGCCTGTGGCCTGGCAACTTCCGGCGCCGCCGCCGCCGCCGCCGCCCGCTCGGTGACTGAGGTTGGCGTAGTAGGTGCTGCCGCCGCCACCACCGCCGCCGCCGCCGGTGGCGCCGCCGCCGCCGCCACCACCGCCACCGCCGTCACGCTGGCTGCCGGTCTGGTCGCCACCGACGCCGCCCGTTCCGCCGACCCCGGAGGCCTGGTTTCCACCAGCGGTTCCGGCCGCTCCCGAGAAGCCGCCGTAGCCAGCGGAGCCGCCGGCTCCGCCGTTGCCACCGCTCTGCGCCTGGGTGGTGGCACTGCCACGCTCAGACCAGGCGTTGGAGCCTCCGATACCGCCGTTGGCACCCGCCGCCGTCCCGCCGGAGCCACCAGCCCCGCCGAGGCCACCATGGTCACCGACCCAGGTGGCGCCTAAGCCACCGTTCCCGCTGGCGGCTGCGCCGCCGCCGCCACCACCA
>CAUJFC010000223.1 GCA_963169755.1 Actinomycetota bacterium | reverse complement strand
CGATCGCGGCGTTCAGGGCGGTGAGTTCATCACCTTCCCCCGTGCTCTGACCGACCGCGCCGGGAACCGACAAGATGGCTTCTCCCCGGATAGTGGCCAGCTTGGCCCGGTCGGCCGCCAAGAAGGCCCGGGATCCTGGATCGCTCAGCTCGCTACCGACCCGATCCAACAGTTCAGCCGCCTCATCGAAGCGACGGCCATGGGCCACCAGGTGAACGGACAGTCGCCCCGCGGCTCTCGCTCGTTGGTCGTCGGTGGTGGCAGCTTCCAATGCACCCCGTAACGCCTCCTCGGCCTCGCCGGGCCGGCCGGCGCCGGAATGTGCCGCCCCCAACACCACAAGGGCCTCGAACCGTTCCCGGCCCTCGACACCGGTCTCGGTAGCTGTTCGAGCCACACGCACCGCCAGTTCATGGTCGAGGGCAGCGAAGGCCAGCCTGGCGGCCTCGAGGAGATGGCTGGTCGACACCGTCAGGCCTCGGTCGAGCATCGCGGTCACCGCCGCCAGGTGCCACAGGTTGGGCCCGTCCTCCAGTAGCCGACGGGCCACCGCCCCGGTCACCGCCTGGCGGCGAGAGGCGGTCATGGCTGCCAGTGCAGCTTCGGCGAAGAGAGGATGGACGGCACGAACCGTGGCGTCGGGGTCCTCACCAACCGCGACCCAGCCCCCGTACTCGGCAGCGTCGACCGCCCCGGCCCCGCAGTGCGCCAGCAAGGTTCTGAGGGGAAGCGACCCCAACGCCACCACCGCCTCCATCACCTCTGCTATCGCTGGTCCCGCTGACCTCAGCCGACCTTCGAGCACCTGGAGCAAGGGCTTGGGGACGGCGACATCGCCCGGAACCTCCATCCCCGCTGAGCGACGCCGACGCATCTCGGCCAGCAGCTCCCGCACGAACAGCGGATTGCCTCCGCTGCGATCCATCACCGCGTCCACAATTCGGACCTTGGCTGGCGGGTCCAGTTGGCCGAGCGCTACATCGACCAGCTCGGCCACCGCTTCGGGAGCCAGACCCTGAAGGTGGAGATGGTGGGTGCGCTCATCGATCCACAACCACTCGAGCCAAGACGGTACCGGCTCCCCCTGCCGGGCGGTGGCCACCACGGTGGCCTTGCCGGCGTCGACAAGACGACGCAGCAGGTCAGCGGAACGAGCGTCGAGATGGGGGGCGTCATCAACCACCACCACACCACCGGCATCGATGGCCAGGCCGGAAAGGCGCCTGAAGACCGCTACCGGTGTCAGTTCGTCATCGACGTCGAGAACCGACGACAGGACCCCCAGCGGAACCGCTGAGACCGCCTCTGAGGCCTGCCACCACATGGGAGGCAGAGCCGCATACGCGGTCACCTCCCGAGCCAGACGGGTCTTGCCCGATCCAGCCGGAGCGGTTATCACCACCGCTGTGACCTCGGCGGCGGCCAGGTCCGCGAGGAGATGGTCCACCTCGGCGGACCTCCCCACGAACGGCCAGGTCTCCGGTGGCCGTGATTGCATTCACCGATGTTCGCACGGACGGGCCGTCGCCCGTGCGAACGGGCGTTCAGCTACGGCGCAGCAGTGTGGGCGATCATCACCTGGGTCTCGCCATCTTCACCACTGGTGGCTGACAGCATCACCTGTCGCCCGTCGAGGGTCCACTGAGCGCCGGCTACCGTGCCCCCACTGGCCTCCATAGTGCTCTCAGCGCTGATCTCCCAGTCGCTGAGGGCGCTCTTGAGGGTCTCGAGGATCTCCGCCGGTGGGGTGGACGACGTTCCTTGCACACTGAGCAGCAGCCCATCGGGGGTGTCCTGGCTTCCACCCATCTGGACCTTCAGGTCGTCGGGAACCGGAACATCGTCGGGCCAGCCATCGGGCATCTCAGCCGACGATGAGATGGTGCCGTCCTCGGTCTCGATCTTCACGTTGCCCTGACCGTCGGCTTCGTAGGTGCCCTCGTCGGTCTTGATCTTGACGCCTCCCTCACCGTCGGTGTTGAGGTCCACGTCACCACCGATCTCGTTCTCGATCACCTTCTCGGTGGCCTTCTCGGTGGCCTTCTCGGCCACCTTGCCGCAGCCGGTCGAACCCAGCAGAGCGGCAGCAACCGCCAAGGCGGCAGCGGATCGGTGAGTGATGCGATCAGAGGTCATGGCGGCCATTGTGGCTCAGCCCACGGCCACCGTGAATAGGTACCGCCGCGCGACGGCTAGGTAGTGACCGAAGAAGCCGCTTCGGTCGATACCGCCTTCTTCTTCTTGGGCGGAGCCGGAGGCATGAGCTTGGGGAATCCGATGGCGGTCTCGGGCCAGCGGTTGCGGCTGTTGCGCGACAAGCGGGCCATGAGCGCGATGGCGTCAGGGTCGTCCTGTTCGGCCGGTCGGGTGATGATGCGACCGGCCGACACCATCCGATCGATGATGGCCTTGCCCAACTCGGTGCGCACCACGGTGAGGGTCCAGTCGGCGAATTGGCCGATTCCTCCGGTGGAGATGTCGGCGTGCTCGGCCGCGAAGTCAGGACAGTGGTTGCAGCCCTCACGGGTCCAGGCGTGACACTCCTTGAGGGGGACCTCGTGGTAGCCGCCATCGTGGGTCCAGATCTGGAACACGCCCTTGATGTTCATCTTCACCATGTGCTGGCGGGCCAGGCCGTACTTGGCCCAGAACAGCTCCTCGAAGATCGAGTCGTCGAAGGTCTT
>CAUJFC010000222.1 GCA_963169755.1 Actinomycetota bacterium | reverse complement strand
GCCATGATGGGAATCTCCAGCAGTCAGTGCGGTTAGGTGAGTGCACCGGCCATCATGGCCGGACACCGCGCACTGGCTGCTGGAACTCACTGTGTTGTGGCGATTGGGTTCCCCTTTGTCTTGTCGAAGATGAAGCCGCTGGCGATGTGGGTTCAGTTCACCTCGGTCTTGCCGGTGATATCGGTGGTGCTGTTATTGTTGGCCTCCCCGACGGGAGATCTATTGCAGCCGCGTAAAGCTGCTCTCACGCGAGTGGTTAGTGATCATCCATCGGTAGTGGTGATTATGTTGGATGGATTTCCAACGTTGTCCCTGTTGAACGAGGACCGCGAGATCGACCCTGTGAGGTTCCCGCACTTAGCAGCGTTCGCCCGGGAGTCGACCTGGTATCGCGACTACACCGCGATGGCGGAGGGAACACTTGTTTCCATTCCCTCCTTGCTCTCCGGAATGAATCCTAGATCAGTTCCTCCACTGTGGACTTCTGTACCAGACAACCTGTTCACGTTGTTTGCTCCCACCCATCATCTCTTGGCGTCGGAGAGTGGTACACAGTTGTGTGGTTTCACAGACTGTGAACTGAAGGAAGATGGAGAGTTGAAACCAGGACTATTCGACGTCCTGGGCCGTATGGCTGATCTCTGGCAGCAACGGACTGGGATTCGTCCCTACACAGGACCGGACATCGGTCAGTTCAACTCAAGAATCGAGGCTGAGGCCCGTTCCTCCGATGGTCCTGTCGAGTCAGAGTTCAATGTCTGGACCACGGCCGGGCGCGCGGAACGAGTGTATGAATTGATGAGCGAAGTGGGAGACCGGTCGGAGCCGACTCTGGTCTATCTCCATGCAGCCTTGCCGCATCAACCGTGGGAACTGAGTCCGGAAGGCGAGAAGCTGATGGGGCTTGATGTGATCAGTTTCAAGCTGCTTCAGGAACCGTTTGATCAGTGGAATAGGGCTATGATGCAACAGGCGCATTTATTCCAGGCTCAGTTTACTGATCGTATGGTTGGAGATGTGATAGCAACACTTAAGGAAGAAGGCCGTTATGAGAATTCAGTTGTTGTAGTTACTGCTGATCATGGGGTTAGTTTCAGGACTGACGAGACCGGTGAATTCAGGGAGGTTGATGAGGCAAATGTGAATGAATTCGCCTACGTTCCTCTTCTAGTAAAAGCCCCAGGACAGGTGGAGGGCAGAGTGGATGACTCAAACTTGATGGGAGTTGATCTGCTTCCCACTATTGCAGACATGGCCGGAATTACGATTCCGTGGGCTGTTGATGGCTTCGTTGCTGGTGATCCAGCGATTGGGGATCGTGGAGGTCGTAAGGTCATGTATGACCTCGATTCGTCGGCTCCGACAAAAATAGAAGGCGTGATCAAGTTCAACTCTCGTGATCATCGACCGCAAGCCATGGACCGGTATGTTGGAATGGTGGGCGCCAATGAACACCGGCTGATGGGATTACTACGGCCAATCGGTGGCGAGAGATTTCTCGGGCGCAGGATATCGATCCAGCAGACCAGTGCAGGCGTAGTTCGACGCTTGGATAACTCCAACGAGCATCCGGTCGCAGGTCGACTTAGCGCAGAACTGGTCGAGGGGCCGGAGACCGGAACCGTACTGATGCTGGTGGACGGGGTAGTCGAATCGATGTCACCAATTCAGACGGCGCGTCGGCTCTCCTTTTTCGTCCTTCCTGAGGTAGCAGAGCGTGCGGACAGTATTGAATTCGGGCTGGTGGACGGAGACCGAGTGGTGGGTCTGACAGTGGAGCAGTAGGGCCGTAAGTAGCTCGGAGCGGGCCCGACAGGTGCGGATCTTCTACAGCGGAGTACAGCGGTACAGCGTCCGGCGACCCGAAGGGGCGGTCTCGGTGGCGTTGATGGTGAACCTTCGACCCAGCGCGGCCTCCCACTGGGGACGGTCATAGTGGTCGAACAGTCCGGACCGCTTACGGGCCAACAGCCGGGCCGCCATCGGGTCGTCTCGATGGGGAAACTCGACCACCAGATCAGACCCGAAGTCAGCCAGTAGGTCCACGATTAGGTCGAACGGCACGGTGTCGGTCAGTGCCAGGTGGTGAACCACCGCCAGGCACAGCACGATGTCCACGTTCATTCGGTCGGTGAACGATCGCCGCTCGACCCCGCGCCAGCCCATACCTGGCGACGGGTTGGCCAGATCGATGACCAGGGGGAGAATGCGGGACTCGCCAGTGTCGCGGAGGTGGCGGTAGAGCCGATCGATCACCAAATGGTCCGAGTCGACGGCCACCACCCGCGAGGCCCCGTTCTCCAGAGCAAGCTTCGAGAACCGCCCGTCGTTGGCCCCCAGGTCCAGAACGGCAGCACCCGGATGGGCCTTGATGGTGTCGGCTACGAACCGGTCTTTGGCGGCCAGGTCGTTGTCGCTGTAGTGGCCACGGTCGCTGTAGTCGGACCAGGTGGATCTCTGCGCCTTCCACGTGAGCCCTTCCACCGTACGTCGGAGGTTGGCCACTTGGGCGCTCAGCACTGCCGGTCCCAGACCGGCCTGCTTCATCTCATTGCTGATGTCACGTTCTGAGTCGGCGTCGGCATAGCGATTCTCGGCCCGGGCGTGCATACGGACGTGCACCAATAGGCCTCGGTTCAGCCGCTGCTTTCCCTCGATCAACGGGGCCAGTTCTGAGGGAGAGATGCCGTCGATTGCGCCTCGCAGCCACGGGTGGAAGGCCACGCCGCCCACCGCTTGGAGCACCAGGGGGTTGAGGAACAGCTCGCAGAACTGGCGGTAGCCGTACCACTGTTCGCCCTTGCGGAGCGGTTGGAACGAGCCCACGTCGATGAAGACCGGCCGCGACCCTTCGAACTGCACGTTGTAGGACGTGGCGTCCTTGGTGATGAACCCCTCACCCAGGGCTGCTGCGGTCACGTCGAGCTGTAGCAGAGCGGCGTCTCGGAGCATCTCGAACGCCCACTCGAATGGATAGGTGATGGTCGACACGCGATCGTGGCGCAGGACCCCGGCCCACTGACTCAGCTCGGGCGGTGGGCTGGCCAGCAGGTCAGTCCCGACGACCGCGCCCTCGGTGAGGAGCCGCGGGAAGAAGGTGGTCTGCGCCGCAGCTTGGTAGTCGGCTAGGGCGTGCTGATCCAAGCCTCTGAATATCTCGCCATCGATGCTGAAGACTTGGGAGGTGGGGTCGCGGAAGGACCCGGGATCTCGGGCCGACCCAGTGCTACGGCGATTGGCCGGGTCTGGGCTCAAGAGTTGATGGACTCAGACGGCGAGTCCATCAATGACGCGGCGTCGGCCGCCGCCCGCTCGCGGTGCTTCTTGGAGAAGATCCCCAGGAAACGGTTGCTGTACATGCGCAACAGGACCCCGATCCCGGCTGCTCCGCCCGCCAGCGCCGCCGCAATCATGCTTCCGGTTTGAGCGTCCAGGTAGGCAAACATGAGATGGAGTCTACCTGTCCTGATGATGGCGCACCTCTGAACCGCACAGATCGCCTTGGTATGGTCACCGAACGTGAGCGTTCAGCAGGATTCTGTGGCCGGAGGCAAAGGCTCCGATCCGGAGTCCAAATGGACCGGGGTTGGAGGGCAGCTACTGACGCTGCTGGGGCTGAGCGGGTTCGCGCTGAGCCAACCCCTGCTGGCGGTGGCTGGCGAGAACCCGACCCTCTTCACTTTCGCCTCGGTTGAAGGGCGGCATCTGGTCTTGTTCGCTCTGCTGGTAGCGCTTGTACCGCCTCTGGCCCTCTGGGGGGTCGTGGTGGTGGCGCGAGCGCTGAACCAGCGGGTGGGCACCGCAGTGTTTCTGGTCTGGTGTGGGCTGTTGGCGGGAGCGGCGGCCGCCCAGTGGGCGTGGACATTGGGCCTTGACTCCCGTGTGGGGCGAGGCCTGGTAGCCGGTGCGGTGGCAGTGGCGTTTCCATGGCTGTCCACCCGGTTCAGCGCTTTGGCGATGTGGGTCCGATTCACCGCCATACTCCCTGCGCTGTCGGTGCTGCTGCTGTTCATCGCCTCTCCGGCGGGCGGACTGCTCCAGGGGCGACGGGAGGCGGTGGTCCGAGCGGGTAGCGACCACCCCTCGGTGGTATTGGTGATGTTGGATGAGTTTCCGACCGAATCGATCCTGACCAGCGACCGACAGATCGATGCTCAGCGGTTCCCCAACCTGTCCGCCCTGGCCGCGGACGCCACCTGGTATCGCGACTACACCTCCATGACGGAGTTCACCCCCCGCTCCATACCGTCGCTTCTGTCAGGCAAGGTCCCCTCACAGGCGGCGCCACTGTGGACGTCGGTACCCGACAATCTGTTCAGCCTGCTGGCCCCCACCCACAACTTCGTGGTTTCGGAGTCCTTGACGCGACTCTGTGGCTTCTCGACCTGCGGCATCGAGTCAGACCAGGCTTCTCTGGGAATCGGGTGGATCCTCGGACAGATGAACGACGTCTGGCAGCAGCGCGTCGGCCTGAAGCCCCATACCGGACCCAACTTCGACCAGTTCCAGTCGGCAGCGCTTCCTCTCGGCGATGCGGCCGCCGATACGGCGGCTGTGGATCTGGTGGAAGAAGGGGAGATGACGAGTTCGGTCATTGGTAGACCCAAGCAGGCCTCCAGCTTCATCGAGGCACTGGACCGAGGCTGGCGGGAGCCGACGCTGGGTTACATCCACCTGATGCTCCCCCACCAACCCTGGAGGCTGAGTCCTTCGGGTGAACCGCTGGAGAACGTGAGCCCGGTGGACTACCAGTTCGCGACCACGGTCACCGACGAGTGGGATCTGGCCATGCTCCAACAGGCCCATCTCTTCCAGGCCCAGTATGCCGATGCCATGGTGGGTCAGATCCTGGATTCTCTGCGTGCCAACGGTACCTACGACGATTCGGTGGTGGTGGTCACAGCCGACCACGGCGTTGGTTTTCACCGGTCAGTCAACGACATCAGGAACGCCAGTGAAGCCAACCTGGATGAGATCGCCTACGTACCGCTGCTGATCAAGGCTCCCGGTCAGCAAACGGGGAGAGTCGATGATTCCAACCTGATGGGAGTCGACCTGCTGCCGACCATCGCGGATCTTGCGGGGGTCAACATTCCCTGGAAGACCGACGGTGTACCGGCTGGTGACCCCGCCATTGATGCTCGGGGAACCGACAAGCAGTTCTTCGATTTCGACAATCTTGGACTGGTGCTGGACCGGATCATCGACTTCGACCAGAAGAAGAACCGGCCCAGTGCCGACAACCGGTTGGTTGGTTCGGTCGCGGCCGGTGACAATCCTCTTCTCGGGCTCCTGGGTCCGATAGGTGGAGAGAAGTATCTGGGCCGCAGGGTCACGGGCTACCGGGATAACCAGGCGGGAACGGTGAAGCTCGATGCCGGGAGGACTGCGGTCCGACTCGTCGGTGGTCGCCTGAACGTGCAGATCACCGACGGACCTGAGAGCGGAACAGTGCTTCTGGTGGTCGACGGGGTAGTCGAATCGATGTCTCCCATCCAGATCGGTGGGAGGCTGTCCTTCTTCGTTCTACCGGAGGTAGCGGCACGGGGTGAACAGGTCGACTTTGTGTTGGTGGAAGGCGACGACCTAGCCGAACTTTCAGTGGCGGGGTGACCAGGGCAGGTCAGGGTGAAGGCACCATCAGCGAGCGGTCCGACGCACCGTCGACCACCACCATCCGCTGGGCAAAGCGCCAATGGCCCAGTTCCAGCGACACCTCGTCGAAGTAGCGCCCCCAGTGATCGAGACCGACCGCGGTGTGAACCGCGAAGTACGAACGGACCCTGGCCCGGCCGCCGCCGACGTCGGTGATCAGGATGCTCGAGACGTGGTGCCGCACCGGGCTCGGATTTGCGCCGTAGGGCACTGAGGCGCTGGAACGGTTCACCACGGCTCGGAGTCCGGTGATGATGGCTGATCGGCCCTCCCATCGTCCCCCGAAGGGGCCGACGTCGAGTACGCCGTGCACGCAGAACAGGTCTGCCAGTTCTTCGATGCGGCCCCGGTCGCCGGCCCAGGTATAGGCGGCCAGCAGTTGGCGGATCTCCTCGCGGGCCGTCAGTTCGTTCAGATCCATCATCGGCGCAGTGCGGGCCAGGTCACCGACGGTCAGGCTGGCGGTAGCTGATCAGGACCCTGGGCCCCACCGGATCCGCTGCCGTGGTCGTGGCTGTGGGTGTGGTCGTGGCTGTGGCCGTGGCTGTGGGTGTGGTCGTGGGTGTGGTGACCGTGATGACCGAGATCAGGCCCGGTTGAATCAACTGGCTCGGCCGGGAGCTCTTCGTGCCAGAGGGCTTCGACCTCGGCCAGCACCGTCCGTACCGGCCGCCCCGTCTGGCGGGCGATGTCAGCAGCGTCGTCGAACTCGGCCTTGGTCCGGCCCGGGCTCACCTTCACTCGCACCGGTCGATCGTGCAGGTCTGCCTGCTCGAAATAGCGGGGAACGGGCCATCGCACCGTCTCGATGGCGCGCACTCCAAAGGTGCCGGTTTCAGTGGTCATGATCTGTCGCAGATGGTCCAGCAGCGACGCATCGCACAGGACGCTGAGCACGTGGGACGGGCGGCCCTTCTTGCCGACCACCGGGGTGGTCCAGGTGTCGGCTGCTCCAGCCTCGAGCAGAGCGGCCATGGTGTGGGCCAGCACCTCACCCGTCACGTCGTCGAGGTTCGCCTCGATCAACAGCTGCGGCTGGCCGGAGGTGGGGGCCGGTCGATGCTGGTCACCCAGCACCACCTGGGTCAGGTTGGGGCGGTCGTCGAGCTCCCGAGATCCGGCCCCGAACCCGGTAGCGGTCACCGTCATCGCCGGGAGCGGCCCCCACGAACCGGACAACCCGACCATGAGCGCCGCTCCGGTGGGAGTGGTCAGCTCGACCGCCAGATCGACGCCGTGAGTGGGTGCCCCCCTCAGCAGCTCGACCACCGCTGGCGCCGGGTTGGGAATGATCCCGTGAGCGGCCCGAACCATGCCCAGCCCCACTGCCACCGGTGAGCACACCACCTCGTCGACGTCGAGCAGCTCGAGAGCGGCGCAGGTGCCGACCACGTCGATGATGGCATCGACTCCGCCCACCTCGTGGAAGTGGACCTGGTCGGGTGGGCGTCGATGGAGCCGGCCTTCGGCTTCAGCCAGTGCAGTGAACACCGAACGGGCCCGGTCCTGCACCCGGGGTGGGAGATCGGCCTGGGAGATCAGGTCCTGGATGTGGGTGGCGGTACGGACCACTGTGGTGTCGGTGGTCCACACCCGGGCTTTGGTGCCGCCGATACCGCCTCGCAGAACCGGCTCGGCCCGCAACTCCCAGCCGGGCAGGTCGAGGCGGTTGAGGAGGGACACCACTTCTTCGAGCGGGGCTCCGGCATCGATCAGGGCGCCCAGGGCCATGTCTCCGGCCACCCCCGAGAAACAGTGGAACCAGGCAGTGGTCACGTTGGACTCCCAGGAAGGTCGGGGATGGTTCGGGCGGGGTTCAGGAACATCCGGGCGACGGCCCCGGCTGCACCGAAGCCGTTGTCGATGCCCACCACCGTCACCCCGGCAGCGCACGAGGCCAGCATCGACAACAACGCGGTGATCCCCTCCAGCGATGAGCCGTAGCCGGTACTGGTGGGTACGGCCACCACGGGAGCACCGGTCAGCCCACCCACCACCGAGGCCAGCGCTCCCTCCATGCCGGCCACCACCACCACGGCGTCGGCTTCGACCAAGGTGGGGATCTGGTCCACGAGTCGATGCAGTCCCGCTACTCCCACGTCGGTGACCCGAGCGGGTGTGAGCCCGTAGGCGTGAAGGGTGGCGGCGCACTCATCGGCCACTGGGAGGTCGGCGGTGCCAGCGGTGACCACCACCACCCGCTCGGGCCGGGCGGGGGCGGGGCGCCAAACCACTGTGGAAAGGGGAGCGCGACCCTGGTCGGAGGGCTGGTCCGAATTGGTGATGACCCCGTGGGGGTGGCGGTCGGTGCAGGCATTCACCGTTGGTGGATCGGCCCGGGTCAGCACCACCGGAGTGGAAGGTGAGGCCGCGAGCAACTCGGTCACGATGGTCGCCGCCTGGCCGGGGGTCTTGCCGGGCCCGTACACCGCTTCCACCATCCCCTGGCGGAGCGGGCGGTGATGGTCGATGCGGGCGAATCCCAGGTCAGCGAAGGGCAGACGACGCAGCGAGCCCAGGGCGTCGTCGGGAGAAACGGTGCCCCGGCGGATTCCGTCGATCAACCCTCGGAGGGCGGTCTCGTCCACCGCTCTATCCTGCACCGTTGTGACCAACGAGGCCCCCTCCACCGCCGCTGCCCCCACCGTTTCGTCGGGGGGAGGGCTCAGGGTTGGGTTTCTGGGTCCCTGGGGCACCTTCACCGAGCAGGCGCTGCGCACCCAGCCAGACCTGGTGGAGGGTGAGCTGGTGCCGTTCACCACCATGGACGATGTGCTGGTGGCCACCGCGTCGGGGGTGGTCGATGTGGGCTTCGTGGCCATCGAGAACTCGATCGAGGGCGGGGTGAACGTCACCTCCGACACCCTGGCGTTCGAGGTGGACGTACTCATCCAACGCGAGGTGGTCATCGGGGTGCAGCAGCATCTCATGGGGTTGCCGGGGGCGTCGGTGGCTGACCTTCGGCAGGTGGTGTCGATTCCTCATGCCACCGCCCAGGCCCGATCCTTCCTGCGGCGCGAGCTTCCCGATGTCACTTCGAGGGCTGTCAGTAGCACCTCGGAGGGTGCTCGGACCGTGGCCGAGTTGGGGGACCCCACGGTGGGGGCGATCGGAAACGAACTGGCGGCCGAGATCTACGGGCTCGAGATCTTGGCCCGCGACATCGAGGACCATCCCGAGAACCAGACCCGGTTCGTCGCCGTGCGTCCCGGGGTTGTCCCGGCGCCGACCGGTCACGACAAGACGTCGATAGTGGTGGCCCAGCGGGCCGATCGGCCCGGCAGCCTGCTGGCCATCCTCCAGGAGTTCGCGGCCCGGTCCATAAACCTCACCAAGCTCGAATCGCGTCCCACCAAGAAGGCTCTGGGCGAATACTGCTTTCTGCTCGATCTCGAGGGACACGTGGCCGATGACGTGGTGGCTGACTGCCTCCGGGCGCTGCGGACCAAGCACGGCTCGGTGAAGTTCCTGGGTTCCTACCCCTCGGCCGATGACCATGGCCCGTCGGTTCGGCGGGATGTGGACGAGGCCGGCCGGCAGGCCGACGCCTGGTTGGATCAGATCCGCTCGCAGATCGCCTGACCGGCGGGTCAGTTGATTTCTCCGGGTCCCGCCGTTCCTGGTTGACCGGCGGGTCAAGTTGCTGCTGGCTCCGGGCGGAGTCCCAGATCTCTCCGCTCAGGCTTAGTTGTGTCGAATGTTTCCGCAGGTCAGAGGCCTGTTTCCCGAATTCACGGAGTTCTCCCAGCTTCGGTCGTTGCCGGTGGACTTGGCGCGCGCTTTGGTGTGAGAAACGCACGGTGACCGAGCAGCAGGAGGGTCGAGCGTGGCAAGGGTGTTGGTCATTGACGATGGTGAGGTGGGGCGCCTTGGGCGCGCAGCGGCGCTCGACGCGGCTGGTCATCGGACCACGGCGATGGGGTGGGAGGAGGCCGGACGGCTCTCCGCTAGGACCAGGTCGGCTCGCTTCGACCTGGTCCTGGCGGGGCTCCGTCCGGACCCCACGTCCTGGGACCGCTACTCGGCCATCGGCACCCTCCGGGAACTCGGAGGGGTTCTGGAGGGGCCGCCGGAGCTGGTCGCTCTGCTGTGGGGCCGGGCTGTTACCAACCCGTTGTTGGGTCTGAGGTTGGCGCGTGCCGGCGTGTCGAGGGTGGTGGAGGCTGGCGACGCCTCCACCATCGAAGAACTGGATCGCCTGGTGACCTCGGGAACCGGCCGCTCACCTCTGCCCGACTCCTTGGCTCTGGCTCTGGCCGGGGTCGGCCCCGGGTGTGACCCTGAGGCGGTCATGGCCTGGGTGGAAGACCGGGCTTCAGACCCCGAAGCGGGACCGGCGTACCTTCGTGCCTTCGACCCCAACTATGCCCAGAACACCTGTGGTCTCAGCCGTCG
>CAUJFC010000221.1 GCA_963169755.1 Actinomycetota bacterium | reverse complement strand
ATCCCATCAGCGGCAGCATGAATCGGTGTACCCGATGGAGCCCCCATGTCTCCGCCGGCGTGCAGCCGTTCGATGTTGAGGATGGGGTGGAATCTCATTCCGAACGCGGAGCCGATCCGATAGCCAGGCAGCGGATTGGTGATCGGATAGCGGCCCGGCTGCCAGTCGGGCTGGTTGCGTTGCCGGTCGGCCAGCAGCATCGCCACCCCATCCGATGAGGTGGTCATGGCGTTGATCCGGCCCTCCACCAGAGCTCGACGACCCTGGACTTCCATCAGGGCCTGGGACTCGAGCATCAGCTGGATGTTGATCTCGTCGACCAGGCGCACCTGATTGTCGCGGGCAGCCGAAATGAAGCGGCGGGCGGCGTCCACCTCATCTCGTCGGGCCTCGGCCTTGGCGGTGTTGGCCTTCGCCACCCGGTCGGCCTCTCGGGCCTCTTCCCGGGCTCGCTGAAGATTTTTCACGAGGATCTCGGTGTCGCCCACCACCGCCTTGGAGAAGGCCAGAGCCTGACCGAACTCCTCGCCGCTGGTCGCCTTCAGCAAGGCCTCCAGAACCGACGCGTCGGCCCCGCCGTTGACGTAAGTGGCCACGATCTGCTTCCGCAGACGCTCTTCCGCCACTTCCTCCTTCTGGCGGGCGTCCACCACCGCTTGGGCGTAGATCGTGCCCAGAAACTCGGCCTCGTCCAACTCGGCCTGAGCACCGAGCAACTCGACGTTCTTGGCCTGGAGATCGGCCTGGAGCTTCTCCAGTTCGCCGTTGAGCCGGGCCCGTTCCCCTTGGACACGTTGCACCCGATTGATCAAGGCCGCTTCCTCGCCCAGTACCTCGTCGTACTGCTCTCGGAGCGACCCGTCGTCGTGTTGGGAGGGAAGCGCTGAACTGGCCAGTCGGACCTGACCACGGGACACACCCACTGCCGGCGGCCCGACGACAGCACCGAACTGGTTCAGCGGACCGACCAGCCCCAAAGTGGTCACCAGAATTGCCGAAGACCGGAGGAATCGGGTGTGGACGCGACTTGATCGATGATTCGAGGTCATGAGACGGGACGGGGGGATCGACAGACCAGATGGGAGGCTACTGCTCGCAATCTGATCGGCCGGGCCAGCACCAAACCTGAGGAGACCGACGACTGACACCTCGTGGTCAACCGGGTGGCCATACCTCAGCCTCGGCCAACAGCTCATCACGGAACTCGGGATGCGCTATCGCCGCCAAGGCTCGAGCCCGCTGGCGGGTGGTGCGCCCCCGCAGCTCTGCCACGCCGTACTCGGTGACCACCACGTCGAGTTGGTGGCGAGGGGTGGTGATGATGGTTCCCGCCGGGAACTTGCCGTTGATCCGCGAGGTGAGCTGACCGTCGACGGTGGTAGTGGAGCGGAGACATATGAGCGAGCGGTCCTCGAGCTGGAAACCCGATGACGCCACGAAGTCCTCGTGACCGCCGATACCGCTGAACTGGACGCCACCGATGGTGTCAGCCACCGCTTGACCGGCCAGGTCCACCGCCAGCGCTCCGTTGATGGACACCATCTTGGGGTTGTGGGCGATGACCTCAGGCGAGTTGACCATGGAAACCGGAAGGAAGGCCACCTCGGTGTTGCCGTCCAACCAGTCGTACAACTCACGGGTTCCCGCGGCGAAGGTGGTCACCGAAACCCCATCGAACCTCCCCTTCTGGTTGGTCACCTTTCCGGCGGTGTGCAGGTGCATGAGACCGGTGGTGAACATCTCGGAATGAATTCCGAAGGCACCCAGTGAACCCTCCGCCAGGATCTGGGCGACCCGTGACGGAATGCCGCCTATCCCGGTCTGGATGGTCGAGCCCTGTTCGACGAATGAGGCCACGTGTTCGGCAATTGCCCGATCGGCCTCTGATGCCTCGGCATCGGCGAGGATGAAGGGCTCGCGGTTGCTCTCGATCAGGACATCCACCTGATCCACGTGCACTCGGTGGTGATAGTCGCCGTAACCGAAGGTGCGGGGAAAGCGAGGGCTGGCCTCCACCACCAGCATCCGGTTCGGGTCAGCAATGACCCGTTCGATCTCACCCACCGTGGCGCCGGCATGCAGGGAGAGGCTGCACCAGCCATCGGCGTCGGGCGGAGCGACTGCGGTGGCGAATACCCGGGGAGCCACCTGCTCGAGAGTGGGGGCGAACCGACGGAAATCGGCCGGCACGAACTCGATCGCCCCCCCTTGGTCACGCAACAACCGTTCCAGTGGGCCGAAAAAGCCTGACAGGAACCGCACGTTGGGGCGACTGAACAGCTCGTAGAAGTCGGTGATGAGGGCGCCTCCCACCAACAGGTCCACCCAGTCGGTTCGAGCCCCCAGGGCATGGAGGAAGTCGCCCGGCTGGCCCGGTCCCAGGGGGATTCCCAAAGTGTCGATGGGACGAACCAGATCGGCGGCTTCGGTGGCGCTGAGTACCTGCATGAACCGTGAACCTAGAGGTGTCGCGGGCCCCTGTCGGATCATTTGCCATCGCTGTCAGCCGGAGACTCCCCCGCTCGCCTTCTAGGTTGGTTCGGGTGACGCCCGCCTCTGCCCGTGACACCTCCCGGATCCCGCTGGCCGACCCGGGCGACGCCCTCTTGATCGACGAGCGGCGCGCCTGGAGCAGCGATCAGGCCTGGGAGGTTGCCAACGCCATCGCCCACGGGGTTCGGACGTCGTGTCCCGAGGGCACCAGGTTGGCGGTCTACGCCGAGAACGCCGGCGAGGCTGTCCTGGCACACCTGGGCGGGCTCCGTTCGGGAGTATCGGTGGTGGCCCTGAGCGCCCAACTCAGCGCCGGTGACGCAGTCGACCTGCTAGTTCGGTCCTCTGCGAGTCTGGTGCTGGCTGGCCCGGGAACCGCCGAGAAGGCCGAGCGAGCGGTGGTCATGGCCCGCGACGCCGGGTGCGATGTGCAACTTCTGGTGTGGAGCACCCCCGAGTGGGATGAGTGGCTGGCTGGCTCTCCCCCCGGCCCCCCTTCCGATGACCGACCGATCAAGCCCAGCCTGCTGTTCACTTCGGGAACCACCGGCCGCCCCAAGGCCACCGAACTGCCGCCCAATGTCTTTCCCCGCCGTGAGTCCTGGGCAGAGTTCGTCGAGGCCACTGGAGCGAACCGCTTCGTGGGCCTGGGTCGACATCTGGTGGTGGCTCCCCTGCACCACACCGGCCCCCTCAACGCGGTGCGGGCGCTGGCAGCCGGAACGCCGGTGGGCATCCTGGGTCGGTTCGATCCGGCCCGGACGCTGGAGGCCATCGAACGCTGGTGCATCGGTTCCACCACCCTCGTCCCCACCCACATGTCTCGACTGCTCGGCCTACCCCCGGCCCAACGTCGGGCCGCCGATGTCTCCAGCCTGAGGTTGGTCTTTCAGACCGGATCAGCCTGTCCGGTCGATGTGAAGCGGGCGATGATCGACTGGTGGGGCCCGGTTTTCCTGGAGGCCTACGGCGGCACCGAAGTAGGCGTCACCTGTGCCATCACCAGCGAGGACTGGCTGGAGCATCCCGGATCGGTAGGGCGAGCGGTCGCCCCCTACGAGGTGGTGGTGCTCGACGACGACAACCATCCGGTGGCCCCCGGAACCGAGGGGCGACTGTGCTTCCGTGACAGCACCGGCCGGGGAATCATCTACCTGGACGACCCCGAGGGAACGGCCAGGGCCCACCCTCAGCCGGCGGTAGTCACCTTGGGCGAGGTGGGTCGGGTCGACCCCGGCGGCTGGGTCTACGTGACCGACCGAGTATCGGACATGGTGGTGACCGGAGGGGTGAACGTCTACCCCGCCGAGCTCGAACAGGTGATGATCTCCCATCCCGGGGTCTCAGATGTGGCCGGCGTGGGGGTACCCGACGACGATCTGGGTGAGGTCCTGGTGGCGATGGTGGTGACCGGGGATCATCCGACGCCAGATGAGGCCGAGTTGCTGGCGTGGTGCCAGCAACGACTGTCCCTCTACAAGTGTCCCCGCCGGGTGGTGTTCGTGGACACGCTCGACCGCAACGACCTGGGCAAGTTGAACAAGCGCGCTCTGCGCCAGCGCCTGACCGCCTGACCGCCTGAGGGATTCGGCTCCGGACGCGGACCGACCCGGTCCACGTCCCCTGGGGTCGCGAACCGGGTCGAGTCGACGGTGTGCCGGGATCAGCCGACGTAGCTGATCGGTAGCGCTTTGAGGGCGTTGAGCCAGCCCGAACGCAGCCGACTCGGCTCTCCGAGCAGGCGGAGGTCGGGGATGTGGTCGGCGATGGCGTTGAACATCAGGTTGATCTCGACCCGGGCCAGGTTGGCGCCCACGCAGTAGTGGGCACCGCCTCCCCCGAACCCGACGTGGGGGTTGGGGTCACGCAGGATGTTGAAGCGGTGGGGATCCTCGAACACCGTCTCGTCGAAGTTGGCCGACGAGTACACCAGGCCCACCCGCTGACCGGCCTTGATCTCCTGGCCCGACACCACATGGTCCACGGTGGCGGTGCGCTGGAACATGACCACCGGCGTGGCCCACCGCACGATCTCATCGGCGGTGGTTGGGGGGCGTTCCGCCTTGTAGAGCTCCCACTGATCGGGGAACTGCATGAAGGCATGGATCCCGTGGCTGATGGCGTTGCGGGTGGTCTCGTTGCCGGCCACCGCCAGCACCAGGATGAACCAGGCGAACTCCTCGGAGGTGAGGGTTTCGTCCT
>CAUJFC010000220.1 GCA_963169755.1 Actinomycetota bacterium | reverse complement strand
GTCGTGGTGTTGATGATGGAGAACCGGTCTTTCGACCACTGGCTCGGCTGGCTCGGATCAGACGACGAGTGGCTCGACAACGCCTACACCCGGTACGGCCCGGGGGTCATGGTCAATGGCTCACCCAATCAGACCTACCTGGATCCCGACGGCGTCGCGCACGACACCGCCCACATGCTCGACTACCTCGCTGACGGCAACCCGTGGCGGGGGTGTGACCACCCCGATCCCGGTCACGGCTGGAACCACGGGCGGAGCCAACGCGACGGAGGATTCCTGGCCACTGGATCAGGCAATGATCCGTTCGCCATCGGCTACTACTTGGCTGACGACGTGCCGTTCACCAGCCGCCTGGCCCGTCGTTTCACGGTTTGCGACAACTCATTCGCCTCGGTTCTGGGCCCCACCTACCCCAACCGCTTGTATCTCCACTCCGGCCAGTCGGGGGGCTACAAGAACAACTACCTGCCCATCAATGAAGGTGGGTTCTCGTGGCCCACCATCTGGGAGAAGTTGGCGGCGGCGTCGGTACCGGCCGGGTACTTCTATGTGGATCTGCCGGTCACTGCCTTGTTCGGTTCCCGCCTGTCATCGTTCAACGCCCCGATCGACGACTACTTCACGCGGTGCGCGGCGGGAACCCTCCCTAACGTGACCTTCTTGGATCCTGGGTTCCTCACGGGATCGCGGACCGACAACCACCCCCATGCCGACATACGGGCGGGAGAAGCGTTCGTACGAGATGCCTTCAAGGCCTTTGCCCAATCCCCTCACTGGGAGAACGGTCTGTTCATCCTCACCTACGACGAATGGGGCGGATTCTTCGATCACGTCGCCCCAGCGCGCTTCGTCGACGACCGATTCAGCTATGACGACGTCAACGACTTCTCACGGGCGGGTTTTCGCGTGCCGACCATTCTGGCCAGCCCCTACAGCCAGGTCGGTGCGGTCGATCACGAAACCTACAACCATGCGTCAATTCTGAGGTTCTTGGAATGGCGCTTTCTGGGGGCTCCACCCATGGGGCCCGATGAAGGCGGGCCCCAGTGGTGGCTCACCCTTCGGGACCGTTGGTCGAACAACATCGGCATGTCGCTGGTCGAGGTAGCGACCCCGGATGTCGGGTTCGATCTCGATGTCGCGGTTGATGATCCATCCGCAGAGTGCGCAGCCGAAGGAGCGGAGCCGTCGGGAGCGGTGGAGCGCGCCATTCCGGCCGGCTACCAGAAGCACGCCTTCGAGCAGGCCCTCGACGAGGGCTACTTCGAACGGGTGGGATTCACTCCGTCACCCAGCCTCATGGCCAAGGACTGGGCGAGTTGACCGAGACTGACGGCTCAGGAGGTGCGCCGACAGGCGCACCGACCAGACAAGCACGGCGTGGTTGAACCGAGGCGAAGCCGAGGTCTTTCCAACCTGGCAGCGACGAGGGCTGTACCTGTCCGCTCGGGTCCTTCGCGATCCAGCCTTGATCGGGGAACCAATCGAGACCGGAGGAGCCGCTATTTGGATTCGTCCAGGGCGGCCAGCAGCCGATCCAGTTTGGACTCGATACGGGCGATGTCGGCCGAGTCCGCCACCCTGATTCGCAGGCTGGCCAACTCCCGGGCCAGGTAATCGAGATCGGCCTTCACCTCGGCCGCTCGGCGGCGATCCTCGGAGGCTTCCGCCCGGTCACGATCGGCCTGGCGGGTCTCGGCCAGCAGTATCAGCGGGGCGGCATAGGCGGCCTGGGTGCTGAAGGCCAGATTGAGAAGGATGAATGGAAAGGCATCGATACGCCAGCCGTCGGGGACGGTGGTGTTCCACAGCACCCACGCCACCACCACCACCGTCTGGACAACCAGGAACCGTGCGGTTCCGATGGTGTGGGCGATCCGCTCGCTGAAGCGCCCGAAGCCCTCGGGGTCGTAGTAGGAACCGAACCGGTCACCGGCGCGGGGAACTGAAAGATCTTCGACGGTGCTCCGACGTCTGATCCCCAACTGCACCGGTTCACCCTACTGCTGGAGGTCTGGAGCTAAGGGTGTGCCGTCACCTTCAGGTTGCCCTGGGCAGAACCCGCAGTCCCAGGTCGGCTACCTGGGCAGGCTCCACCGCAGTCGGTGCCCCAGTCATCGGATCCACGCCTGATTGCGGCTTGGGGAACGCGATCACCTCACGGATGTTCTCTTCTACTGCGAGAATGGCAGTGAGGCGGTCGATACCGAAGGCGAACCCGCCGTGAGGAGGGGCTCCGAATCGGAACGGGGTGAGGAAGAACCCGAACCTACGATCGGCTTCCTCTTCGGAGATACCCAACAGCCTGAACACCCGACCCTGAAGCTCGGGCTCGTGGATCCGAATCGACCCTGACCCCAGCTCCCAACCGTTCAGTACCAAGTCGTAGGCCAGTGACCTCACCGACATCGGATCTGATTCCAGGCGGTCCAGATCCTCGGGGTGGGGATGAGTGAAGGGGTGGTGACCCGGTCGGGGATTTCCTGCCTCGTCGGTTCCGACGAACATCGGGAAATCGACGACCCACACGTACCGGTACGGGCCCTCGTGGACCGGCGGACGGCCGATGTCGTTACGGAGGGTCCCGAGCACCTCGCAGGTCCTGTGCCATTCGTCAGCCACGATCAGGAGCAGATCACCCGTTTCGGCCCCGAAGGTGGACACCAAGCTGACGCGCTCTTCATCGCTCAAGAACTTCGCGACCGGCGAGGTCAACTCGCCAGAGTCATCGACCTTCATCCAAACCAGCCCCTTGGCACCGAGGCCCTTGGCCCGTTCGGTCAGGGCATCGAGGCGATTGCGCCCCCACTCCCCTGCCGCTCCGGCTACCCGAATGCCCTTGATACTCGGGGCTTTGAAGGCATTGAAGCCAGTGGAAGCAAAGATCGGCGTCAGTTCGACCAGCTCCATGCCGAACCTGAGATCGGGCTTGTCGATTCCGAACCGGTCCATGGCTTCGTGCCAGGTGATCTGCTCGATTGCGGGTGGACGCTCGCCGGTCACCGCCTCAGCGGCGGCCATCACCGCCTCGGAGATGAACCCCAGGACATCTTCCTGGCTGACGAAGCTGGCTTCAGCATCGAGCTGCATGAACTCGTACTGCCGGTCGGCCCGCAGGTCCTCATCGCGGAGACAGCGGGCGATCTGGAAGTACCGGTCGGTACCTCCGACCATCAGCAACTGCTTGTAGAGCTGTGGGCTCTGGGGCAGAGCGTAGAACTCCCCCGGTCGCTGCCGACTCGGTACCAGGAACTCGCGTGCACCCTCGGGCGTGGACGGCATGAGCATCGGGGTCTCCACCTCGATGAAGCCCTGATCCTCCATGGCTCGTCTGATGGCTGAATTGACTCGGGCCCGGATGCGGATGTTGCGCTGCATCCGATCGCGACGAAGGTCGAGGTACCGGTAGCGCAGTCGAACCATCTCGTCGACGTCATCGGCTCGACCGTCGAGTGGAAACGGAGGTGGCTCAGCCGCCGAAAGGACCTCGACCTTGCACTCTTGGAGTTCGATTTCTCCGGTGGCCAACTTGTCGTTGACCGTTCCCTCCAGCCGGTGGCGAACCGTGCCTGTCACGCGCAGGACGTACTCGCTGCGAACGTCAACCGAACCGGGGATCACGCACTGGATGACACCGGTGTGATCGCGTAGGTCGACAAACGCGAGATGCTCGCCGTGGTCGCGCCGTTTGGCCACCCAGCCGACCACAGCCACCTCCTGGTCGACGTGGTCGACGCGGAGTTCTCCGTTGTAGTGGGTGCGCAGTCCGGCTGCCTGGCTCACAGATTCTCCAGTTCGGTATTCGTGGTGGGGTCGGTCCTGATCGGAGCGAGTACGCGGGTCAGGTGATCAACCAGAGAGGTCAAGGGGACTATGGCCTGCTCGGCGCCGAAGTGCTGGCGAAGGGGCCGAACCGCCGCGCTGGCCGATTCCGCCTCACGGTCACCGATGATCACCGCAACGGCCGCGCCCGATCGATCGGCTGCCTTCATCTGGGCCCGCATGCCACGGTTGTCGAAGGAGCGGTCGACCCGTAACCCAACCGCTCTCAGCGCCGCGGTGATGTCACGGGCATGGGAGCCACCGGTGACATCGACCACGAACACGTCGAGCCGGTCCTGTCGGACGGAGAACACGCCTTCGGCATCGCATGCGATCAACAGCCGCTCGATCCCAGAGCCGAAACCGACCGCTGGCGTCGGCGGGCCGCCCAACTCTTCGATCAGACCGTCGTAACGACCTCCACCGAGGATGGTGGCCTGAGCGTTGTCAACCCCGGACGGCACGAACTCGAAGGTGGTGTGGGTGTAGTAGTCGAATCCTCGAACCAGCCGGGGAGCCAGGTCGTAGGCGATACCCAGCGAGTCGAGGCCGGCCAGAACCCGCTCGAAGTGGCCCACACTTGCTTCGGACAGGTGGTCACCGATCAGTGGTGCATCGACAGTGGCCGACCGGGTCTGGCGCCGTTTGGAATCCAGAGCGCGCATGGGGTGAACCAGGGCCTTCTCTCGGTCCTCGGGTGCCAGGGCATCCAGACGGTCACCGAGCCATGTTCTGAGGGCGTCCACGTAGCGTCGCCGATCCTCAACAGTGCCCATGGTGTTTATCTGGAGCTTCACGTCACTCAGCCCCAGGGCCGTCAGGAACTCCGCCGCAAGTGCGATCACCTCGACGTCGGCGTCAGGATCCGCGGCTCCCAACAGCTCGAGCCCGACCTGATGGTGTTGGCGGTAACGCCCCGCCTGAACGTTCTCGTAGCGAAATGCCGGTGTCGCGTACCACACCTTCCACGGCGTCGGAGGTTGGTGTTGCACAAATGCCCGAACCACCGAGGCCGTGCCTTCGGGACGAAGAGCGATGTGGCGGCCCCCCTTGTCAGAGAAGTCGTACATCTCCTTACGGACGGCATCGGCGCCTTCTGAGTCGCGCTGGAAGACCCCGATCTCCTCGAACAGCGGTGACTGGACCAGCCCGTAGCCCGCCCGGCTCACGACCGAGGAATAGGCGGCCAGCAGGGCCTCCCACCGTGCCGACTCGGGCGGCATCACATCGTGGGTGCCCTTGGGGGCCTGGAACTTCGCTCTGGCCATGAGGGGCCAACGCTACCGGTCGATTCTCGGCGCTATCGAACCGGCTTCCCAGGCTGCACCGTCACGCCGACCTAGAGGATCCGGGAAGTACCCGATAGGTCTCGTAGACCCCTTCGATTCCTCGAATTGATCCCAGCACCACGCTCAGATGAGAGGGGTCGCCCAGCTCGACGTCGAACCGCATGGATGCCACGCGGTCACCTCCGGTGGTCATGGCACAGGTGAGAATGTTGACGTGATTGTCCGCCAGCGTGCTCGAGACGTCGCGCAGGAGACGAGGTCGATCGATGGCTCGGACCTCGATGGACGCCACGAAGGTGCCCCCCGAGAAATCCTCGTCCCATTCCACCTCGATCAGGCGGTCCTTCTGGTCGGCGCGCAGTGACCCGGCGTTGGCGCAGTCGGCCCGGTGGACCGAGACTCCTCTTCCCCGGGTGACGAACCCGATGATCTCGTCGCCGGGAACCGGCGTGCAGCAGCGGGACAGCCGGACCATGACGTCATCGAGTCCCTCCACATGCACACCGGCTCCGGGCCGTGTGACTCGAGTGGTACGTGGACGGCTGACGGTGGTCGGGAGCTGGTCTTCGCGACCGTCACCTGAGCGGAGAGCCCGTGCGATCCTGGCAGCCACTGCCTGGGGCGAGACGTGGTGCTCGCCGATGGCGGTGTAAAGGGCATCGACATCGGCGTAGTTGAGGCCGGTGGCGACTTCGCTGAGGACCGCCGCTGGCAGCTTCTGGGTAGGGAGTCCTTCTCGTCGTAGTTGGCGTTGAAGGTCCTCTCTTCCCGACTCGCGCGCATCCTCTCGGCGTTCCCGAGAGAACCACTGACGGATCTTGTTGGCCGCCCGCGGGGTCTTGACGATCTGCAACCAGTCACGGCTGGGCCCGGTGCCCTCCACTTTGGACGTGAAGATCTCGCAGGTGTCGCCCGACGCGAGTTGATGGTTGAGGGCTACCAGTCTCCCGTTGACCCGTGCTCCCACGCACGAGTGGCCCACCTCGGTGTGGACGGCGTAGGCGAAGTCGATCGGGGTGGCTCCCTTTGCCATGGTGACCACCCGTCCCTTGGGGGTGAAGACATAGACCTCGTCCTGTTCGAGATCTACCTTCAGGGTCTCCATGAACTGGGCGGGATCGGATGTCTCCTTCTGCCAGTCGACGATTCGGTTCAGCCAGGCCAGCTCGTCGGTGGGAGAACCGATCTTGTAGGCGAAATGGGCTGCCACACCGAACTCGGCCCTCTGGTGCATTTCACGAGTGCGCAGCTGGACCTCTAGCGGCTTGCCCTGGGGTCCAACCACGGTGGTGTGTAGCGACTGGTAGAGGTTGAACTTGGGCATGGCCACGTAGTCCTTGAACCGTCCCTGCACCGGCCGCCACGTGCTGTGGATCGACCCGAGAGCGGCGTAGCAGTCGCGGACCGATTCGACCAGCACCCGGATCCCGACCAGATCGAAGATCTCGTCGAACTGACGGCCCTTGACCACCATCTTCTCGTAGATGCTCCAGAGGTGTTTGGGGCGGCCACTCACCTCGGCTTCGACTCCGAGTTCGCTCAGTCGTTCACGAACCTCCTCCAGTACCTGGGCCAGATATATCTCGCGCTCCGGCGCACGGGTGACGACCATGTAGTCGATCTCGGCGTACTGCTTGGGGTGGAGTGTGGCGAAGCTCAGGTCCTCGAGTTGTTGCTTGAGGTCCTGCATACCCAGCCGGTGAGCGAGAGGCGCATACACGTCGAGGGTTTCACGAGCTATCCGGGTCTGGGCCTCGGGTGACATGGCGCCGAGGGTGCGCATGTTGTGCAATCGATCGGCCAGCTTGATCATCAGCACCCGAAGGTCTTTGGCCATGGCCACCAGCATCTTTCGCATCGAGGCGGCCTGCTGCGCCTGCTTCGAGTCGAATCGGAGACGATCGAGCTTGGTGACCCCGTCGACGATGCTGGCAACGTCGGCCCCGAATCTACGACCCAGCTCGTCGAGGCTCACCCCGGTGTCTTCCACCGAGTCGTGCAGCAGGGCAGATGCGATGGTGACATCATCCAGACCGAAATCGGCCACGATCTGAGCAACCGACAACGGATGCTGGATGTAGGGCTCACCAGTGCGGCGGGTCTGGCCGGTATGGGCGCTCGACGCCAGTTCGTAGGCTTGACTGATGAGGGCGCTGGTCGATTTGGGGTGGTGCTGTCGAAAGGCAGCCAGCAGCGGTGCGAGCTCTACCGAAGCGGGCGCGCTGGTGCGACGCCATGGAAGGACCCGACTCACCGTGGACATGACTTCAGCCTAGGGATCCGCCGGCCCTCGGCCGATCGTGGGCAACCGGGGTGTCCCGGCCATGGCGCCTTGGGGGTCAGCGCCCGCTGCGACGGCGCCCACGGGGAGCGGAGCCTGGAGCCAGCGGATTGAGTTCGGCCTGATCTGTCTGCTCATCACCCAGACCTCCGCTGGTTCGTGAGCGTCGCTCCTGTACCGACTGACGCAACTCCCGGTAGCGGGGTTCCATTTCCTTGAGCAGCGCCAGCGCGGGGGTGGCGATGAACAGCGATGAGTAGGCACCCGACATGAGACCCAGGAAGAGGGCCAGGCCGTACTCCTCCAGCGTCGATGCTCCCAGGGCGAATGCGCCGATCAGGAGCACCGAAGCGATGGGCAGCAGGGTGGTTATCGAGGTGTTGATGGAGCGCATCAGCACCTGGTTGAGTGACATGTTGGCCATCTCTGAGTAGGTCATCCGCGCTTTGGATCCCGAGATGAGCCGGGTGTTCTCGTCGACCCGGTCGAACACGACGATTCCGTCATAGATGGAGAAGCCCAGCATGGTCAGCAGGGCGATGACGGTGGCGGGTGTGACCGGGAATGCGAACAGGGAATAGAGGCCGACCACCACGATCAGATCGTGGAACAGGGCCGCCACGGTGGCGATTGCCATCTTCAGTTCGAAGCGGATGGTGATGAACAACGTGATGGCCGCCAAGAAGACCACCAGCGCGGTCTGGGCCTTCTCTGAGATCTGCTTGCCCCATGAAGGTCCAACGGTGTCGATGGTGACTTCGGATTCGGGCGTTCCGGTGAGGCGGGTGAGCACATCGGTCACGTCCTGGGACAGGCGGGCGCGTTCCTGGGCCTCCAGATCGATCAGGTCCTCGACCGAGGTGGTCATCTTGCGGGCTGCTGCCCGGTATGCCGCCGCCTTGTCGTCCGCGGTCTTCTTGGACTCGACGGTTTCCGGCAGGGCATCGAGTTCGGCTTGGAGCGCCTTCAGAGCATCGGGCACCTGGTCCTCGAATGGGCCGGAGACCGCGGAGAGTTCGTTGCGGACCTCGCGCAGAGATCCCCGAACCGCGGCTGGTGCAGCGTCCTCCAACTTTCGGAGACCAGAACGCGCCCGGTTCAGGGCCTTGGTTGTCTGCGGGTCCGGGTCGGCTTGCGATGCCGCCTCCACCCGAAGGAAGCGTTTGGTCGAACCATCACTGTTCTGGGTCACCTCCTGGACCTGGGCGTCCTGGTAACCGAGATCTGTCATGGCCGATGAGACCTCGGCCACGCTGGCTTTTCCGGCTGCAACCTCCCAGACGGTTCCTCCGGTGAAGTCGATTCCCAGATTCAGGCCGCTGATCACCAGTGAAATCAGGCCGATGACCATCACCAAGGTCGAGCCGGCGAACCACAGCTTCCAACGACCGACAATGTCGAAATCCGTCTCGCCGTGGTACAGCCGCGACCAAACCCCGCGATCGGGCTCAGCGTGGTCAGTTTTTGAACGATCAGCAGAACTCGGGGGATTTCCAGGCTCAGTCACGGCGCAACCACCTTCGGGGACAGTGGTGTCTGGTCAGTGGAGGTGCCGACACCGAAGAACGAGGCCTGTGCGAAACGCGGCGACCGCGACAACAGAAGGATGAGGGGGCGGGTGAATGCGATGGCCACCGCTAGGTCAACGATCACCGAGATTCCGAGGAAGTAGGCGAATCCCCGGACGGGTCCGACCGTGAGGTACCAGAGCAGAAACGCTCCGATGAAGGCGGCACCGTTGGCGGTGAGAACCGTTCTGATACCGGACTGGTAGCCGAGTTCGGTTGCCCGTCGGATGTTGCGACCCTGGCGAACCTCGTCCTTCACCCGTTCGAACACCACGACGTAGGTGTCAACGGTGGTCCCGACCGACACGATGATTCCGGTGATTCCCGCCAGTGTCAGGGCCAGGCCCTGGGTTTCTGACATCAGCACCACCACCCCGTACATGAGCGCCATCCACACCAGAAGGCTGATGACCACCACCATGCCGAACCCGCGGTAGTAGAGGACCATGTAGAGGCAGAGAGCGGCGATTCCGATGACACCAGCCACCATGCCGGCTCGTAGCGAGTCACTGCCCAGAGTGGCAGAGACCTGTCGGAGGGCGGCCTGCTCGAACTCGACGGGCAGCGACCCATAGCGCAGCACCAAGGCCAGATCCTTGGCCTCGCGTTCAGAGAAGTTTCCTGAGATCTGGAAGCTGTCACCCGACGCGAGGTCGGGGCCCTGGACCACTGGGGACGACAACACGGTGCCGTCGAGGATGATGGCGATGGCACCATTTCCCCCGTCCTGGCTGGGACAGGTTGCATCGCCCTGATAGCAGGCGTTGAAGGCCTTGTTGGCCTTCGACTTGTAGGAGTTCTTGACCGAGGTGACGACCTGCCACTGCCCGTTGTACAGGGAGGCCTCGGCCCTGCCCAGGGCATTGCCCTCCATGGCCACTGGTCCAAGGGTGTAGATGATCGAACCGTCATCGGACAGGAGATTCGTGGCTCCCTCGGGCAGACCCTCGGTGGTGGTCGGGGGTGCGACGGTCACGCCGGAAGAGCCGCAGGCAGTCGAGCGGTCGGCGCCGTCGCCGCCAGTCGGTGAAGGGGTGGTGGTCGCTGCTGGGGTGGAGGTGGTGGCAGGAGCGACCGTCGTCGGAGCAACGGTGGTGGTCGTCTCGGGGACGGTGGTAGTCGGGGCGGTGGTGGTCGTGCTGGGAGGGAGGGTGGTTGTGGTGGGAGCGAACTGAACCGGTAGCGCGCCTTCGCCGGTACCGGTTCCGGCCACTCCCCCGCTGAACTCGGCCAGACCGGCCTCGCTGGTCGATGTCACGTCGGCGTCGGACGACTCGCCAGCTTCGGTGGTCGACGAAGGCTGAGAGTCGGGAGCGCTGGTGCTCGATGACTTGGAATCCACCGTGGTGGTGGTCGACTCCGGCGTCGAGGTGCTGGCCGAGAACAGAGGGCTGTCGGGGTTGGGGGCTCGGCTCAGCACGGGGCGGAACTCGAGGCGGGCTGTGCATCCGACCAGAGACTCGGCCTGGGCCCGGTTCTTCACACCAGGGAGCTGGATGACCACCGTTCGACCCTGGCGGGCGATGTCGGGCTCAGCCACCCCAAGGCCATCGACCCGCTGGCGGATGATCTCCATGGCCTTTTCCACCGACTCTTCAGAAGGCAGCCGACCGTTGACCTCTTTGGCCTGGAGAACCACCGAGAAACCACCCTGAAGGTCCAGCCCCAGGACCGGACGGGTTCCGGTGGCCATGGCCAGAGCGGAACCACCGAATGACACGATGAGCATGAGGATCATCGGTATCAGTAGCTGTCGGCGGGTCACAGGATTCCTCCCTGAGGGGCTCCATTGCTGGGCGGTTGGGACGTCTGGTTCCGGGGGGTGCCGGAGTCGCTGTCGTGGGTCTGACCGTCGGCGCTCAGCCGTCGGACCACCGCAGCCCGAGCCAGTGTCAGCACCACCTCTGGTGCGACCTGTAGATCCACAGTGGTGTCAGCGACCGAGGCAACGACGCCGTGGATTCCTCCCGCGCTGATCACCCGGTCTCCAACCTTGAGATCAGCCACCATGGCTCGCTGTTCACGGACCCGGGCCTGCTGAGGACGAATGAGGAAAAACCATCCGATGGCGATCAACAGGACGGTCAACAGCAGTTGTGGCACGCGGGGGAACTCGGTGAAGGGGCGGATAGGGCCGGAGAGACCTTAGGGCAGCCGACCTACTCCCATGTCATCATCCCAAGCGCTCATCCCCACACATCGAGGACTCTGGCTCGTTCCTGAACGAACCTTCCCTCGGCAATTGCATCCCGAAGTCCAGCGACGAGGGCGGAAAGCCAATGGACATTGTGGATGGTCAGAAGCCGGGCCGCCGTGGGTTCGCCCAACCGGTGCAGGTGGCGAAGGTAGGCCCGGGTCCACCTCGAGCACACAGGGCATGGGCAGTCTTCATCGAGTGGACGTTCGTCTCGTTCGAACTCCGACCTCTTCAAGTTGAGCTTGCCCGAGTTGGTCAGGACCGTTCCATGGCGGGCGTGTCGGGTAGGTAGGACACAGTCGAACAGGTCCACCCCGAGCCCGACCGCCTCCACGATCGAGGCCGGGTCGCCGACCCCCATGAGATAGCGGGGTTGGGAACGGGGAAGGCGTTCCACCGCCGCGGCCAGTGCTGGGAGCATCTCGGCTCGGCTCTCGCCCACTGACAGGCCACCGATTGCGTAGCCGTCGAATCCGATCTCAACGGTTCGATCGGCTGACTCCCGGCGCAGAGCGGTGTCTACGCCACCTTGGCAGATGCCGAACTGGGACTGGACAAGTCCGCCGTCCTCGCGACGGCTGGCGTCGTTCTCAAAAGCCGTCCTAGCCCGACGGGCCCAGCGGACGGTCCGGTCCACTGCTTCGCGCAGGACCCGGTCCGGTGACGGAAGTGGAGGGCACACATCGAGCACCATCTGGATGTCGGCTCCGAGGAGGGTCTGGATCTCGACTGCTCCCTCGGGGGTGAGCTGGTGCCGTGATCCGTCATAGGTCGAACGAAAGGTCGCCCCTTCCTCTGTCACCGATGGTCGTAGTGAGAAGACCTGGTATCCGCCGGAATCAGTCAGCACGTGACCGCTCCAGTTCATGAAGCGGTGCAGCCCGCCCATCTGGGCGATGAGCTCTGGACCAGGGCGCAACATGAGGTGATATGTGTTTCCGAGGATCAGAGGGACGTCCAACTCCTCCAGATCCCGCGAGTCGAGCGTCTTGACCGCTGCCCTGGTCCCGACCGGCATGAACAGAGGTGTCGGCAGGACGCCGCGAGCAGTGATGATCGATCCCGTGCGAGCCTCGCCGTCGCTCGCCGACTGGTCCAACTCAAGATGCATCGAGTTCCCCCACGATCTGGGGCACAGTTCGAAGTGCATCGCGGTCCACCAGCATGGCGTCACCGAAGGAGAGGAACCTGAATCCGGCGTCCAAGGCCGCTTGATAGGCCGATCGCCAGTACGACCCGCCGAAGGACTCGACCATCGCCAGAAGCGAGCTTCCCGGTACGTGGAAGTTGGTGAGAAGGCGATCAACTATCCGGAACGGATAGTCACCGTGAATGAACAGAGAGGTCTCGCCCTCGGAACACCCAGTTGACGCCCACGTTTCGAGGGCCCGCACCGTGGTGGTGCCCACGGCCACCACCCGCCCCGGACCACCGGGGTTGGCCAAGCGTGTGTTGAGTAGCTCTGATGTGGCGGAAGGAATCCGGTACTGCTCGGCGTGCATCGGGTGGTCCTCAACCCGTTCGGTTGTGATCGGACGGAATGTGCCGAGGCCGACGAGCAACTCGACCTTGGCGATCGTTATTCCACGGTTCGCGCACCGGTTCAAGAGGTCGCTGGTGAGGTGAAGCCCAGCCGTGGGAGCCGCGACCGAACCTGGCCGGTTGGCGTAGACGGTCTGGTAGCGGTCAGGGTTCGCAAGCGTCTGGTGGATGTAGGGCGGGAGTGGAATCTCACCCACCTGGGCCAGCACGTCCTGTTCGGTCCAGCCATCGGATTCCATGAATCGCACCAGGCGGCGACCATCGGCGCCGATGTTGTCTCCCACCTCCACCACTACTGGCCCCATACCCGCTGACCCACGAAGCAGGAGCTGGGTGCCGGGTGGCACCCGCCGCCCCGGACGGACCAGGGCCTCCCAGAAACCCTCAGGCCGACGATGGAGTAGCAGGACCTCAACCGCGCCTCCGCTCCGCTTCTCGAGATGCAGGCGTGCTGGAATGACTCGGCTGTCGTTGACGACCACGATGTCATCGGGATCCAGCAGATCCGCTAGGTCCGCGACCCGGTGCTCGCTGATCGCTCCCCGAGCAGCCACCAAGAGCCGGGCTGAGTCCCGTGGTTCCGCTGGCTCCTGGGCGATGGCCGACTCCGGTAGCCGATACTGAAGGTCAGCCGTGTCCATGGGTGCGAAAGCCTATGGAGCCGGCCGGGCGGACACAGCACCGACCTGCCATTGGTCAGCCGAAAAGGCCCGGCGGAGCCGTGTCGTCGGTTGGTGGGGGCGGTGTCAGGCCCAGGTGTCTCCATCCGGCGGCAGTGGCCACGCGCCCACGGGGTGTGCGCATGATCAATCCCTCTCGGATCAGGAAGGGCTCGTGAACGTCCTCGACGGTCTCAGTGGGTTCCGACACGCTGATAGCCAGGGTTGAGAGCCCGACCGGTCGGCCGTCGAATCGACGGCAGAGCGCTTCCAGAACTGCCCGGTCAACCTTGTCCAGGCCCCGCTCGTCGACCCCGAACAGGTTCAAGCCTTCCCGCGCCGCGGCACGATCTACTACGCCGGTGCCGCGTACCTCGGCAAAGTCACGGACTCGGCGCAAAAGCCGGTTGGCGATACGCGGCGTACCACGAGATCGGCGGGCGATCTCAGCAGCTCCATCCCCATCTATTTCCACGCCGAGAATGGAAGCGGCCCGCACCACGATGGCTTCCAGGTCGCGGACCTCGTAGTAGTCGAGCCTGGCGACCAGTCCGAATCGATCGCGCAGTGGACCAGTGATCAAGCCGGTCCGAGTGGTGGCACCGACCAGGGTGAACCGAGGTACATCGAGGCGAATGGAGCGGGCTGCCGGCCCTTTGCCGAGCACGATGTCGAGCTGGAAGTCTTCGATAGCGGGGTACAGGACCTCTTCGACCGCTCTGGAGAGGCGGTGGATCTCATCGATGAACAGGACGTCACCCGGCTCGAGCTGCGAGAGGATCGATGCCAGATCGCCAGCTCGCTCCAGTGCCGGTCCTGACGTGACCTGAATCCCCACTCCCAGTTCGGCGGCGACGATTCCCGCCAGCGTGGTCTTTCCGAGTCCCGGCGGGCCGGCGAACAGCAGATGGTCGGCTGCCTGACCTCTGCGACGCGCCGCTTCCAGAATGATGCCCAAGTGCTCCTTGAGCTCGGACTGCCCCACGAAGTCATCCATGCTGCGGGGTCGGAGCCCTACCTCATCCGAGGCCTCGGTTAGGTCGACCGCCGACGGATCGAGCAACTCATCTCTCATCGGCGGGCTCCGCTGGCCAGGCGCCGGAGGGCAACCTTCAGCAGAAGTGCCGGATCATCTCCGGCCAGGTCCCGGGTCGCCTCGGCTATCTCCTCGGATCCGTAGCCCAGCTCAGCCAGGCCGTCTCTTACATCGGTCAGAGCGGATCGCGAGCCAGAGTGATCGTGAGTCGAGGTGGCTGAGCCAGAGACATCAAGGCTGGTGGTGGGAACTCCGTCGAGGCGGCTCTTGAGCTCGATCAGCAACCGGGCGGCAGTCTTCTTGCCCACTCCTGGTACCAGGCAGAGCGCCGCCACGTCGTCTCGTGCGATCACCTGGGCGAGCGCGTCGGGTGAATGAACCGAGAGGATGGCCAACGCCAGCGCTGGGCCCACTCCGTGAGCTCCCAGCAGTGCCTCGAATGCCTCACGCTCTGATTCGCTGGCGAAGCCGTAGAGCACCTGCTGGTCCTCCCGGATGTGATGATGAACCCAGACGAACACGTCGTCGCCGGGGTCTCCCAGGCGAGCAGAGGTGGCCGGACCGGCGGTGACCCGATAGCCGACTCCGCCGACCTCGATCAGAATCTCACCCGCCGGAGACCGGGAGATCACCTGCCCCCGAAGTGACCCGATCACACCCGCGCTCCCCGAGTGGTGTCCATCGCATGGTCGAGGCCGGTTCCGGCGGGTAGACGGCGCGACATCGGGTAACGAGCCAGGTGGCAGAGGGCTAGGGCGGTGGCGTCAGCGGCGTCGGCCGGGCCCGGAATCTCCCGGAGGCCGAGAAGACGAGCCACCATGGACTTGACCTGTGTCTTGTCCGCTGAGCCGTCTCCGGCGACGGCGAGCTTCACCTCGTTGGGTGAATACTGGGCAACCTCGCAGCCGGCACTCACCGCCTCGGCCATAGCCAGGCCGCTGGCCTGCCCCACCGACATGGCGGTTCGAACGTTGACCTGGAAGAACACCCGCTCCACCGCCACCACGTCGGGGCGGAGCTCGGCCAGCAACTGTCGAAGATCACGCTGAAGGTCGGCTAGGCGGACGGGCAAGGGCTCGTGGGGATCGGTTCGCAACACGCCCACTGCCTGGGCGCGTGGCCCGGCGCTGGTTGAACGCACGGCTCCGTAGCCGCAGCGGGACAGTCCCGGATCGATACCCAGTACGAACACGTGTACGATGCTAGCAAGCGACAGGTGACATCCTTGGGACCATCTGTGGTCGGGGAACCCTCAACGGCCGTTGGGTTCTTCGGGATTGCATCAAGTACCGGTGCCCACGGGCCGATCTGTACCCGATGCCGGCCACCGTTCCATCCGCTGTGGGTAGAGAGCCGGTGGTAGTGCTCGACGGGGTCACCCGACGATTCGGAGAAGTGAATGCGCTCTCCGGACTCGATCTGGTGGTGCCCGCCAATCGAATCACCGTTCTACTCGGTCCGAACGGGGCGGGTAAGACGACGGCCATCCGCATGATCACCGGGGCGCTGGACCCCCACAGTGGGTCGGTGCGCACCTTCGGACTGGACCCGTCCCGTCACGGAGAAGAGGTGCGGCTGCGCTGCGGTGTGGTCTCCGCCAAGCCTGCCCTCTACGACCGGCTCGACGGCCACGCCAACCTTGCGTACGCCGCTGAGCTGTACGGCCTCGGCCGAGGCCCCGAGGTCGATGAGCGCATCCGATCAGCGGCAGCACGATTTGGCATCGAGCACGCATTGGATCAGCGGGTGGGAGGATTTTCAACGGGTATGAAGACCCGGCTGGCCCTTGCTCGTTCGATCCTCCATCAGCCAGATCTACTCTTGTTCGACGAGCCGACCTCGGGACTGGATCCCGAGTCGAGTCACGCGGTGCTCGAGATGATCAGGGAGATGACCGACAACGGTCGCACGGTGGTGATGTGCACCCACCTCCTACTCGAAGCCGAAGGCCTCGCAGACACCGTTGTGGTCATGGAGGACGGTCGTGACCTCGTTGCCGGAACCCCGGTAGAACTCACCCGGCAGTTCTGGCCCGGCACCGTCGTCTTGGTGGCGGCAGAGAATCCTCAAGCCATGGCAGGGGCTGCGGAGATTGAGGGTGTCATCCACGTCGAGCCCGATTCCGACCAGTCGCGCCTGCGTCTCCACCTGGATGGAGAGCACCGGACCGCGGAGATCGTCAGGGCACTGGTGGAGCGCGGTGTTCGTCTGGTCAGGGTCGAGCCCATCGAACCGTCCCTGGAGGATCTCTACTTCGCGGTGCGGACCAAGAAGGCGATTGCTGACGACGGTGGTCGGCAACTAACTCCCAACAACAGCGAAGGCGGACCAGTGACTGACCGGCAGCGCCAGGTTGCCGCCCTGACCGGTTGGCCGGGATCGGAGACCCCAAGGTGAGCTCAGCACAGGACCGGGCCGGCCACGACAGGTGGAGATCGTTGAACTGGCGGCGGGTCAGGATCGTGGCGCGCTCGGACATGCGCCAACTTTTGGAGGACAAGGGATTCTGGATGCCGATGGTCCTCCTCGGTGCCATTTTCTTCCTGTTCATTCCGATCGTTCTTCTGCTGTCGATCACATCGATCGGAAACGTGCAGGTCGTCTCACAGATGTCGCAGACCCTCAAGGTTCTTCCCAAGGCTGCCCAGGCCCAGATCGAGGGTCAGAGTGACCAGGGCCGCACGGCCTATGCCCTGGCGGTGTTCTTGCTGGCGCCGGTGGCGATCGTGGTACCACTGACCATCTCGACCGCCATCGGTGCCTCGACGATCGTGGGTGAGAGAGAACGCGGCACCGGCGAGTTTCTCGCCCATTCTCCGGCCCATGAGCGAGAGATCTACCTGGGAAAGCTCATAGCGAGTCTGCTGCCGGGCTATCTCACCACCCTGGTGGGTTTCGGCATCTACTCGATTGTGGTGAACGTGTTCGTGGGTCCGGAGGTGGGCGGATGGTTCTTCCCGACCCGCAACTGGTGGGTGCTGATGTTGTGGGTGGTTCCGCCGTTTCTGGCCCTGACTCTCTCGGTGGTCCTGCGATTGTCGGCGCGGGTGAAGAGCACAGCAGCAGCTCAACAGGCCGCCGGGCTTGTCACGCTCCCGATGATTGGGATCGCCTACAGCCAGAGCACCGGTGCGCTGTTCGGAGCCGATGCAGCCGGCCTGTACTTGGGGGTCATCGCCTGGGTGGTGGCGATCATCGGGTTGGTGCGCGGAATGCGGGCAGTGAGCCGATCTCGTCTACTGGGCGTTGCCGACGGCGTTTGACCCGGGAACTGGCCCACGGGGCTCGCTGAGCGTCCGTTAGGTCATCCGTTAGGCTGCGGGGCAACGTGGGCGGTACTGATCGGCAGCCTCTTGCGTCAGATTGGATCGGAATTGGTCGACGCTTCAGACAAGTCCCCGGGCCGGGCCGTGCGGGGCTTTCGGTACTGGCTGCTGGGGATGGTGTTGGTGGGAGCGGCGGTGAGGAGTGCCTTCTCACTGTTGATTGCTACCGACCTACCCCCTGGGGTCGATGCCGAGATCTACCACCTGACCGCTGAGAGCATCGCCAATGGTGATGGACTGGGATACAACCCGAGGTTCACGCACTGGCCCTCGGACTATGAGTGGACGCCTGCCGGCAATCATCCCCCACTGTTTCCGTTGGTATTGGCGGGAGGGATGCTGGCGGGCTTCGAGTCATGGGACGAGCAACGGGTTCTGCTCTCGGTGCTGGCGGCCGCGGCGGTGGGGTTGACCGGCCTGGCAGCCCGTAGAATTGGCGGCGACCTGGTTGCCTTAGTGGCGGCCGGGATCGTGGCCTTGCATCCGGTGTGGTTCCAGTACCCGGGCTTCATGGCCAGCGATGCCCTGTATGGCGTGGTGGTGGCGGGCCTGCTCTCAGCAGGACTCCTTGCCTTGGAGCGATCCAATCTGCTGGCCGTTGCCGGTATGGGTTTGATGGTGGGGGCGGCCGTGATGGTGCGAAGCGAAGCGATTCTGTTCGTTCCGTTCCTGGTGTTTCCGGTGGCCTGGTGCGGGGCTCGACGAGGGCGACTGGCGCGTGTTCTCGTGGGACTTGGGGTGGTGGCCGTATCGATTGCCCCCTGGATGCTGTGGGTCAGATCCACCTACGGCGTCTGGTCACTGTCGATGAACGGCGGTGTGACGATGGCGATCGCCAACTGTCCCGAGAGCTACTTCGGCCCCGGTACCGGCTCGATCGACTGCGATCGGAACTGGCTCATTCGGCGCACCCGGCTGTCTTGGGGTATGGAGCAGATCGACTACATAGTCGCGGTCGACGGCGACTACCGCGCCAGCGCTGCTGATTTCGCGCGCGACAACGTCGATGAGTTACCTCGGGTTCTTCTGGCCAGGGTGGGACGAACCCTTGGCATCTATCACATTGACCACGCCCTTCAGTTCGACGCCAAGATCGGTGGTGCGCCGGCGTACCAACGAGCAGCCCTATGGGTCCACTGGGCCATGATGCCGTTGGTAGCGCTTGGTGGCGTACTGGTGGCGCGCGGTCCACGCCGCCGCCAGTTGATCGTTCTGATGTCGGGGCCGGCCGTTGCGCTTGCCACCACCTTGGCGATCTACGGCGGTACTCGCATCCGGGTCAGCGCCGAGCCCACGATCGCGGTTCTGGCCGCGGTCGCGATCGTTGCTGGATGGGAGCGTGCCGGACTGTTACGACGAAATCGCGGAGCCGTCCGGCCTCGGTCTGAGAGCGAGTTAGTTCAGACCGCGTAGTACTTCGGTCAGTTCCGAGGTGCGACGGAATGTGGCACCAGCGAAGCCGCGATGCACATAGGCCAAGGTTCCAGATCGGTCAGCTATGAACACGCTGCGCCGGTAGAAGCCGAGAGGCCCCAGAACCCCGAAGGCCGCTGCCATCTCTTTGTCCTCGTCAGCGAGGAGCGGAAAGCCGAAGCCTCCTTGGTCGATAGAGAAGCTCTCATGGCTGTCCAGACCTTGAGGACTGATGGCAAGCACCAGCGCATCGAGAGCGGCGAACTGGGCGAGGTCATCGCTGTAGGCGTTGAGTTGTCGGGTGCAGACCGGGGTGTTGTCACCGGGATAGAAGGCCAACACCAGCAGCTTGCCGATGAAGTCATCGAGCCGGTATCGGCCGCGGACACCGTCGCACACGCCAGGGAGGTCGAACTGCGGTGCAGGGTCTCCGACTGTCACTGCCATCGGATGCACGATAGCGATTGACTCCGGCTTTCAGATCCTGGGGTTGGACTCACTCGAGTTCGGCGAGGACCGCGTCGGGAATGTCGAAGTTCCCGTGCACCGCCTGAACGTCATCGAGGTCGTCGAGGGCGTCAACCAGGTCCAGAACCTTCTTGGCCGCTGACTTGTCACCGAGGGTCACCAGGTTCTGGGCCACCATCGTGAGGTCGGCATCGCTGACTGTGTGACCAGCAGCTTCGACCGCGGTTCGCACGGCGTGCAGATCGGTGGGACCAGTTGTGACCCGCCAGTGGTCGCCCTCACGCAAGATGTCCTCTGCGCCGGCATCGATGGCGGCCAGCATCAGTTCGTCTTCTTCGACGCTGCCGTCGACGAGCATGGTTCCCTTGCGGTCGAACTGCCAGGCAACCGCGCCGGGCTCGGCTACCGAGCCACCCCTCTTGGTGAACACGGCCCGGACGTCGGAGCCGCTGCGGTTGCGGTTATCGGTGAGTACTTCGACCAGCAACGCCACCCCGCCCGGTGCGTATCCCTCATAGGTGATCGATTCGTAGGCGACGCCTTCGAGTTGACCCGAACCGCGCTTGATGGCCTTCTCGATGGTGTCGAGGGGTACCGACTGATCCCTGGCCTTTTGGAACATGGTCCGCAGAGACGGGTTCATCTCCGGATCCGGTCCACCTTCGCGGGCGGCCACCTCGACCTGGCGGATCAGCTTGGCGAAAACCTTGGCCCGCTTGGCGTCGGTTGCACCCTTCTTGTGCTTGATGGTGGCCCATTTGGAATGACCGGACATTGATCCTCCTCGATGACGTGACTGTGTGGCGACACTTTTTGGCGATCGGTGGCTGGCTGGTGGGGTGATGCCGCCTCGACGATAGAAGCTGGGCCGGTTCTGCTCGACCGGCGAGGTGCAAGCTGGTGGCTCCTCATTGTTCGACCATCTCGAGGAACATCCGATGAACTCGCTGGTCGTCGGTCAGTTCAGGGTGGAAGGCCGTGACCAGTATCTGTTCAGTGCTGCACAGAACCGGATGATCCTCGACGGTGGCGCCAACCGATACCCCGGAGCCCACTTCCTCCACGAACGGTGCCCGGATGAACACCCCTGGGAAGGTTCCGGTGAGACCGCTCACCTCAAGGGGACATTCGAACGAGTCGATCTGACGGCCGAAGGCATTGCGACGCACTCCTATGTCGATGGCCGCGAGGCTGCGCTGGTCGGGGCGGCCGTCAAGAACGGTCGAAGCCAGCATGATCATCCCGGCGCAGGTGCCCATGGCACACATGCCGGAAGCGAGCCGCTCGATCAACGGGTCGAACAGGCCCGAGGTGACCAACAGGCGCGCCATGGTGGTGGACTCTCCGCCGGGGATGACCAAGGCGTCCACGTCATCGAGTTCGGCGGGGCGACGGATCTCGACGGTGGTTGCGCCAATCGACGCCAGAATCTCAGCGTGGGGGCCGACGGCTCCCTGAAGAGCAAGTAGTCCGATCTTCATCGGTGCCGAATCCGGGAGGTTCCGACGACCGGGGGCCGCCGGAAGAAGTGCACGTACCAGTCACCGGGATTACCAGCCGCGGTTGGCGAACGTCTGATCCAGCGAGCCGATCTCGAGACCTGGCATTGCCGGACCCAGCCCGCGGCTCACCTTGGCCAGAATGCCGGGATCGTTGAAATGGGTGGTGGCCTCGACGATCGCCTTGGCGCGGGCTGAAGGGTTGTCGGACTTGAAGATACCCGACCCGACGAATACCGCCTGAGCGCCAAGTTGCATGGCCAGAGCGGCATCAGCCGGGATGGCGAGCCCGCCGGCGCAGAACAGTGGTACCGGGAGTTGCCCGGTCTGGTGGATCTCCTGAACGAGCGGGAGCGGCGCTTGAAGCTGTTTGGCCCAGTCGAACAGTTCGGCGCTGTCGGCCTGGGTGATCCTGCGGATGTCTCCGGTTATGGCCCGCAGGTGACGGACGGCCTCCACCACGTTGCCGGTGCCGGCCTCGCCCTTGGAGCGGATCATGCAGGCCCCTTCGCTGATCCGTCGCAGAGCTTCGCCGAGATTGGTGGCTCCACACACGAACGGAACAGTGAACTTCCACTTGTCAATGTGGTGGGCCTCATCGGCAGGGGTGAGTACCTCGGACTCGTCCACGTAGTCCACACCGAGAGCCTCGAGGATCTGGGCTTCCACGAAATGGCCGATCCGGGCCTTGGCCATGACCGGAATGGTGGTGACGGCCTTGATCCCTTCGATCATCTCGGGATCGGACATCCGGGCCACGCCGCCGTCGCGGCGAATGTCGGAGGGGACCCGTTCCAGAGCCATGACGGCAACCGCCCCGGCGTCCTCGGCGATCTTGGCCTGCTCGGGATCGACCACATCCATGATCACGCCGCCCTTGAGCATTTCGGCCAGCCCACGCTTGACCAGCTGGGTTCCGGTCTCGGGATTCGGGTCGGTGGAGACAGGGACGGCGTCTGGCATGCCCTCAGTGTAGGGATGACCCCTCACGATGCAGAAGCCGATTGAGGCGGCGCGCGTTCTCAGCCGCGAACGGTGGCGCCGCTGACCCGAGGCAGCTCGACCCAGGTGACACCAGGGGTCAGAAGGATCTGGTTGCCGAGACTGTCGTGCAGGGCTGCAGGTTGATCTTCGGCCAGTCTCGTCCAGCGTCCTCGAACGAGCGATCCGTCGGTGAACACCAAGAGTTCGCCCTCGCCCACCGTGCGGGCCTCGGGTGATCGAACGTCTGCACTGCTGGTGCCGTAATCGGTGATCATCACGACGATGTTGTCTGCCCTGACCTGCTGACCATCGGCGTCGAGATGAGGTCTGTCCCGTTGGAGTCGGAGGTACTGCCGGGTCTGGGCATCCCAGATCCACGACACTGGAGCTGACTCTTGACCGCCGCCCCATGCCAGGTCGACACCGGCCGCCGGCTCCGCGGTGTCGGCGGGGCCATCCCCATCCGAGCGGAACCTGAAGAGTGGACGGGGGGCCGCGATCGTCTCGGGCCGGACCTTCCACAACTCATCGGCATCGACGAACAGGTTGTGGGGTGCCCGCCGGCCGGCTTCTCGTGAGTAGAGCGACGATGCGGCATCGTGTCCCACGTCGACGAGGAACGGTGACCCTCGGACCGCTCCGACCACGCCGTCGTTTCCACCGGACCAGGCAAAAAGCACTGGCCCCAGTTGAGGAAGCAGGTGTACATCGGTCGTACGAGCCGAGCGGATCGGCCCGATCCGACCCGGCTGCTGGCTGTGGAACACCGCTACCAGTCGGGTGATGTTGGCCTCGACTATCTCCTCGAAGACCACATCGGCCCGATTCAGACCAGCCTGGGGTAGGGCGGTCATGCGGCCCACGTCGAAATTGTCGATCTTCGCGGCCAGAGCTGGCCGCTCGATCAGGGCCACCTCGTCTACGCGCCTGCCGGTCAGGGGAGCCACTGGACCAGAAGGGGCGGCCGAAGTGGTGGAGGTTGCCAGGGTACTGATGGCGGCTTCGGTGCTGGTGGTGGGTGCGGGCTTGGAGTCCGACCCGCCCAGGCTCACCACCAGCACGAGGAGCACCAGTACCGCCGCGGCCGTCACTCCGCCCACCAGGAGAGGTCTGGGGATCGGTAGACGGCGGGCGTTCATGAGGGACTGCTCAAAGCTCTCGCAGCGTCTCGATGCGTTGGTCGAGGTCGGGGTGGTCGACGAATCGTTCGTTCCAGGTCGACAGCTCGCCTTCATCTGCTGTGCGCGCCAACGGAACTGCCAACCAGAGATGAGCGGTACAGCGAGCTCCGCTGCTGACGACCGTCGAGTCCGAACGGAGCTTCTCCAAGGCTGAGATGAGGCCCGGTGGATAGCGAGTGGTCTCAACCGCCATCAGATCGGCCCGTGTGACCCGGTCTGGGCCGACGACCCACCGGATTAGCGGAGCGATGATGGGGCCGAACACCAAGAGCGCAGTACCCAGCGCTCCGAACATGGGGTTTGCGCCCTCGGCGTGGTCCTCGCGGCCACGGCGTCCGCCGTTCCACCACTTCAGCTGGATCAGTCGGTCAGACACCAGGGTTGGCAGCCCTACGGTAGTGATGGCGAGGGTGGCGACGGGGAGATCGGCCGATCGGACGTGGGCGAGCTCGTGGGCGAGGACTGCTTCCAGCTCCATGCGGTCGAGTGTTGAGAGCAGTCCCGTGGTCACTGCGACCGAGGCGTGGCCGATACTTCTGCCCACTGTGAGGGCATTGGGAGCGTCGTCCTCGATCACGAACACCGACGGTTTGGAGAGACCAGCCGAGAGGCAGATGCCGTCGATCAGATTGTGGAGCCGGGCATAGGTGGTCGGGTCGGCGGGAACAGCTCTACTCAGACTCAGGACCGCTCGGTCTGCTGACAGGTAGGCGGTGGTGGTCAACCCAACTCCGATGACAACGGCCAACAGAACTGGGCCCGCGCTCACCCCGACAGCCATGGCCAAGACGAACCAGGCCAGGACCGAGGTCATGGTTCCGAAGAAGACCAGGAGCGCGGTTCGGCGCCGCCGGTTCTCGACCACCTTGGTGGCCATGGAGTAGGGCGCGTGGGTTCTCAGGGCTGAGCCCCGTTCTCGTCGTTGTAGTCGGAGGCGTCGAACCTCTCGCGCGCTGTGAACTTGAACGCCCGAGCAATGGCGGACCACGGCGGGGTCTCGATCCTGGAGTTGTAGGCGTCGACCATCTCGTTGTACCGCTGGCTGAGCTCGCCCAGCTCACGGTCGGCCTTGGCAATGTCGAACATTGTGCTGGCGACAGAGTCATTGGCCTGAAGGTCGGGATGGGTGGTTACCAGGGCCGTCAGCGCCTTGGCTGCGGAACTCAACTCTTCTTCGGCCTTGGCCCGGCGCGGTGGAGTGCCTGCGGTGCGCGCTGTTTGGAGGGCGGCGGCGACCGACTGAACCAGCTGATCTTCATGGGGGATGTAGGCGGTCGCTGAATCGTGCAGAGCCGATATGGCGTCGGCTCGATGAGTCAGCGTCTGCTCGAGAGCGGTCCAGGCCTCGATGACGGCGCGCCTCACGCCGTGCAGCCCGCGATAAACGAACAGGTCCACTCCGAGTAGGAGGACCACGATCACTGCGGCGACGATCACTATTGGCAAAGAATCAGCTCCTGTTCGACCGGGGCTCAGAACTGGCCAGTTGGAATCGTCATTACTCGACGACGATGAACCACTCTATGGATCGCACAGTCTGGCGTCGGTGTCTCAGGTGGCGATCAGCGCCCTGAGGCGAGATCTGAGCGGCCGGAACCGGGTACCCAAGTGGGGCTCCAGCGAGTTGAGCGGCCCGTTCGACCTACCTTCCAGCCCCGACTGGGAGGCCGAGGGAGTGTGACTGTCCGGTAGAGGTCCACGTAACGGTCGGCGAGCGTCGACATGGAGAATGAATCGGCTCGAGTCCGGCCCGAGGCCACCAGCCGGTCCCTGAGGTGCTCATCGCTCAATACCCGGTTGAGTGCCGTCGCTAAGGCCGACACATCACCCGGATCCACCAACAGAGCGTCCTTGTCCGGTCGGGCTACCAGCCGGTATCCGCTGAGGTTCGACGCCACGATGGCGGCTCCTGCTGCCATTGCTTCGAGCAGAACCACGCCGAACGATTCTCCGTGCAAGGAGGGGGCACAGAAGATGTCAGCTGCTGCCAGACGCCGGCGCTTCTCCTCGTCGGTGAGCCGGCCCAACCACTCCAGGCGGGGATCGCCGGCGTGGGTGACCTTGAGCCGTTCAGTATCGGGGCCATCGGACCCGATCCACACCCGAATGTCGGTGGGGAGGCTGGGAAGTGCGGCCAACAGGACTTCCAGCCCCTTCCGCTCCTCGTGGCGGCCGAGGAAGAACACCGTCGGACCGACTGTCGGCCATGGATCGACGGACGTGAAGCGGTGAACCTCGATGCCGTTGAACAGCCGCTCGTAGTTACCGCCCAGATGGGTCACGGCCAGTGATTCGGCCTCGGCCGACACCGCGACTCGGACATCGATCCGGTCGGCCAGCCATCGGAGGGCCGGGTTCAGGTAGCGGTATGAGGCGTGGTTGCCGGCGGCGTGAAAGGTGGCGACGATCGGGGCCGGTTTGATGAGACAGGTTGTCATCGACGGACCGGGAACCATGGGTTCGTGAACGTGCAGAACGTCGAAGTCCTCGTCCCTGACCGCCCTGATGAGGCGAAGTTGAGCTGATGGGTCCGGTGCGATCGGGGCCACCGAGCCATTAGCAGCCGTTGGAACCGAGTTGCCCAGTGGTGTGACCCACCCGTCTGGTGGGGGCCCATCCGAAGGAGCCAGCACCCGAGCACTGTGCCCCGAGGCCCTGAGTGACCGGGCCAGGCCCAGGACCTGCTCTTGCACGCCGCCAGGAACGGTGATGCTGTACGGGCAGACGATCCCGATTCTCATGAGGTCGACTCAGCGGGTCTGTCGCTGGGCCAGTTCGGCTGAAGTAGGTGCCACTGCTCTGGGGCAACTCTGATCATCGCTTCGAACTCATGAGCAATTGCCTGGGTGATGCGCGCCACGTCGTCGCGCAGTTTGCCCTGCCGGCTGGTGTCGATGGGTGGGCGCGCCACTCCATGATGGCCATCGGCGACGAAGTACGTGGTGGCCGGGATGATCGGAGCCCCCGAACGTAGAGCCAGCGTCGCCGGTCCTGCCGGCAGGGTCGTCCGTTCGCCGAAGAACTCGACCTCCACTCCCCCGCCAGCGACGTCACGGTCACACAACAGAGCGAGCACCCGGTTGCCCTTCAAGGCGCGTGCTGAAGCAGTGCCGGCCCGGGAGTCGAGAGGCAGAACCTCCATGCCGAGTCGGCTGCGCAATCCCACGAACCAGGCAGCCAACTCAGGGGGATCAACGGCTTCAACTACCGCCGACACCGGAATGTGGTGGAACGAGGTCAGCCAGAAGGCCGACCATTCCCACGCTCCCAGGTGAGGCATGGCCAGGATGCAGCCTTGTCCGCCTTCCAAAGCCTCGGGGATGTGGTGGAATCCCTCGGTTCGCAATCCCCGATCCAGCACTTCGGGTGGTGTCCCGGGGAGACGGAACGATTCCAGCCAGTAGTGCGTGTAGTGGGCGAAGGTCGAGCAAACGGCCTCCTTCAACTCGACTTCGTTGAGGTTTGGTCGGACGCGAAGCTGATGCCGCTCGACCATCCGGCGGCGGTCGCCCATTGCGACCGCGGCCACTCTTCCAACCGTCCTGGCGAACGGCTGTACCGCCCCCGCCGGTAGCGCCCTCGCAACCGCGCTCCCGGCGCGGTACGCGACATAGGTAGGAGGTGGCGTCAAGGAACGTCAGCGAGGTGGCCGCAACTGGGTGCGGCGGCGAACTTGGCGCGTCGTGGAGCGAGCCACCCGCCGATCCTGGCGACTTCGGGCCCGGGCCCGCTGACGCTCGGCGGAACGATTGGCCAGCAGCGGAACAGAGTCGGTGGCCTGTTCCCAAACCTTCATGAATCGGGTGACCGCGGTGATCGCGGTACCGACGAGCATCAACCAAAGCACCGGAATGAGGAACTGGCTGAACAGCAGACCCAGAGCGAGAACGATGATCCGTTCGGCCCGCTCCATGAGTCCGCCCTTGGCTTCATACCCGAGAGATTCGGCCTTTGCGCGCTCGTAGGAGATCAGCATCGACAGGCCCATCACCGCCATGGGCAGCAGGGTTATGCGCCCACCGTGGTCTGCTGACAGGTGCCATGCCACACCCATGAACAGAAGGGCATCGGTGAATCGGTCGGCAACCGAGTCGAAGAAGGCACCTCTTGGTGATGCGGTGCCCGATGCCTTGGCAACGGCACCATCGAGCACATCGGGTAAGGCGGTCAGGACGAGCAGCAGAAGCCCGAGCCGCAGAGCTCCGGCGCCGATCGCAATGGCGGCACCTAGGGCCATTGCAACTCCGAGGAGGGTCAGGTGATCGGCTCTCACGCCGGTTCGCTGGAGCTGTTGGCCAACGGGCTTGAGGGTTCGTTCGGCGTCAGCTCGGAAATGGCCGTCGAACATTGGGTCTCCTAGGAGGGAGGCGAACTGCTTGCAGAAGTTAGCATCTCTCGCGTCGTGTGACCAGGTTCTACCAAGCAACAGGAGGTAGAGGGTGTCATTTCGACCGAGAACCAACGTGACGCCACGAGGGGCGCCCATCGTCAAGCCGTGAGATCGCCGTCCAGGTCTGACCAGTCCTCGGGATTCTCCTCGGTGAACCAGTCGACTATCTCGCCGTTCACGCCATCCACCAGGATCAGCCCTCGACGGGTGGGAGGGTTCTCAGCGGAGTACAGCAGCACCCGCCAGGTGGGACGACTCAGCCAACCTCTCCAGCCGAGCTGAGCCGAAGCGTGACCCACTGGAAACCCCACTCGTACAGCGGCAGCCACCAGTGCGTCACTCTCGTCGACGTCGAGGTCCCATCCCACGACCAGGTGGTATGCGCCCACCGCCACCAGAGCGATCCCACCCCAGAGGAAACCGGCATTGACCAGGACCGCGTCAGCTCCGGTCACCAGCTTCAGGGCAATGAGGGCCAGCCCTAGCCCGAGATACAGATACCCGGGTACCCGGCGACGGTTGTTGTTGGGGAAGACGTAGGGGCCGACGAAGACCGACGGTTGGAGGTCCTCGGGGAGCTCGTCACGAACATCATCGTCGGATTCAGCCATCAGAGACGACGGTAGCGACCAAGGCGGGCAGCTCCCCAATGGCCCAGGCAGCGAGGCTGGCCAGAACTCGGCTTCGCCTCGGTTCAGCGATGCCGTGCCCGCCTGGTCGTTTGCCTCCTAGGCCGGAGTGGGCCATGCGTCCACCAACTTCTGCCAGGACACCGACAGTGGCTCGGGCAGGACCCTGGTTTCGGCCACCGAGGTCATGAAGTTCGTGTCGCCCGCCCAACGGGGAAGGCAGTGGATGTGGAGATGGTCGGGTACGCCTGCTCCTGCTCCGACACCCAAGTTGGCCCCGATGTTGACACCATCTGGCCGGTAAGCGGCCCGTATGGCTGCTACTGCCTGGTGCACCAGCTCCCACAACTCTCCAGCCTCTGCGGGCTCCAGGTCGGCCAGGTCCGCAACCGCCCGGTTGGGGAGGACCATGAGGTGACCCGAGCCGTAGGGGTAGGCGTTGAGGACCGCAAAGCATGACTGGCCACGATGGAGAATACCGGTCTCCTGCGGGGGAAGGTCTGAAGCCAAGATGCGCTCGAACAGCGATCTGCCGCTGTGGTCGGGCCGGACCTCGGCATCGTCCTGGCTGACGCGGACGATGTAGGTAGAGCGCCATCCCGCCCAGAGCCGAGCCAGAGCCGGGGACGGGCCGCCTCCAGCGGATACCGCGGTCTCGGTGGGTTCGGAGGTCATTGAGCGAGGTGGAGCTGGTCGTCGACTTCGTCCATTACCCGTTGGGCGAAGGAGTCCAGGTCCACTCCCCTCTCCACCTCTCCGCCTCTCGGGTTCACACCGACCGTCCGGGCCGCGACGTCGTCGTCACCGACCACCAGAACGTAGGGGATCTTCTCTCCCTTGGCCTTGCGGATGCGGTTGCCCAGCTTTTCGGACGCCTCGATGCCGTCGGCGCGCAGGCCCAGGGCCGTCAGCTCGGCCACCACTTCCTCGGCGTAGGCCTCGTGGTCGTCGCGCACTGGCAGGACCCGGACCTGTACCGGTGCCAGCCAGGTCGGGAACGCCCCGGCGTAGTGCTCGAGAAGCACACCGAAAAACCTCTCGACCGAGCCGAACAACGCCCGGTGCAACATGATCGGTCGGTGGTGACGACCGTCATCGCCCACATAGGTGAGGTCGAATCGCTCGTTCATGTTGAAGTCGTACTGGATGGTCGAAAGCTGCCAGCTACGTCCGATGGCGTCCTTCACCTTCACATCGATCTTGGGGCCGTAGAAGGCACCGCCACCCTCGTCCACCTGATAGTCGAGCCCCTCTGCTTCGAGTGCCGCCCGTAGTGCCGCAATAGCGGTATCCCATCCCTCGTCGGTACCGACCGATTTCTCGGCTGGACGGGTCGAGAGGTTGGCCTCGAAGTCATCGAACCCGAATGCACGTAGCACTGACAGCACGAAGCCGAGGAGGTTTCGGATCTCGTCGTGGGCCTGCTCGGGAGTGCAGTAGATGTGGCTGTCGTCCTGGGTGAAGCCCCGAATGCGCATGAGACCGTGCAGCGTTCCGGACTTCTCGTAGCGATAGACCGAGCCCAACTCGAACAGACGGAGCGGGAGTTCACGGTACGAACGCTGCCGCGACGCGTACACCAGGTTGTGCATCGGACAGTTCATGGGCTTGGGGAAGTACCGTCCGTTGTCCATCTCCATCGGGGGGTACATGCCCTCGGCATAGAAATCCAGGTGACCGGAGGTCTCATAGAGCTTTCCGTTGGCAATGTGAGGGGTGTAGACGAACTCGTAGCCTCCGGACTGGTGCCGTGAGCGCGAGTAGTCCTCCATGAGCTTGCGGACGATGGCGCCCTTGGGATGCCAGACCGCCAGCCCGCCACCGAGCATCTCGGGAAAGCTGAGTAGGTCCAACTCGGTGGCCAGACGGCGATGGTCACGCTTGGCAGCCTCTTCCAGACGGACCAGGTGGGCGTCCAGATCGGCACGCGACGCCCAAGCCGTGCCGTAGATGCGCTGGAGCATCGGGTTGCGTTCATCGCCGCGCCAATAGGCGCCAGCTACCCGCATCAGCTTGAAGTGACCGAGAAACGAACCGGTGTCGGGGACGTGAGGCCCGCGGCAGAGGTCGATGAATCCGGGGTATCCCTCGAAGGGCGGCTCGTCCCAGGGTTCGGTCGGAGGGTTCTCGTAGGTGCGTACCAGTCCCGACTCGGTCGCGGACATCGGGTCGTCGGACTGACCGTCGATGATCTCCAGCTTGTAGCGGTGCTTGGAGAAGACGGAGCGGGCCACATCGCTGGCGATCTCGTCCCGAATGAATGGCTGACGCTGGGCCAGGATCTCGCGCATCTTCTCCTCTATCCGCTCGAGGTCTTCGGGTACGAAGGTGCCCGGCCTCCCATCGGCGTCAGGTGGGAGCTCGAAGTCGTAGTAGAAGCCGTCCTCCACCGGAGGCCCGATGGCGAACGTGGCACCCGGGAACAACTCGAGCACCGCTTGTGCCATCACGTGGGTGGTGGAGTGGCGGATGGTGTAGAGGCCGCGTTCGGAGTTGGCGGTGACGATCTCAACCTCGTCACCGTCCGCGAGTTCCCAGTCGAGGTCACGTTCGGTTCCGTTGACCACGCCGATTACCGCATCCTTGGCCAGCCGACGTCCGATGTCGGCTGCCAGCCCTGCCACGGTTGTCCCCGACGGCACTGATCGGGTCGATGCGTCGGGGAGCTTCACGGTGATGTCAGGCATCGTGCGAGCGTAGGTCAGCGGTCAGCAACGGCCGAAGGTGGTTCCCCCCACTTCAGGGCCGCTGTCGGCCGATCAGGACGACGTGAGGTGGGCTCGTCTGGGTGGGTTGCGAAGGAGGTCCGCAGATGAGCGAGGCTCGGTGGCTTTCACGAAAGCGTTCGTGTCGTCGGAGTCTTCGACGGGCTGGCCGCGGCTGGGCACGGCCAGCCCCGGCGGAAGGACTGCTGTCGTCTCCCCGTTGGGTCCGTGACCGTTGTGGCCGTTGGCCGATCCACCGTTGACGGTGGTCCGCATCGGCTTGTTGGTCAGCACCTCACTGGACTTCGCAGGGGCCTGGGCCCTCAAGTCGATGGTGACCTCGGCCGCCTGCTTTCGGGCACCGGCGTACTCATTCACGTACTCCTGGCCAGAGAGCTCGCGGATCTCGAACATGACCTCGTCCATTATCTGGCGCAGAATCAGATGGTCGTTGGCCCGGTCCCGATACCGGGAGACGTCGATAGGGCGACCGAAGGCGATACGAACCGGTAGCCGGAGGCGCGGGAACTTGGCCTCTGGGGGCATGACCTCACGGGCACCCTGAATCCCGATGGGAATGATCGGCGCACCGGTACGCAGCGCCAAGCGGGCTGGCCCGGTCTTTCCGCGGTAGAGCCGGCCGTCGCGGCTTCGGGTTCCTTCCGGGTAGATCCCGAATAGTTCGCCCTGTTCGAGAAGACGTTGCGCGGTGGACAGTGCCCGCTCGGCAGCGTCGCCGCCTGACCGATCGATGGGGATCATGCCGAGGGCTGGAAACAGTCGCCTGGTCTTCCAGTCGTCCATGTACTCGGCCTTACCGACGTATGTGACCCGTCGGGGCAACAGTGCCGGAACGAAGAAGGAATCGAGCACTGAGGTGTGGTTGGGACACAGGATGGCGCCACCCGTGGTGGGCACATTCTCCAGACCCACCAGATCGAACTGCCACGCGGCGCGGAACAACGGTGTCAGCACGGCCTTGGCGACCGGATAGAGCTTGCCGACGTCGTTACTCATAGGTTCGCTCAATCATGCCTCATATCGGGACGGCCTGGGTGACGAATAGATGAACTACCTCGAAAGATCATCACTCGCTGAGGTCACAAGGGCACGCTGCGCAGCCGAGTGAGCTGGTGGTTCTCAGTGGATCACGTCCTGGGAATAGCCCGGTCTTGGTTCACAGGGGGATCCCCAGCAGGGCGGCCGCGGTCGAGACCCCCTGGCCCGAGGAAGCAGCGCGGTCCATGGCCGCCAGGGCAGCAGGAGTGTCCAGGTCACGGTCGAGAGCGTCACGAACCTCTTCCAGTGCGCCGTCGCCAATGCCAACCGAGCTCCATGACTGGAGGCGTGCGGCCGCAGTAGGCATCACATCACCGGTCCACTCCCAGGGCTCGCGGTAGTGATGCGCCATACAGGCCAGCCGGATCGCCCGGGGATCCCATTCCTTGCGTAGCTCGCTGACGAACACCAGGTTGCCGAGTGACTTCGACATCTTCTCGCCGTCCATTCGTACCATCGCCTGGTGCATCCAGTGACGCACGAAGGGTTCGCCGGTGGCGGCCTCGGACTGGGCGGACTCGCATTCGTGGTGCGGGAAGATCAGGTCGCTTCCTCCGCCGTGCAGGTCGATCGTCGTGCCGAGCTCGCGCAACGCCAGGGCCGAGCACTCGATGTGCCAGCCGGGTCGGCCCGGTCCCCACAATGACTCCCATGACGGCTCATCAGGGGCCGATGGTTGCCACAGGACAAAGTCCAAGGGATCCCGCTTGGCTGGATCGTCGGGATTGCCGCCCCTTTCGGCAGCCAGTGTGAGCATCTCGTCACGTCCGAGGGCGCTGATCGATCCGAAGGTCGGCCAACTCGAGACATCGAAATAGACGGCTCCGTTCGACTGGTAGGCGTGACCGCGGTCCAGCACCATGCCGATGAAACCCCGTATGTCGGCAATGGCCGAGGTGGCCCGAGGCTCGCTCCAGGCCGGGAGCAGTCCCAACGCCTCGATGTCGGCGTCGAAGCGGGCAATCTCGCCCGCTGCCAGGTCCAGATAGTGGACCCCTACCTCGCGGGCTTTCCGTAGAAGATCGTCGTCGACATCGGTGATGTTGCGGACACAGCGGGTTTCGTGGCCGCGGTCGCGCAGCCGTCGCTGGAGGACGTCGTAGGTCAGGTAGGTGGCGGCATGCCCAATGTGGGTGGCGTCGTAGGGGGTGATGCCGCACGTGTACATGGTCACGGTCGGTCCCGGCTCGAATGGAACCACCTGCCGCCGGGCGGTGTCGTACAGGCGCATCGGTGCGACGGACATGGGTCAGGCCTCGTCGGAACCAGCGATGTCGGGAGCCTGGGTGTCAGAGTCGTCACCGCGCTCGGGAATCCCGGTGAACTTGACGGCAACGCGAGTCCGGTATCGCACGTTCAGCTGCAACAGAACCGCAGTGAACGATTCGATCGGGGTCGCCTGGGAGAGCCCACCGGCGTCGAGGGGGCGCATGTTCGGAATGCGCTCGACGATGCTCGATGTGAGGTCGGTGGCCTCCTGAAAGTCAGAGCAGATCAGGACATCGGATTCGATCGGATGGGTGATGTCACCGAGTTCTTTGGCCGGAACATGGTGAAAAGCAGCCGCGACCCGACAGCCCGGAACTGCAGCCTGGACACTGGCGGCCACCGAACCACGGGGCGGAACCAGTGGCTGGAACTCCTTTCCGATCCGGGTCAACGCATTGGCCATGCAGATGACCACCTTGGAATCCAGGGCGTCAGCCACCGACGTGGCCGTTCCGTAGGCGCCGTCCCACGGTGTGGCTATTACGACCACATCGGCTGACGCGGCCGCCGCGTTGTCTCCAGCAGTGACCGATAGCTTCCTGTCGGGCCACTCATCGAGCAGCTTGTCGACAACTTCCATGGCTCGATAGCGCGAGCGCGAGCCGATGATCACATCGAAGCCCACTGACGCCAGGCGAACTCCCAGCGCACTTCCCGCTGGTCCGGTCCCTCCGAGGATTCCAATCTGCACGGGGGTCACCCTAGGGGTTCGGGGCAGGTCTCGGGCACCGTCGTGAGCCGTGAACCGATACCGTGCCTGCGATGTCGGGGATCCGAATAGCTGTGGATCTGACGTCGGTCTCACTGGTCCGCGACGGACGTCGACTGCTGGATCGGGTCACCTGGCAGGTGACGGCCGAGGATCGCTGGGTGTTGCTCGGGCCCAATGGCGCTGGCAAGACCTCCCTGATCAGGATCGCCTCGCTATGGGAGCACCCCACGGCTGGAAGAGTCCGGGTTCTCGGCGAAGAGTTGGGTCGAGTTGATCTTCGCCCGTTGCGCTCGAGGATCGCCGTGGTCTCGCCCGCCATGGCCGATCGGCTCCGACCCGACCTGAAGGTGAGTGAGGTGGTCATGACGGGCCGGCGAGGGGCGCTGGAGCCCTGGTGGCACGACTACGGGGCGGAGGACCGTGAGGCGACCGAGTCGGCCATCGGGACCATGGGACTGGACCAGATGGCTGGCCGTCGGTTCGGGCTTCTGTCGACCGGCGAGAGACAACGAGTCCTCTTGGCCAGGGCCCTGGCGTGTGACCCGGATCTGATGTTCCTGGACGAACCCGCGGCCGGACTCGACCTCGGGGCTCGGGAGGAGCTGGTGAGCCACCTGACCAGGTTGGCTACGCAGGTGGGAACTCCACCGCTGGTATTGGTCACTCATCACGTGGAGGAGGTTCCGGTCGGGTTCACTCACGCCCTTCTGCTCAAGTCGGGGCAGGTGGTCGACCGGGGTCCGTTGGCCATGACCATCACCTCCGACTCGTTGTCGCGCACCTTCGGACTGCCGGTGAACTTGGCTGTCGAGGATGGGCGGTTTCGGGCTTGGGCGCGGATCTGAGCCCACCGGCCCGGTCCCATGAGCGAGGTCACTCATTGCCATGAACCACTTGTCAGGTCAGTTATCTCGTAGCGGCCGGTGACGGCGAAGCACGACCAGGCTGGGGCCGTCGACCGTCAGGATGGAACTGGCCGGGGTCGGGTCAGCGGCCCGCGGGTTCGCGGCATCGAGGATCACCTCCCACCGGCCAGCAGGAACCGACACCGGCTGCGGCCCCGGTTGCTGAACCACGATCACCAGCAGTTCTTGTTCACCCTCGTCACCGTGAGGGCTCGGTGTGAGTAACCACTGGAGGACGCCGCTTCCCGGCTCGACCGGTTGTCGGCGGTCAGGGTCGACGTCGTGATGCCATGCCTCGTCGTCCATTGGATTGCCTGAGCCGTCCAGCCAACTAACCCGGGGATCGTCGGGTGACACCCAGAATCGTCTCCGTAGCACCTGATGCTCACGACGGACCCGTGCCGCCGCGGCGACCCAGTCCACCAGGTCCCAGTCTGCATCGGGCCAGGGAAGACCCCAGGCAGAAGGGTCGAGGGTGTAGCCGTTGGCGGCTCCGGCCTGGCTCCGACCCATTTCATCGCCGGAGCTGAGCTGGGGAACGCCCTGGGCCATGAGAGTCAGTCCGAGCAGCATTCGTTGGCGACGTCGCCGTCTGGTCATCACCTCGACGTCGGTGGTGGGTCCCTCGAGCCCACTGTTCCACGAGCGTTGCTGATGGCCGTCATCGGTTGGGTGGTCGTAGCTGACGAGATCTCGGATTGTCATGCCGTCGTGGGTGGCCACGGCATTGATGGACGAGGTGGCGTCGCGGTCCACGAAGACCGAGGCCTCACCAGTGAGGCTTGCCGCTGTCGTCGAACGCGGTCCGCGCCCACGGCTCAGGTCGCGCATCCGATCCCGAAACCGGTCGTTCCACTCCCGCCACGGACGGGGAAATCGTCCAAGCGCGTAGCCGTTCGCTCCCATGTCCCAGGGCTCTGCCACCAGCTTGGTGTTCCGCAGAGAGGGATGGGCGGATATGGCCGTCAACAGTGGATGATCCGGTTCGGGGCCCTGATCTCCCCGAATGAGTGTGGTGGCCAGGTCGAACCGGAAGCCATCGATTCCGATCTCGATCACCCAGCGGGCCAGCATCTCGACAATCAGGTTCCTGATCCACTCGGATCGGGTGTCGATGGCGTTACCGCAGCCCGTGACATCCTCATCGACGAGCCCGGCGGATCCAGGCACCAGGCGATAGGCGGCCCGGTTGTCGAAACCGCGCCAGGCCAGGATGGGCCCCGAGCCCAGAGATCCCTCGCATGTGTGGTTGAAGACAACATCCAGCCAAACCTCGATCCCCGACTCGTGCAGCCTTCTGACCGCATGGCGAAGTTCGGTCACTGGGTCTCCCCCGGGTCCGGCGTACGCGGCGTGAGGGGCACCCCAGGCGAGCGGGTTGTAGCCCCACCGGTTAGAGAGCCCTCCTGTCACCAGCCTGGCCTCGGAAACGAAGTGCTGTACGGGGAGCAGCTCCACTGCGGTGACTCCGAGTCGGCGTAGGTGGTCGATGACCGCCGGACACGCCAGTCCCCGGTAGCGCCCTCGATCGGCTTCGGGCACCAGCCGATGGCGGGCAGTCATATGTCCCACATGAGCCTCGTACACCACGGTGGCATCCCACCGGTGTCGCGGGTGATCGGAGGCGGGCGAGGCGGTCGGAGGTTCGACCACCATGGAGCGGGGAACGAAGGGCGCCGAATCGACTCCGGGAGTGACCAGTTCGGGGCACCACGTCACCTCTCCGACCACCCGGCGGGTTGCCGGGTCGATGAGAAGCTTGGCGGGGTCGCACGCGTGACCTTCGTCGGGCTTACCGGGGCCGTGGACTCGGTAGCCGTAGAGGGTGCCCGGTCCCAGCCCACCGACGGCTACCTCCCACCAACCCGATTCATCGGCATTCAGCTGAACTCGGTCCGTTTCGTGGCCGGCGCCGTCGAAGATGCACAGCTCGATCTGCTCGGCGACCGACGAGTAGGTACGAAAGGTGGTCTCACCACCGCGAACGGTTGATCCCACCAGTTTCTGAGAGGTCGGGTCGGTATCGAACTTGGACATCTCGACCCTCTGGGTGTGCTCAGCGATGATCGGGTAGTCCGGTCGGATTCGAGCCGGTGGTCTGGTCGGCGATCATGCCCAGCAGTCGGCGACGGGACTGCTCGATTTCATCGGTGAGGATCCGCTGGACGATCGGAGCGAACAGTCCGCCGTCATAGAGCAGGGTCATCTCGAGGCGGGAGCCCTCAGGTTGATCGTCGGTCTCGGTGACGGTGGCACTCAGGACCCAGGCGCTGTGGTCGCGCCCGTCCAACTCTCGGCGCTCGAAGCGAACATGGTGCGGTGCCTCATAGGTGGTGCGCACCATGCGTAGACGCTTGGTGCGGGTCAGTGGTCCGACCCGTCCTCGCAGGTCCACGTTCCAGGACGGCTCGGACTCGCCGGGATCTTGACGCGGGCTGACATTGGCAACGATGTCGAGCCACTGCGGATAGTTCTCGAGGTCATCGATCCATGCGAAAAGCGTCTCCGGTGAACAGGGTGCGTTCAGGTGGGCGACGATCTCCATGTCAGTCAGTGTGCCGTAGTGATGGAGTGGACTCCCGCACCGAGGAAAAGGAAGCCGGGAGCGGGAGACTGCGTCACGGGTTCAGGGTGGACAGCAGCTCCGACCGGAGCTGTACGAAATCTGGGCTGCTCACGATGCCGGGGGCTCGGGGTCGGGCCATGGGGACGGTCACCTCGTGGATAATTCGGCCGGGGCGGGACGACATGACGACCACCCGGTCAGCCAACAGCAGAGCCTCTTCCACATCGTGGGTGACCAGCAGGACACTCCGATTCGAAGCCTCGTCATCCTGGGTCATCATCTCCTGGAGCCAGGCCTGGAGCGATAGTCGGGTGATGGCATCCAACGCCCCGAACGGTTCGTCTAGCAGGAGAACCGGAGCCTCGGTCAGATAGGCGCGCAGAACCGCCAGGCGCTGTCGCATACCGCCCGACAACTGACTCGGCCAAGCCCGCTCGTAGTCGCCCAACCCGAAGCGTTCCAGGAGCGGTCTGGCCCGGGCCACCGCCTCGGCTCGTGACGCCCCGGCCACCTCGGCCCCCAGGGTTGCGTTGGCCATGACGGTCCGCCATGGCATCAGAGCCAGGTTCTGAGGCATCCACGCGCACCGCCCCGGTCGTCCCACGACACTGACCCCACCCACCATCGCCTCGCCCGAGGAGGGAACGGTGAGTCCGGCGAGGACTCTGAGCAGGGTGCTCTTGCCGCAGCCGCTCGGACCTATGAGGGCCACTACCTCTCCCTCCCCCACCGACAGGCTCGCTCCATCAAGGGAAGTCGTCTCGCCGGTGGTATCGGAGGGTGCCCAGCGGTGGACCAGGTCTCTGACCTGAACCAGGGGGCCGGCCGGGCCGCCCGACCCTCTGGTTGGATCAGGGTTCGGGTAGGAACTCATTGGTCCAGGCGGTGGCCGGGTCGAACTCGCCCTCGACCAGCCCGGCGTCGACCAGGAAGGTCGAGAAGTTGTCCCACGTGTCTTCGGACTGGAGTCCCCAGGCAGACGGTGACTCGGAGTAGCGGGTCGACAGGTACGCGGCGCTGGCCTCGACCAACCCGCGATTCAGATCAGGAGCAGCCTTCATCACTGCCTCGGCGGCAGCTGAGGGATCATCCATCGCCGCCTGGTAACCGCGCCTGGTGACCTTCAGGAAGGTCCGAAGATCGGAGGACCTCTTTGACGTCATCTCGTCGGAGCTTGCGAGCAGTGGTGTGTACCAGTCTGGAATGCAGTCGAGATGATCGGAGAACGAGATCTGATTCATCTCGATCTTGTCGATTTGCTGCAGGCGGATGCCGTCCCAGGCGTCGTAGACCCACACCACGTCGTACTGGCCACGTTCCAGGCCGATGCGGTAGTCAGCCTCTCCCACGTCCACGAAACGGAGTTTGGTCGGGTCTCCTCCGTCGCATTCGATCAGCCTGTGGAGGATCGCCTCCTCGAGCTGTCCACCCCAGCCGCCATAGGTGCGCCCCTCCAGGTCACGGGGGCGTTCGATGCCAGCGTCCTTCAGCGAAACCAGACTGGATGTGTTGTGTTCGATGATCGCTGCCACTGACCGAACCGGCAGTCCCTCGGCTCGGGCCGGGACCAGTTCCTCGGCGACCGATACCGCCACGTCGGCCCGCCCGGCGGCAAGGAGCTGAAGGCTGGAGGAGTCTCCCGGCTCGACGATCCTGACGTTCAAGCCCGCTTCTCGGTACCAACCGTTGTCGCGCGCCAGGAACAGCCCGGAATGGTTGGTGTTCGGAGTCCACTCGAGAGCGACGGTGATCGTGGTCAGGTTCGATCCCCCAGTTCCCGAGGACGAGTCGGGGTTAGCGGAACTGCAGCCAATGGTGACGGCCAGAGTGCATAGAACGACCAGTGCCAAGGAGGTGCGCCGATAGGTGCACCGACCAGACAGATGCCGATGGCGCCCGCCCCCACCCCCGTGTCGGGTAGCAACGGCGAGCTCATGGTCGCCGCTCACCTCCGCTGTGGCCTCGGGCTCGGCGATTGGTGTGGCCCCAACGTGGTCGACACCGATTCCTCGGGAACGGTCAGGCAGCATTCGATGGATCCTTGTGGTGTTGTATGGCTGGAAAGGGCGGCCGAGCACCCAGACTCGACATCGGCCGAATCCTGAGGCGCCGGCGCGATCGAGTGGGCTCCTGCCAGGGAGTGGCGAGGAGTTCCATCGAGCTGATCAGGCCGAACAGGAGGGCTGTGAGTACGCCGACCACCGAAACCGCGACGAAGATCACGTCCACGTCGAAAGAGGCTTGGGCGCGCTGGATGAGGCGCCCCAGCCCGAGAGCACCTACCGAGCCGCCGAGGTACTCGGCCACCACCGCCCCGCCCACCGCGTAGGTGGCCCCGATTCTCAGCCCGGAGAAGAATGAGGGGACGGCCCCTGGAAGCTGGGCCAGTCGAAGTACCTGTCGCGTCGAGCCGCCCATGGAATAGATCAGGTCGGTCAGGTCAGAGTCCACTCCGTCGAGGCCGTCGGTGGTGGCCACCAGCACCGGGAACATCACGATCAGGGCGACCAGCACCACCTTCGGGGTCAGGCCGAATCCGAACCAGATCACCAGCAGAGGAGCCATGACAATCATCGGGATGGTCTGACTGATGGCCACCAGCGGGTAGAGAACTCGTCGGACGGCAGCGAATCGCACCATCGACAGCGCCAGGATCACTCCCACAGCCGCGCCGGTCACTAGGCCGGCCAGCGCTTCGGTCATGGTCGCCGTGATGTGTCCGGGGAGCCTTGGTCCCATCTGCCAGGCGGTTCGGGCGATCCGTCCGGGCGACGGCAGGAGATAGGCGGGGACGTCGCGGACGACGACCCACAGCTGCCATAGCACGAGAAGAAGTGTCCATACGGCAATCGGGAGGACCACGGCGTAGGTGGACTTCGACGAGGCGGCTCGACCGAGTCGGGGGTGACGCACCGGTCAGTCCCGGTACCGGTCAGTCAGGTCGGCCATCGAGGGTCCACGGTCCTCGGTCGCCTGAGCGAGTTTCACCACGCTTACCACGAACTCGGCGCCGGACTTCAGCGTCGCCTCGTGGGCCGCCCTCAGCGCGGCCCAGACCGCGTCAGGAGGACCCTCGATGGTCGTGCCGAGAGCACCTACCTCGTAGTGCAGGTCGGCCGCCATGATGGCTTCGATGGCGGCGTGCACATGGGCGTAGGTGACCTCGGCGGTTCCCGAAGGCCGGGGAAGTACTTGAATCTCTGCGATCACCATTGTCTCCGTGGGGTTCTCGGATGGGTGTACATGTGGGAACAGGCGAGAGCCGCTCAGGCGGGCGACGGGTCGTAGGGTCCCGAGCGGATTGCAACGACCGGAGCCGCCAAGCCGGGACAAACCACTGCCAGGGTTCCTGACTGCAGCTCGACATGGGCCGGTGCAACCTGCACCTCGTTACTCAGACCGCGGGTGGTCCCTGGAGTGAGTCGGGCGTCGAGCAGCGGCCAGCGAAGGCCGGTTGTGGTCACTCCGCTCGCCGCTCCGTGAAGGGGAATGAGTGAAACCAGATCACCAGGGGGCGCGGGGATGAGCTGAGGCGAGCAGGGGTTCACGATGGCAACCCGAGCCTGTCCCAGGGCGGCGGTCACCAGATGAGTGGACAGACGCGGCGATCCCAACAGAAGAATGACACCGAGGAGATGATCGAGACGGTCACCGCCCCCGCCGATCACGTGGATGGGCGTAGGTGTGTCGGCCGCTGGGGGCAACAGGCTGGTGGCCAACTCGAGTGCCAACTCCAGATCGGTCGCATCCTTGTCGGGCTGATGGGAATGAATGGTTGCTCCGTCCAACCGGGCCAGCTCGAGGGCTTCGGGCGATACCGAGTCCAGGTCACCGACCACGTGGTGAACGGTGACCCGCCTCGACATGGCCCGATCGAGGCCCGAGTCGGCGGCGATCACCAAATCGCCGGACCGGGTCTGTTCTTCGTCGAGAACCGATGGCACCAAGTGCTCACCAGGGGCGCCCCCGATGAAAACAACTACTCGTTTGGGTGTGGCGGGAGCATTCCCGGGCATCGCATCCCTCCGCTGGAATTACCCAGGTCAGGTTCACGGGTCGGTGTCGGCCACCGGCTGGTGGATTGACACCCTCTCAGCCCGATTCCACGAGCTCCCCGGCGTGTTGAATGCTGGCCACTCTAGCGGGGCACGGGAGCTGGTCGACAGGCGAAGGGCATCGGGAGGACCGCGCCCTCGCCCAGTGCCGCTGGGACGGTTGATCCACAGCAACCGCGCCAATATTGCAGCCATGCGCCGCACCATCTTCAATGAAGAACACGACATGTTTCGCGAGGCTGTCCGTCAGTTCGTGTCCCGCGAGATCACGCCGAATGTGGAGACCTGGGAGCGAGAGGGAATCGTCCCCCGCGACCTGTTCACCGCTGCCGGATCGGCCGGATTCCTTGGAATGGACGTCCCCGAAGCGTACGGAGGTGGTGGGGTCGAGGACTTCCGCTACAACCAGATCATCGGTGAAGAGGTCCAGGCCGCGGGCGCCGGAGGTGCGGGTCTGGGCATAACCCTTCACAACGACGTGTGCCTTCCCTACTTCCTGTCGCTCACCACTGAAGAGCAGAAGCAGCGATGGCTGCCGGGAATCTGCTCTGGAGAGCTGATCACCGCTGTCGCTATGACCGAGCCAGGTATCGGCTCTGACCTGGCATCGATGTCGACCAGTGCGGTGCGTGACGGCGACACCTATGTGGTCAACGGATCCAAGACGTTCATCACCAACGGGATCAACGCCGATCTAGTGATCACCGCCGTCAAGACCGATCCGACTCAAAAGCACAAGGGCATGAGTCTGGTGGTGATCGAGCGAGGCATGGAGGGATTCGAACGGGGCCGCAATCTCGAGAAAGTCGGGCTGCACAGCCAGGACACCGCCGAACTGTTCTTCACCGATGTGAGGGTTCCGGTCGACAACCTGCTGGGATCAGAAGGCCAGGGATTCGTACATCTGGTGCGCAATCTCCCCCAGGAGCGCCTGTCGATCGCGGTGTCAGCGGTCGCGGGTGCCGAGGCCGCCCTGGGATGGACCCTGGACTACTGCCGGGAACGGACGGCTTTCGGTCAGCCGATCGGCTCGTTCCAGAACAGCAGGTTCAAGCTGGCCGAGATGCGTACCGAGATCGACATCGCTTGGGTGTTCCTCGACCGCTGCGTGGAGTCTCTGAACGCCGGTGAGCTGTCCGCCGAGGAGGCGGCTGAAGCCAAGTGGTGGTCAACCGAGTTACACAAACGGGTGGTGGACACCTGTGTTCAGCTCCACGGCGGGTACGGGTACATGCTCGAGTATCCGATCGCTCGGGCGTACGCCGACGTCCGGATTTCGACCATTTACGGCGGTACGACCGAGATCATGAAAGAGATCATCGGGCGCTCGTTGGGAGTGTGAGCGGGAGGCGGCTCCTCCCGCTCATGGTGCGCTGTGGCCGAGTGGGACCAGTGCGGCCGCACCACCTCAGCGGCGGAGCAGATCCTTGGCGATGTGGGTGATCTGGATCTCATCGGTGCCGGCGTAGATCTGGAGCACCTTGGCGTCACGTGCGAGCTGCTCCACCCGGAACTCGGCCATGTAGCCATTGCCGCCCAGAATCTGGACAGCCTCCAGGGCCACCTCGGTGGCGGCCCGGGCGGAGTACAACTTCATGGCCGAGGCTTCGGCCAGTGTCATGGAGCGGCCGGCGGCCGACATCTCGATGGTACGGAACACCAGGTTCTCTACATTGAGGCGGGCAACCTCCATGCGGGCCAGCTTGTCCTGGATGAGCTGGAAGTCACCGATGGGGTGCCCGAACTGGACCCGGTTCTTGGCGTACTCGACCGAGATTGCCAGGCACTCTTCGATCATTCCCAGTGCCATGGCGGCAACGCCGGAGCGCTCCTGCATGAAGGTGGCCTTGGCGCCTTCGCGTCCCCCTGAAGGTGGGTTCTCGGTCTCGCCGATCAGGCGGTCGATACCCACCCGAACGTCGTCGAGGAAGAGTTCACCCGTGGGTGAGGAGTGCATGCCCATCTTGCGAAGGGGCTTGGACTGTTCGAGACCGGGCATTCCCGAGTCGAGCACGAAGGAGAGGATCTTGCGCTCGGCGGGGTCATTACCTTCGTCGAATTTGCAGATGAAGACGATCGTGTCGGCGTAAGGCCCGTTGGTGATGAAGGTCTTGGAGCCATTGAGTACGTACTCGTCGCCGTCGCGGCGGGCGGTGGACTTCATGGAGCCGAACGCGTCGGAGCCCGAGTTGGGCTCGGTGATCGCCCACGCGCCGATCTTGTCGAGAGTCAGGAGGTCACCGACCCAACGCTCCTTCTGCGCAATGGTGCCTTTGGAGTTGATGGCCGCCGAGGTGAGACCCATCGACACCCCCATGGCCGTGACCATCCCGGGGCAGACCTTGCACAGTTCGATGATGGGGATCAGTTGGAGGGACGATGCTCCCCCGTCTCCGTCCTTCTTCGGCTTCTCGGGTGGGGCCTCTCCACGCTCGGTGGCGGCGGCCACCTCTTTCTCGAACTCGATCTGCTTGGCGAAGCGGTCCCGTGCCATGACATCCATGCCGAACTCGCGGAGCAGCTTGCGCAGTACCTCATAAGGAGGGGTGTCGCCGTGCTCGAACTCATCGATCCTGGGGCGGATCTCCTTGTCGATGAACTGGCGGACTGCGCCGCGAACCATCTCCTGCTCTTCGCTCCACTGGAACACGACACACCTCCGGGTGGGGCCGGCATCCCCTGCCGGCGTCGGGCCGGACTCTAGACGAACTCTTGACCGTTCGGTCAAGGGGCCTGCTCGGCGCTCTCGTTTGGTACGTTGTGGTCCGACGAGACCCAAACGAAGAACCAGCCATCACCTCTCCATCGACCACGAGAGGCGGTAACCATGACAAGTTCACGGGCGATGAGCAGATCCGTTGGCCCGATTCGAGTGCTACTTGTCACCGCCCTAGCCGGAGTGCTCGCCGCGATTCTGAGTGCCTGTCAGGCCGATGGTCGGGATCTGGGGGTCTCGGCCACAGACCTCGGCGGGTGGCTGGCACCCGGTGAGGTGCGGTTGGTCACCGTCACGGTTGCCAACCATGGCAGTAGCCCCGCGGACGGGGCCGCGGCTCTGCTGGCCACGTCCGAGTCCTTGACACCCCATGCCGTGAACCGGACGGGTTGTGAATCCTCGACTGGATTGGGGCTCATGTTGATCCGCTGTCCGCTGGGCACTGTCGCCGCTGGGGCTAGCCAATCGGTCACCTTCGCGGTAACTGGCGGTGTGACGGGAACTGTCCACAACTTGTTGGCCATGGCAACTTCCGACGGTGGTGAACCGGCGCTGGACCTGAACCCGAACAGCGTTGAGGAGCAGGTGGTCGTCGGAACCGGGGGGTTGGTCGATCTCGAGGTGACGGCACCGCCGGTTCAGCCCTGGCTGGTGGGTTCTCCGGTGGTGTCACGGACCGTGGTGGCAAACCGCGGTCAATCGGCGGCATCGCAGGTAGTGGTCCGCCAAGACTTCCCTACTGGAGTCAACGCAACTTCGGCCACTCTGACCCGAGCCGATGGGGCCGCGGCCGGTAGCTGCTCCATCACTGCTGGCGAGGTCGAATGCAACACCGGATCGGCGTTGATCAATCCCCTGACCCATCCCGACCAGAAATGGTTCATGGACATCACACTCGTCCAGCCCGCAGAAGCCAGTTTCATGGTGAACCATTCAGCTAGTTCGCCGCACCCTCAGCCGACTCCTGATCCGAGTCCGGATTCGGTGAGCAGAACGGTTCTCCCGTTCACGTTGGGATATCTGACCTTCAACAGTCTGGGATTGATGGAGGCAGGTACCGAGGCGCAGGTTCAGGTCACCTGGGTAGGTGGCCTCCAGTATGCGCAGTACGTGAACGTGAGCCTGCCAGCCGGGTTCGAGATCCTGGCCTTGTCGGTTGGCGGATATCCGGTGTCGTGTACCGCCTTGCCTGCCCGTACATGCAGTTCCATGCTGGTGTGGCCAGGGGCCTCGTCGGCCACCATCACGATCCGAGCGACAGGACCGACCGATGCGGTATGGGGATCGATCAGCTACAGCAGTGAGGCTGGTGGTGTGGGCGGGAGCTTCGCCCTTCAGGCCGTTGATCCGTCGGTGACATCTGATGTTCACCCGACGCTGTTGGCTCCGGTCGACGGCGTGGTCGGTGAGCAGATCACGGCTTCGGGCATTGTTCACAACGCCGGTTCGACCGATCACCAAGCAGTGATCGCCACTGTCGATGCCTCGGGGGCGATCCTCGAGCAGGTCGTGTGGGGCGACGACGACATTCCCTGCTCGGTCATTGGGTCCACCGGGGTCTGTGACATCGGCGATCTCGATGCCCATGATTCGGTCCCACTTCGGGTGACATTGGTCGGCCAGACAGACGGGGCCCAGTCAGTTCGGGTGGAGGTTGTGAGCCAGACGCCCCAACAGTCACCGGACCCCCACAGTGATGTTGTAGAGGTCAGCTTCCCCATGCTTGCCAGGGTGGTCGACCTAGGGGTCGAGGCGGTAGTCACGCCCGTTCCCCCAACCCTCGACGTTCCCCTGAGGTTGGAGGTGACCGTCACGAATCACGGGACGGTCACCAGCGCCCCGGCGACCTTGGTCGTATCTCTCCCCTCGTCGCTCCCATCGAGCAGTGCGCTGGCAGTCCCTCCCCTGTCGCCGGGCGGAGGTACCTGCACCGTGTCACCACAGTCGATCAGTTGTCCGCTCGGTACCTTGGCGCGGGGTCGCAGTCAGGTCATACGGGTCACAGCAAATGTCCCCTCCCTGACCGGGGGAACGGTCGAGATCGACGTGAGCAGTGCCGACACCGAGCCGACCCAGGACCCTCACATCAACGAGCTGGCGCTTCCGATCACGGTGTCAGAGCCCCAAGCCAATCTGAACGGCACCTTGAAGACGCTCACCACCTACGTATCGGGTGAGGAGTTCGAGATCGAGGGGCGTGCTTTCAACTTCGGACCGTCCGCCGTCACCGACGCAGTAGCCACGGTGAGTCTCCCTGCCGACTGGACGCTCACCAGTGCTGTAACCACCTCGGGAACCTTGTGCACAGTCGGTGTCGGCCTGGTCACGTGTCCGATCGGGTCGCTGCACGGAAGCGGAGGAAATCGCCGGTTCACCCTCCGTGGCACAGCGGGTGGTCCAGCTACCAATGGACAGGCAGCCATCACCGTCTCCTCGTCTCTGCCGGATCCACAACCTGCCGATACGACCACCACCTACGACTTCACCGTTTTGCCTCGGGAGGTGGATCTGGGGCTCGACGCCACCGTTCCCAGTGAGGTGGTAGCCGGGACTGAGGTGACCATGTCGATCCGAATCACCAACGGTGGTCCCGCCTACGCAACCACCACCACTCTCACCGGCACCTTCCCCTCCGACATGGAGATCATCTCGGCATGGCCGTCGCTGGCAACGTCGGGGTCCTCGTGCTCGGTGTCGGGGCAGACGGTCACCTGCGTGTACCCGAAGGTCTACGCGACCACGTCGAGCGGCCCCTGGGCCAACATCAAGGTCCGGTATCTACAGTACGGAACCCCTACCGTCACTCAGTTCGCCGTTACCTCCGATCAGCCCGAGCGACCCGACGCCGCGCTGCCCAATTCGCTCAGCGTCGAGCGGACACCTCACCAGGTCTGAATCACGATGGTCAGCCAGCGGCACTGAGGGGACACTCACGACCTGGTTCGGCCGAGACTCGCAACCAACGACGGTGGCCCGCTCGTCTGTCGAGTGCTTGTTGGGTGGGGACCTCCCGGTTTTCTAGGGTGGCCAACAACCCACCCCGCTTCTGGAGATGTGATGCGCAACCCCAAGGACTTCTTCCGCCCCCTGGCCGCTGGTGCTCCTGAGCCGGTCCGGGAGATCCCGTTCCGGCCGTCGCGGATGATCCACTTCTTCGACCCCAGCAACGAGAAGATGGCCGCCAAGGTTCCCGATATCGCCGCCAAGGTCGACATCATTCTCGGAAACCTCGAGGACGCCATCAAGGCCGAGAACAAGGAAGCTGCTCGCCACGGACTGGTGAAGATCGCCCGTGAGAACGACTTCGGTGACACCCAGCTGTGGACTCGGGTGAACAGCTTGGACTCGCCGTGGGTTCTAGACGACCTGATCACCCTGGTGACAGAGGCCGGTGACAAGCTTGACGTGATCATGATCCCCAAGGTGGAGGGGCCCGAGGACATCCACTATGTGGATCGCCTCCTCGCTCAGCTCGAAGCCCGGGCCGGGCTGGAACGGCCGCTGCTGATCCACGCGATTCTGGAGACCGCCCGGGGTGTGGCCACTGTCGAGGAACTCTGCGCGGCCAGCCCTCGGATGCAGGGGCTGTCGTTGGGGCCCGCCGACTTGGCGGCCAACCGCCGGATGAAGACCACCAGGGTCGGAGGTGGTCACCCTGGCTACTTGGTGCGTCAGGATCCGATCGACGGTGAGATCGAGAGCGACCGCACCGTCTACCAGCAGGACCTGTGGCATTACACC